>PBWO01000034.1 GCA_002727275.1 Methanobacteriota archaeon
TACGGTATTGTATCCACAGGAGATTCTCGACAAGGCATTCAGCAGGGCGAGTAAACAGTCAGATTTCGTTGAAGACCCCGACAAGTACCATAGAGTCCGTAAGCAGATGGACAGGATGGTCCAGTCTGCCGCCGATGTCATCGACTCCACTCTACTAAAATGGGTTGACAGATGGCCGAGTCTGAATGCACTTTCGCAGTTCGATCAAGCTTTGATTGATGCTGCAGTAGGTAATGACGAGTACCGTAAGAGCCTAGGCACAATCCAGTGGGCCGCTGAACAGGTCCGCAAAATTGCAGGTGAGACGCAGAGGAAGATTCTGAGACTCAGAAACATCGAGGGATTCCATCAGGCACGCCGCCACGCATACGGACGGTTCTCATCTATTCTAGACCAGGTCTCACCTCAGATTATGTGGCTCGGCGAAGCCCGAGATACTCTGCGACACCTCCCCTCTCTAGACCCTAGTGAGCCCTGTATCGTGGTGGCTGGCGCACCCAATGTTGGCAAATCGGCTCTGATTTCTGCACTTTCAAGCGGCGAGCCCGAAGTCGCATCGTACCCATTCACTACCAAGCAATTGCATCTGGGGCACTTTGAACACCGACGCAGGGCCTACCAGATGGTAGACACCCCAGGGCTTCTCGACCGACCAATGTCCGAACGCAACCGAATCGAATTACAGGCCATCGCCGCACTTGAGCACATAGGCGATGCTCTACTCTTTCTGGTTGANTCATCAGAGGGTACAACAACCCCTCTTGAGCATCAGAAGCATCTGCTGGAAGAGGTTAGCCAGTTGATGTCTGAGAGGCCGATGATTGTGGTACACAGCAAGGCTGACTTGATCGCTGAACTTCCCAAAGAGGCAGATACTCCGATTAGTGCAGAGACCGGCCAGGGCTTGGAGGAATTAAGGGCCAGACTAATCGAAGTGATTGGGGCTGACGATGTAGGGGATCCACTCAGTTTACCCGAGAATTGGCACAGGGACGAGTAATTACTCAACTTTCCAGTGATGTCCGCAGATAGTGCAGTACAGGTTGTAACCGCCAAATGAAGGGGGCAACCCAGAGACATCGATTGCAGAACCGCAGTTCTCACAAGTCTTGTCCATACACTCGGCACCCCTTACTGGTTCTTCAACAAAACTGAAACGACTCATGCCTCCTTGAATCGCTTCCAGGCTCTCATTATGCTACGATGAGCGAACATCTCGCCTGAGCCTGCGAAAAGAAGAATTGAGACGATTACTAGCAAAATCTCTGCGATCGGGTTTAGGGAAATCTGAGGAGTTATTGTGACCAATTGCTCACCACCAACTCCGGAGGTATCTGTGCTAGCAGTNGCGAATCTGTATTCTCCAGGCTTGAGTTCAAAGGTCAGCGAACCTCCGTCTTCATCTGGCCCTCCTGAAATGAATTCAAAATCCTCAGCCGTGCATGAAGTCATCCCATTTGAGTCAGGCTCACAGCCATCAGGTATACTTTCAATTACGCCAATCCAACTGGTGGCGAACTGCTCCCATTCGATTGTAACTTCGATATCAAGAAGCATGAATGCAGTTGGAGAACTCAGATCTTCTCCACTCAGNCCTACTGGACATCCAGTACTATCGTCGGTACANGGGACAAGGGGAATATCGGTTCGACTGGTGTCGAGTGTAGGAGAATACAGGCTGACCAAGACGAGTATGGCGCAGATTACCCCCATCGCAGCAGGTAGGATGGATAGAACTCTAATCATCATCGTACTCACTCCTTATCTCGCTTACAATTCAATCTGACGCTACTATGTTATCACTTGCAGGAATACTAGCAGGATTGCTATCGCAGGGAAAAGATACAGCATCACTGTCAACCTTTTCCTTGAAGATTCGCGCTTGCGTCGTGTTTCCCCACATTCAGGATCCGAGCAGACAGGTGGATCCTCATCTAGGGGAATCGGCGCCCAGCACACAGAGCAATGTCGATGGTCAGGAGTCGAAAAGTTCCGCTTTACACGCTCTCTTTTCTGAGCATCTCGCCCTCGCTTGGCAGCCTCTCGAGCTTCTACCGCGGTCCTCTGAGCATCCCGCATTATCCTGTCGCGCTGACTCATTCTACCAAGGTTCCTCCGAAATCCGCGCCCTCTATTGCCGACCTCAGAGCACTAATGCTCCTACCGTCAAGTATGCACAACTTCATCCTGGCATCTGCAGCAGCATCAGCACCAATTGGGTCAACCACTTGTGATGGTCCAGCCTTGGAATGCTCTGCTGGGCCAACGATTTCCTGCAGTTGGGCATGAGTCAGTGTGTCAAAGGCACGCGCATTAGGATTTGTTCGCGGATCAGAGTCGTGCACCTTAGCGACATTTGTCGCTATGATACAGCGCTCAGCACCGGACGCCACAGCCAGTCTAATCGCGACAGCATCGGTAGTGTGGCCCGGCCTAGTTCCTCCCATGACTACTACTTGCCTCTCTTCAAGCAGAGAAACCGCTTCGTTTACGCTTAGAGGGATACTTCCAGAGACCGGAATGCCGGCATCAGCAAGACTCTCACGCACGATAGTAGCATTCAGCCTGGTGGCAGCGATGCCAATCCTGTCAAGACGATCTTCTGAGTCAACAATTGGTCTTGCTAACTCTATACCCTCACGAGCAGCCGATCCTCCTCCGACAACTATGCCTAACTTGTCTTCCATCGCAACACGGTCTCTAACAACCTCAGTAAGACTCTCCAGCCAAGCATGTCTCTCTTCGACCTCGGGCCTCAGCAGACTGCCTCCTAGGGCGGCTACAACCTTCGCCATTGATGGCTGCGCGTACGTGCACCCTTTCAATGCCTGCGCCTCGGGCGCGGTGAAGGGTTGAAATGCCGCCCCTCAGGCCTCTGGCAGAGGCATAGCATGTCTGAAGACCTAGAGCAGCAGCAGCGCAGGCTCCGTCTGAAGAAGGCGCTTGAGGAACTATCTTCGATGAGAGGGATGGGAACCGAACTGGTGACAGTAATCGTTCCTCCTGACAGGATGATTCACGATATTAGGCAGCATCTGTCGCAAGAGGCCGGACAAGCAGCTAATATCAAGTCGAAATCAACAAGAAAGCACGTTGGCGATGCCATTGAGTCAGCCCTAGCCTCACTGAACCGCTACAAGACTCCTGGAGAGCGCGGCATAGCAGTCTTCGTCGGGCATGTTATCGTTGGAAACAACAAGACTAGGCTCATCACCACCGTGATTGACGACCCTCCTGAAGCCTTCCCTTCCTTCAGATACCGCTGCGACTCGACTTTTGAGGTCAGCCAGTTGGAAGAGATGCTAATCGATAGGACAGCATACGGGTTGTTCGTCATCGATCGCTCTGAATCCGCTTACGGAATAGCATCCGGNAAGAGGCTACACTGTCAAGAGCACATCACCTCACAGGTCCCCTCTAAACACGGCAGAGGTGGCCAGTCGGCCCAGCGTTTCGAGCGACTCATAGAAGAAGCCGCTCACAATTTCTTCCAGAAGTCAGCCGAGAGGGCTTGCAACTACTGGTTGCCTCAGATAGAGAATCTACAGGGAATCATCGTTGGTGGACCGGGAGCAACTAANGATTTCGTAGTCAAGAAGGATTACTTCCATCACGAAATTAAGAAACTCGTCAGAGAACCTCTGTTTGATGTTGGCTACTCTAACGAGAGCGGCTTGCGCGAGTTGATTCAGCGAGCAGGTGGTCTGATGGACCAGATCGAACTAGATGCAGAAAGGAACCTAGTTGATCATTTCTTACGTGAAGTCATGCAGAATCACCCCAAGGCAACTTACGGCGAATCTATGGTAAGATCTGCCCTCGACCAAGGTGCAGTCCACACATTACTACTCTCAGAAGGCCTCAGACAGCGAAGAGTTGGATGGACCTGTAAGCAATGCAAACATGAATGGGAATCCACTCAGAGCACTAGGTCCGATATTCCTAATTGCCCATCTTGTGATTCTGAGAACATCATCGAGGATCCTGATAGATCNATGGATTTGGTGGATGAGTTGAGCATGCTGGCCGGACACATTTCAGCCAAGGTCAGCCTGGTCTCGATGGATACTGAGGAAGGAGTTACACTCAACGACTCATTTGGCGGAATCGCCGCTATCCTGAGGTATGCATGGAGCTGATTGGATGAGGATTCTCGAGCAGGCACTCAAGGGAATGATGGACGAGGACTTGCGCGAGCTTCTGGGCCCGGCAACTGTAGAAGAACATGGAGATTTAGCCCTACCCTGTCACAGCCTCGCTTCGATTCGCAAGCGCTCACCTGTGGACATAGCCGAATCATTATCTTCTCAATTCTCTACGAATTTTAGAGGAATTGCTGAAGTGTCAGCGGTAAGTGGATTCGTCAATTTCAAGGCCGATCCGGAATGGCTCGCTGAAAGGCTGTGTGAACTACTTCCCGACGACAGACTGGGGGTTGAAACCGAGGAAANTAGAGTTGCCGCAGTTGACTACTCTGCTCCAAACGTCGCCAAGGAGATGCATGTCGGTCACCTCAGGTCTACAGTCATCGGCGATGCGATTGTGCGCATGCTGATGCACAAGGGTCACACGGTTCATCGTGAGAATCATGTCGGCGACTGGGGCACCCCCTTTGGTATGCTAATCGAGCATCTATTGGATCTTGGAGAGGGCAATGCAGCTGATGAGCTTGGGATGGGTGACTTGGATGGTTTTTACAAACAGGCCCGAGCGAAATTCAACTCGGACGAGGCATTCGTTGAACGATCTCGCAATCGTGTTGTAATGCTCCAGAGTGGAGATGAGGAGACACTCAGACTTTGGCGAGTTCTCGTGGATGAGTCCATGCGCTACTTCAACGAGGTTTACGGTATGCTTGGGGTACTACTAACAAATGAAGACATCATGGGCGAGTCGAACTACCACCACTTACTTCCCGACGTAGTAACTAGACTCGAAAATCTCGGANTACTGGAGGATAGCGATGGCGCTAAAGTCGTGTATCCNGGAGGATGGGTGAATCGCAAGGGCGAACCGATGCCACTCATNATCCAGAAGGCAGACGGGGGCTACAACTATGCCACTACAGACCTAGCATGCATTATCGACAGAGTTGAGCGGCTAGGCTGCAATGACCTACTTTATGTCGTAGGGACTCCTCAAACTCAACACTTCGAGATGGTATTCGAGGTCGCCTCAAAGGCCGGATTGATGGACAATTCACACAATGCTACTCACATCAAATTCGGCTCTGTTTTAGATTCAGATGGGAAGATTCTGAAGAGCCGAGAGGGCGAGGCAATCAAACTGGTCGATTTACTCAACGAGTCAGTCGTAAGGGCTGAACAAGCAATTGCCGCCAGGAATCCTTCGATTGATACCAGGCAGAGGAGGGAGATTGCCAAGGCGATTGGAATTGGAGCTGTGAAGTATGCCGACCTTTCTACTGAGAGGACTAAGGACTATGTCTTCGATTGGGATAGGATGCTGTCCTTCGATGGAAACACATCCCCCTATCTGCAGTATGCTCACGCTAGAATATGCAGCATATTTCGGCGCTCTCNAGTCACTCGACCACTCCCAGATAGTACCGCCATCACACTGGTCCATCCGGAGGAGATTTTGCTTGCGAGAAGGCTGGTCAACTTCCCTGCAATGGTGGATGAATCTCTTCATACCTACTCCCCTCACCGTCTATGTACATACTTGCATTCAGTCGCATCTGCATTCGCCTCATTCTACGAGAACTGTCCAGTTTTATCTTCTGAAGACGATCTAGTCAGGTTCAGTCGTTTGGCGCTTTGCGACCTCACAGCTAGGACTTTATCCACGGGGCTTGGTCTCCTCGGGATTGATAGTCCCGAGCAAATGTAATCAGCCAGACCCCTTGGAGATACCATGCCTTCAGTAGGTGACATGGCTCCCGACTTCACACTAACCGCCCAAGACAAGTCTTCTGTGACTCTTAGCGAGATGAGGGGTTGCAGGGTTATTTTGGCATTCTATCCTGCTGCTTTCACAGGAGTTTGTACCAATGAGATGTGCACATTCTCTGAGGGAATGGCTAGTCTAGATTCGAGTGGAGTCAGTGTCCTTGGAATCTCGGTCGACGCTCCTTTCTCAAACGCCGCTTTCGCTGAGGCCAATGAAATCTCCTTTCCTCTGTTATCAGATGTGCACAGAGAAGCAATTGATGCCTACGGTGTTGCACTGGGGAATTTCGTAATTCCAGGGTATACAGTCGCCCAACGGGCTGTCTTTGTGGTTGAGTCGGATGGTACAATTGGCTATGTCTGGGTAGCAGACAATCCAGGAATGGAGCCAGACTATGAGGCCGTAATTGCTCATTGCACTTCGCCGTAGGCGAGGTATCTGACTATCGAGCCGAAGATCACTCCTGATACTATCAGGCTCTCTTCGTTGAATCGATCCATGGTGTCGAGATAGGTATGGTATTCGGTAGAACCCGAACCGTAGCAGACAAGAGCTCTACCATACTCCTTGCCCTCACCATCTTCCTCATCGATTTCGTAGACAAACGGAGCATGGTCAGAGTTGTATGGCATATCAGTAGATGACAACCTCCTGATATTGATTGGATACTTTTCTGAAAGTTCCGGATATGCCTTCGAGAATGCATTTACTACTCCTGATATGTNATCTACGTCAACTTGATTGTTGCCAAACATNGTAAGGCCTGAATTTCTCTCTGCATCGACATGATTCATGTCGAGATTGATGTATAGTCTGAGATTCTCTTCCAACATATTTCTGTGCTTGTCAACCCATTCTCTTGAACCCCAGAGGCCTTCTTCTTCCCCTCCCCAGGTACAGAAATACAATGTCAGGTCAGGCATCCCCATTATTGATTCAAGAAGTCCGAATTGTCTTGCTATCTCCTGTAAGGTTGCAACTCCAGAAGTATCATCCACTGCGCCGGGTCCATTGTACACAGTGTCGTGGTGAGCCCCAAAGATGACGATAGACTCCGACTTGCCTTCGATAATCCCACAAGGGACGCGAATGGTAGCGGTGCCTCCGTTATTCACATCAGTAATGAATTGCAGCCGTGCTTCACCATTAATCACCTCGTCAACAATGGTCTGACCAACACTCTTCGAAACCATGATGAATCCCAGTCCGTCAGGAATTGGATCTATCGATGAGATTCCTACTGACTTGAAGTATGGGACACAGTCGTCAGGAATCAAATCATCACAATTCTGTCGGTCATTAATCAGAATCAGGCCTTCTAGATCATTTTCCGCAGCGCGCTCAAATAGCACTGTGTTACTCTCTGTCTCAGGCTGTAGCCAAACCAGACCAACCACGTTTGAGGCAGACCCCCAATCTGCCGAATCATTACCAGTTCCAAGATCGATAACCGGCATGTTGTCAACATAGCGTACGAATGAGGAGCCGCTATAGCCCTGCAACACGAAGTCTTCTCGATGAGTAAATTCGACAATCTGACGATTGAAGTCTGCAGACGTGCATGGGGCAGGCCCACCGAAGATTTCTCCGATATCGCCAGGAGTGCAGATGGATAATTCTGGTTCGTTCCCTATGACGAACATAGGGACATCGAATTCTTCTAGAGTCGAAGGAATCCCCATCGAAGTGAAGTTTAGTTTAATTGAATCAGCCGTATTCTTCTCCTCAATCGTACCAGAGAGCCTCCCCTCCCATTCCGGATGTCCAAGTTCGACGAGTGCCTGTGCATACATCCGTGCCTGTTCGGCATCAAAATCAATCAACTGGTAGTCTGGCTCACCTCTGATCCATTCTACTATTCGGTCTCCATATAGGATTGCACCACCTGATCCACCAATCANAATCAAAGCTACAACAGCGATAACCTGAACTGGCAACTCTCTGATTTGAGTCACGAGAGTCAATGCACGACCTTTCAGCCCTGAAGAGACCATTTCCGCCTCGACCGCAACCTCTTCTGCCCCCGATTCCACGGACTGCCCCGATTAACCTCGTCTATTGAACTCACGCCGAACTTGAACTAGCAAAGTCCAGTCTATCTAGACTTCTTCACCAGTCCAACGCTTGCCAATTGAATGCTCTACTCCCATCTGGTCAAGAATCCTAGCGACTACGAAGTCGACTAAATCATCAATGCTATCAGGAGCATGATAGAAACCAGGACTTGCTGGAAGAATTACTACTCCCCAAGACGACATCTTTGCCATCGCTTCCAGATGTGGGGTGGCCACTGGAGTTTCGCGCGGCACTAGAATCAACTTTCTTCTCTCCTTAAGTGCAACAATAGCGCTACGAGTGGCCAAGTTGTCAGAAATTCCTGCGGCAATCTTCCCGATTGTAGTGCCGCTAGCAGGACATACAACACAAGCCTCGTATCGGGCCGATCCAGATGCTGATCTAGCAGCCAGATTTCGATTGTCCTCCAGACTTAATCCATCTCTTCCAGCCAGTTCTTCGGGAGTGATTCCGCACTCCAGTTCGAGGTTGATTGCACCAGCATTGGTTACTATCAGACTGACCTCCCATCCTGCCTCTAGTAGTGCATCTAGAAGGCGCACCCCATACTGTGCTCCGGAAGCNCCAGTGATCGCTACAACTGCCTCAGGCATGCTATTCCGTCCCACCTACTGCCCTTGAATTGTTGCATGTACTATATGCATTCTCCGAGTGCGTCGGCGAGATATCTATACTCATCGATGTGATTGTATAGTTGAGCAGAAATTCGGATGTATTTTGTGTCATGATGACGCCATGGCATTACCGGAACCTGAATCGAATAACTATCCAATAGTTGGTTGTGAAATGGGTCACCTTCAAGACTCATCGGACCGACCTCTTCCTCTGTAGGGACTTCAACCGAGGCCATTGAGCAAATCATAGAATCAGGAACTGGAGGCGTAGTCCCTAGGGCTTCACAGATGATGTCTCTACCTTGGATTGCCAAATTGCGATTTCTTCTCATTATCTCGGACCATTCTCCTTCAACCAGCCCTTCCATGAAAACCATCGCTTGCGGAATACTCAACCAAGGAGTTGGGTCCTGTGTGCCAGGCCAAGCGAACTCAAAATCAAACTTCTCCTGAGCAGTTCCCTCGAATGAGAAACCATGACTGATGTTTAGAGGCTTTACCAAGTGCTTTCGATCTTCNCGAATATGAAGGAAGGCTGAGCCTTTGGGCGAGCACACCCACTTGTGGAAGTTTCCGGCGCAATAGGATGGTGCGATTCGAGCAAGGTCTAGAGGGACAATGCCNGGACCGTGAGCTGCATCCANTAGTACATCTACACCTCTTGCTTGCAGCCGCTGAGTNAACTCCTCAAATGGCATCCTTGTCCCGGTTGGACTGGTGATNGTATCAATTAGGGCCAGAACCGTCTTATCTGTCACGGCNTCCATAATCAGATCGATGACCTGCTCAGGACCATCTAGTCTGAAAGGAATCTCGACTACAACAGTCTTGGCGCCAGATCGCCCGGTGACATAGTCCACTGCATTCCAGCACGCTTGGTAAGAATGGTCGGGCACGATTATCTCGTCACCTGGCCTAAGGTCAAGACTCCTGAGAACTGTATTCACTCCTTGAGTTGCGTTACTAACGAATGTCAAACCATCTACATCGGCGTTCAGCATTTCCGCTACAGTCGCCCTAGATTGGTCCCATAGATCTGAATATTCTCTCTCGAAGAATCTGACAGGGTCTCTCTCCATAAGACTCCTGATTCTCGCTTGTTCCTCTAGTACTGCTATTGGAGTTGCACCAAAGGATCCATGGTTCAGAAATACAGTATCTGAGTCCAGAGGCCAGTGGTGGGCAAGATTACTTCTGCGCGGCAGACTCATGCCGGCACTCCCGGGGCCCATTCGACGGGTTTCAAAGGAGTTCTGCCAAGGTTCTTCTCACAGGTTTTGATGAGTGCTTCTTCCATCCTTTCAAGTCCAATTTCTCTCTCCTGCAAATCGTTCTTGTATCCCAGTTGTGATAGGCTTGTGTGAATGCCGGCAATCATACCGCATCCTTCAAGTTCCTCCACCCGTGATCCTGGTGTACTCACATTGATCGACATTCCATGCCGACTGACCCAGTGGAGGAATGAGAGCCCGATTGAGCAGATTTTGTGTCCGTCAACCCATGCCCCCTGCATCGACGGGTCCTTGTATCCGTGGATACCGCACTGAGCAAGCGCATCGATTGCCCAGTCCTCCAGTCTGCCGATGATTGCACGAACGCTCTGCTCCTCGACTTCCCACTTGATTATTGGATAAGCAACTAACTGACCAGGCCCGTGCCAGGTGATTCCGCCTCCCCGGTCAGTGTTCACCGTCGGGTAACCTTCGACTACTACTCCATCGCGAATCGCTTTAGGTCCGACAGTGACGACCTCAGGATGTTCAACCATGATGATTGTGTCAGGAATCTTGTCCTTGATTCTCAGTTGCTGGAGTCGCTTCATCTCTTCGGCCATGACAGTATGCTCGACCATCCCCGCCCTGAGGATTCTGACTTCTCCCATTTTCTCACCTCAGGAGATGTGTATCGCATGCCCNAGTGTCTTCAATACGCTCTCATGGAAAGCCTCCGACATGGTTGGATGGGCGTGAACCGTTCCGGCCACATCTTCTAGCAGTGCTCCCATTTCTAGCGCGAGGACAAACTCAGAGTGCAACTCTGCGATGTGAGTGCCGACCGCTTGAACTCCTAGAATCACGTGATCCGACTCTCTAGCTGTGACTCGAACGAATCCACCGGTCTTCTCTGCCTCGATACTGAGNGCTCTCCCGCTAGCAGCCAGTGGGAACTTGCCCACGATGACATCCTCACCACGCTCCTTGGCTTCGTCAGGAGTTAGCCCCACAGAGATAATTTCAGGTTCAGTGAATACGATAGCAGGGATGGCGACCTTGTCGAACTCGCGTTCGTGTCCGGCGATTATCTCTGCCACCATCTCGCCCTCGGCACTGGCTTTGTGAGCGAGCATCGGCTCGCCGGCCACGTCACCTATTGCGTAGACGCCGGGAACCGATGTGCGACACTTACGATCGATTCTGATGAAACGTCCCGAGGCGTCCATCCGAACACCCATGTTCTCCAAACCCCATCCTTTTGTGTTAGGTCTTCTTCCTACTGTAACTAGGACCTTGTCGACCTTGATTGACTGTTCTTCACCATCTTTCTCGAAAGTCAACTCGATTTTTCTAGCCGCCCCCTTGCCCTTTACCTCGGCACCTCGAGCCAGAGCATTGGTGTGAACGGTGACCTTGTGCTTCTTGAGCCACAATTCAAGCGGTCTGCGAATCTCTTTGTCCATGATGGCTAGTATACTGTCTAGACCCTCAACAACAGTCACTTCTGTGCCCAGTTTGGCCATAGCACATCCCAATTCAAGGCCGATGTATCCGCCGCCTACGATAGCCAAACTCTTAGGCAGGCTATCCAAGTCTAGTGCTCCCGTTGATGAGATGATAAATTCCTCATCGCATGGCATGAATGGCAAATCAATGTGGCTAGAACCGGTCGCTATTATGACGTTCTCAGCTTCGATATTTATCTCTCCTTCGGATGTCTCGACAATACAGCTCTTGGGTCCTGTGAAGTTAGCCCAACCCTTGACCAAATCGGTACCGGCAGCCTTCAGCAGACCCTCTACGCCCTTGTTCAAACGTTCTACGATTTCATCCTTCCAAGAGACGAGTGCGGCCATGTCTACTTCGGGAGCACTATCAACTGAGAGTCCCATATGGCCGCCCTCTGAACTATGTTGCTGCAAGGCCTCAAAACGCTCTGCTGCGTGAATCATAGCCTTGCTCGGTATACAGCCTCGAATCAGACAGGTTCCTCCAGCTTTGTCACCTTCCACGATCACCGTATCCAGTCCGAGTTGACCGGCTCTGATGCCGGCGACATATCCACCAGGGCCAGCGCCCACAACTAGGACTTGACATCTACGAGTCTCAGCCATACCAACCTCACATGAAAATCAGGGCGGGGTGCTCTAGGAATCTCTTGAGATGCTGAATTAAGGCCGCCCCATCAGCTCCATCTACCACTCTGTGGTCGAATGCGCTTGACAGATTCATTATCTTGCGAATCACAATCTGCCCTTCTCTGACTACTGGCATGTCGCGAGCCTTGTGTACGCCTAGAATGGAAACCTCTGGGTGGTTGATGATTGGAGTGGCGCCCAAACCACCTTCTCTACCTAGACTAGTGATGGTGAAGGTGGAGCCTGTGAGGTCATCGAGACTCGCGCTACCGTCCCTCGCAGCTCCAGAAACTCTCTGCATTTCTGAGGCCGTCTGCCAGACATCTAGCGACTCGAC
Organism: Methanobacteriota archaeon; assembly: GCA_002727275.1. Lineage (GTDB taxonomy): Archaea > Thermoplasmatota > Poseidoniia > Poseidoniales > Thalassarchaeaceae > Thalassarchaeum. Next base: position 12,293 of record PBWO01000034.1, read on the forward strand.
GTGCTTGACGACTGGGACATATAGCCCCCTATCTGTCTGAGTAGCTATTCCGAGGTGAACTCCCCCATGCCTTCTGACCACTCCGGCGTCGTCATCGAAGTGAGCATTGCATTCGGGATGTTCGGGCATAATCTTCGAAAGCGCCAGCATGATGAATGGGAGGTAGGTCAACTTGGGCTGACTCGAATCGCGAGTTGAGTTGAGCATCTGGCGAAGCGACTCAAGCTCAGTTACATCGACCTCTTCAAAGTAGGAGAAGTGGGGGATTCTACTCTTCGAGAGAGTCATCTGCTCGGAGATCTTGCGGCGCAGCCCCACGACCTTCACCTCAGCAACATCGGTTCGTTTGGTCGAGTAAGCGACCGGTGCTGCTCCAGAAACAGAACCTCCTGCAGCGATGAACGCATCGAGGTCGGCATGCCTTACTCTGCCAGCAGGTCCTGAGCCTCTGACTTGCGAGAGTTCTACTCCAGCCTCGCGCGCCCGCCGTCTTACTGCGGGACTCGCAAGCACCCTGCCGGATTTGGAGGTACTTGCGGTAGCCGGTGCAGGTTCGGAAGCAGGCGAAGGAGTTGCAGGTGCAGGAGTTGCAGGTGCAGCCGGCTTCGGTGGCGGCTCGATTTCAGGTTCTGATTCCGGCTCCGATTCCTCGTCCGGCTTAGCAGCAGGAACACCGTCCGCTGAGCCGAACTGGACTAGAGTGGATCCGACTGCCACCATGCCACCGACCTCACCTCTAAGCGAAGCTATGACGCCGTTGACGGGAGAGGGAATTGTGACAGTCGCCTTGTCTGTCATGACATCAACAATTGGATCATCCTCGGATACCGAATCGCCAACGGAAACGTGCCACTGCACTACTTCTCCTTCGACAACACCCTCGCCAATATCTGGCAGTTTGAACTCGTAATCTGACATCTAACTCACCTGTGTCCTGTGTATTGCCGCGGCTATGCGAGAGGGTCCCGGCATGTAATCCCATTCAGTAGTATGCGGGAAAGGAGTATCCCATCCAGTAACTCTCTCAATAGGGCTCTCAAGGTGGTAGAAACACCTCTCCTGAACAGAAGCAGACATCTCTGCTCCGAAACCACTGGTCTTGGGGGCCTCATGGACGATAACACAACGACCAGTCTTCTCAATCGATTTGACGACCGCTTCGCGGTCCCAAGGGACTAGAGTCTGCAAATCGATGAGATCGCATGATACTCCACTGTCCTTAATTGCCTGCTCACAGACGTGAACCATGGCCCCCCAAGATATCACTGTACAATCATCACCTTCCATAGCCAGCCTGGCTTCACCCAGAGGTACAGTGTAGTGAGCCTCGGGTACTTCTGCCTCAGGGTGCCCCTCCCAAGTCGGGACATTATGCGGGTCGCCGTAGAAAGGACCTCTATAGCAGCGCTTGGGCTCAAAGAAGATGACTGGGTCATTACTCTCGACAGCACTAATCAGAAGTCCTTTGGCATTGTAAGGAGTCGAGCAATAAGCGACTTTGAGACCAGGAGTATGGGTGAATTGTGATTCTGGTGACTGAGAATGGTGATGCCCCCCTCTAATCCCCCCTCCTGCGGGTGTGCGTACCGTGACAGGTGACCAGTACTCGCCGCCGGATCGGTGCCTAATCTTGGCCAACTCATTGACAATCTGGTCGTAGGCAGGGAAGATATAGTCTGCGAATTGAATCTCGACAACCGGCCTGAGGCCGTTGAGCCCCATTCCGAAGGCCGCCGATAGGATTCCTCCCTCGGACAACGGCGAGTCGAAGACACGGTGTTCGCCGTGCTTTGCTTGCAGTCCGTCGGTGGTTCGGAACACTCCGCCGAAGTAGCCGACATCCTCGCCGAAGACGATTACTTCGTCGTCGCTCTCCAGCATTATGTCTAATGCGTTGTTGAGAGATTGAATCATGTTCATATTAACCATCTGATTCCTCCTTCATCTCATTGAACTGCTCTTCAAGGTGCCATGGCATCTCTTGGTAGACTTCTGTGAATATGGTGTCAGAACTAGGATAGGGGCCGGTTGCCAAATCACCGTGAGAGACCGCTTCCTTGTAAGCGCTCATGACCTCCTTGTCAACCCGCTCCTCTAATTCTGCGTGTCTATCCTCACTCCACTCGCCGATCTCAATCAGGTGGTCACGCAATCTCTCTACGGGGTCCCCGCCTGGCCATTTCGTGTGTTCGTCACTGGGCCTATATCTACTAGGATCATCGCTACTGCTGTGAGCTCCGGCGCGATAGGTCAGGACCTCGATATGGGTCGCGCCAGCTCCGGCCGCCGCTCGTTGCCTCGCCCACTTGGTAACGGAGTACAGAGCTAGGAAGTCATTACCATCGACTCTCATAGAGGCGAGCCCGTAGGGAAGTCCTCTGGAGGCGAACTCACCCTCGCCGGTGGCAAAGTTGGCGTGAGTAGAGATAGCCCATTGGTTGTTGACCACGTTGAGTATGACCGGAGCCTTGTAGACGCTGGCGAAGTTGAGGGCATAATGGTAGTCACCTTCAGCGCTGGCCCCGTCCCCAATCCAAGTTATAGTGACCTCATCCAAGCCCTTGTACTGCGAGGCCATGGCAACCCCGACCGCCTGGCTGAATTGAGTCCCAACAGGACTTGAGACGGAAATGAATCTGCCATCACGATACGAGTAATGAACAGGCATCTGCCTGCCCTTGATATTATCCTCGACATTACCTATGCAGTGGCAAATCATGCTAACCATGTCCCGACCTCGAACAAACTGAGCACCGGGCTGCCTGTAAGTCGGGAATATCCAGTCTTGAGTCTCTAGCGCCATGGTCTGAGCGATGGCCACGCACTCTTCTCCGAACGAGCGCATGTAGAATGAGAGCTTACCAGTCCTCTGCATTTTCATCATACGGTCGTCAAATATCCTGAGTCTGACCATGTACTCGAGACCCTGTCTGAGATCATCTGCATCCAGCCCCGGATCCCATGCTCCCGATGCCTTGTTGTCGTCTCCAAGGACTCGGACTAGGCCCGCTGCGTGAGGAACTGTATCTTCTGAACTACACTTCTTGGGATCGGGCATGTCGAGGTCCCCGGGTTGCCAAGGCCAGGTTTCGAAACTTGCCTCATCACCCGGACGATAAGGAGCATCAGGGATATTCAGGCCAGATTTCTTCTTAGCCATATTTTCACCTATATCTCCACTTGTCCGCCTAGAAGGATGGGGACTCCTCCACGAGCCTCCCTCCATAGTAGGCCGGCCCTGTAACTTGAGCGAACTAACGGCCCACTGGCTACGGCTTTGAATCCGATTTGACGAGCCTCGCCATCCCAACTTGCGAACTGCTCGGGTTCCGGGAATCTATCTACGGGCAGGTGACGGTCGCTTGGCTGCAGGTATTGACCAAGTGTCAACATTTCCACTCCAGCCTCAAAAAGCAGCCGCATTGCTTCGCTCACCTCTTCATCGGTCTCTCCGAGACCGACCATAATGCTTGACTTGATGAGAATATCAGGTCTGAGCCTGCGAGCCTCTCGCAGCACGCCGAGAGATTGCTCGAACGAAGCCCTCGAGTCACGCACTACCGAATCGAGTCTGGGAACGCATTCCACATTGTGTGCAAACACCCTGAGAGGTAGATTATCGAGCAAATCGCCGAGAGCCTCGAGATTTCCATCTAGATCGGAGCAGAGCAATTCGAGACCAACTTCTGGACAGCGCTCATTCACTGCGAGGATGCAATCTCTGTAGTGTCCCGCACCACCGTCTTTGAGATCATCTCTGTTGACCACTGTAATCACTGCGTGGTCGAGGCCCATTCTCGCTACAGCCTCGGCCAATTCTGATGGCTCGGATGCATCTAATGCTGGAGGAATCTTCTCGGTGCCAACAGCACAGAACCTGCAGCCTCTGGTGCAGACTTCTCCGGCCACCATGAAGGTGGCTGTCCCCCTGCCCCAACAATCGTGGACGTTGGGGCAGCGAGCCTCTTCGCATACAGTGTGTAAACCGTGTTCGTGAACGCTTGAACGGGTCTCGTTGTATCTGGTCTGAGCGTCACCGGTTGGCAATGAAGTCTTGAACCACGGAGGAAGTCGCTTTCGCAACGCCTTCCTTCGCTCAGCAGCACTCTGTCTGGAGGCCCCGCCACATCCTCCTGCGTTAGTTGAATCCGCGTCGATGGTAGGGAGGCGAGGTGCCATCAAACCGTCGGATGGAGTACCGACATTAACCATTCTGCTATGCTTGTCCTAGCAGTATGCCCTCATACAACTGGAAATATCAGATGTTGCCCCCGGCCAACCATGGCCGAGGGCACTGTGCTAGTAACAGGCGGGGCCAAGCGCATTGGTAGGGCGATTTGTCTTAGCTTGGCCGCAGACGGATATTCCATCGCTGTCCATTACAGGGGCTCAAAGGAAGAAGCCGAAGAAGTCGTCGTAGCCGTCGAGGAATCAGGTGGGACGGCGTTTACCGTGCAAGCCGATCTTGCAGAAGCCGATTCAGCATCTGCTCTAATCGCCCGAGCTAGCAAGAATGGGCCACTGCGCGGTATTGTCAACAATGCTTCGCTATTCATCCATGACGATATCCAAAGCATCGATACACAGAGTTGGGACGCCCACATGGATGTCAACGCCAAATCTCCGACGCTATTGATCAGATCTCTGAATGAGATTCTGGAAGAGGGCCAGACTGCTTGTGTGGTAAACGTGCTTGACCAGAAGATAGCTGAGCCCAATCCAGACCATCTGTCCTACACGGCTTCAAGATACGCCATGCTAGGGCTGACCGATGCACTGGCCAGAGGTCTCGCCCCTAGTATCAGAGTCAATGCTGTCGCACCTGGTCATACTCTGCCTAGTGATGACCAGACCGAAGCGGGATTCGCCAGAGCCCAGTCGGAATCTCCGCTTGGTTACGGCCCTAAGCCAGAAGACATCGCAGATGCTGTCTGCTACCTCATGGGTGCTAGGGCGATCACAGGCCAGATTCTATTTGTCGACTCAGGTGAGAGATTCTTGTCGCGAGCGAGAGATGTCCTGTTTGAGACGGAGTGAATATGTCGACGAGCTACAGTGAAATAATCGAGACATTGCTTGTCACCGGAAAAACAGCCTCGTCGCTGTTTCTTGATGGTGCTATCAGGGATGTCGATGTAGGAGTTTACGAACACGAACAAGGAACTCCTCAGAGGGTGATGTTCGACATTCATGTGGTAGTCGACGACTCTAGACCGCCAAACGACTCGATAGACCAGGTGCTCGATTATGAGTATCTGATTTCTTCTCTGGATAGGGTCGTTGCGATGGATCGACCATCGTTACTGGAGACTTTGGTAACAAGACTACTTGAGGAGGTCATGGCACCTGCCGAGGTCCTTGGAGCCTCCGTCAGTGCCAGCAAACTCGATGTAACCGATGACGACTCTAGATTGGGCTGCACTATGGCCAGAGTCAAGTGATGGTGCAGGGGGCAGGATTCGAACCTGCGAAGCACTTTGCACCGGAGCTTAAGTCCGGCCCCTTTGACCGACTCGGGAACCCCTGCAACCTGTGAGCAGGGTCTCCTTCTCTTGAACCGAGCGCAAGATACCGTCCGTAATTGACTCATCTCGTACCCTTAAGGTACGAACGCTTTAACGCCACTCTGACGGCCGAATCACTGTGCATACGAGCAGTACGCCGAATGTTCTCCCTTGCAAAGCCCGCCTAGGCCTGATGGTCGCCTTGGTGCTTTTGACTCCCGTTTTCTCACCTCTTAGTGGACCCTCCGAACTCAATAATTCCGAGCCGCTGATGGCCCAAGAGGAAATCGAACTGAAGATGTATACGCTCTATTTGGCCTCGCAGAACACATCGGCTGGAGGTGACGGCTATATCACAACCGAGGTGCCTGAATCAGGCGGCCAAGACTCGGCCAGTGCTCTCGATACTGAGATAGATTTCAGATCTAGCGACATGCTGTCCTCCCTAGTGATCCACGGCAGATCCCAGCACGGTAGTTCTGGATCCTATTATGTCCCACTCGATTTGTTTCTCAGGGCTACTGGGCCTAACGGAGCGACGGTAGACTGGACTATCACTCTGAAGGCAGGAGGCTCTCAAGTCGGAACTGCCTCTTGGAGCACTGATGCATGCACTCAGGGAATTACTAACAGTTGCAGCTTTGACCACGAAGAACTCGACGTCGAACTAGAGGGCCAGTCGTTCACTGTAAGTAAGGACGAGATGCTCGAAATCTCGATTTCTGCTGAGATGAGCGGCTGTGATGGCGGTTCGTTCCCGGGAGGCTCTAGTTGTGAGGCAGAGGTTGCTTGGAACGAGATAGATGGAGAACCAGACAGATTCTCACAGATTGAAGTAGAGGCCAATGCGATTTCGAACAGCTTGGTACTCCTGCAGAGAGAGGGAGCAGAACTGGCAGAAGGACCAGAACTGGACTGGTATCCCAACGACATACTGTCCGACAGATCGATGCAGTTCACTTTCGATGTTAAGAGCGCCTTTGGCAGGTATGATATCGAATCGACACGACTACTCATGCGTGACCCCAACGGAGTATATCGAATTGACCACATCATTAACGAAGATGACGAAGACATCGAGGACACTAGCCAGGGGATATTCGGCGAGTATATGTGGACATACCCGGGAGGCTTGCCAGCCGGCGAGTATTCTGTTGAACTGGAGATAACAGACATTCAGGGTAATGATTTCTTGATTGAGCACGAGCCGATAGAGATGCACCAATGGGGCGTCTCGCTCAATCATCGAAAGGACTGGACAACTGAGTATATTGCACCAGGTCAGACTACTGCAGTTGAACTTCAATTAGTGCACAAGGGCGACTCCACTAAGTCGATGGAAGTTGAAATTGAAGTATTGACTAACTTAGGAAGCTCGTGGATTCTCGAGTTTGACTCTCCCGGAGGGTATACTCTCAACGCGGGTGGAGATATTCTCAACCCTATTCTCACCCTTACCGCACCAGATGACCTGACCGGCACCCCTGAGAGCATTGAGATCAGGGCTGTGGCGGAGGCAGAAGTGGACAGCGTCCTACAAGTTGTCCACCAAGATATCTTACAACTTGATATTGAGAAGATGGATGTCTTCCAACCTCCAGAAGTCTCTGTTTGGAACGAAGAACACGATGTACAGATGGCCAACTCAACAAGGCCAGATGACTTCGACCAGACTGCACCTAGATATGTCGAGTATGGAGAATTTACTCCATTCCTATTGGAAATTTTCAACACTGGATTTGACGCCGATACTTTCCGAGTAGATATACTACAGAGGGCCAAGTCAATCATCCAAATCTATGATAATGATACCGGACAAAGAATCCTCGAGGACGAGGGCGACGGGACTTTCCACACAGCAATCCTTGGGCGCCACTCTACCCAAGTCCTACTGTTTAACGTCAAACCATCTTCAGATCGAGATGACCCCGACATAGGCCAAATAGAGATTGAGATTATCAGCGAAGGAAATTCTACACTCCGAACAACTGTCGCATTCACAATCCAGAGGACCTTTGGAATCCACGCAGAAGTTTCTCAAGACTGCGATGGCACCCCTCTAGGTCACATACGGGTTTCTCTTTGCTCTCCGGGTTCGAGTAACGCCGTCGTTGACTTCAGGGTCAGAGTTACAAACAGTATGACAGGAGGTGAATCCGCAACTTGGTGGAGAATACAGAACCCCTCATCATTGCAAGAGAACTTAGACAATGATCCAGCATATGGGCAATGGCAGTTCACTATCACCGACGATACAGGTGACTCAGTGCCTAGGGTCTCACTGGGTCCTGGGGACTTTACTGAGATATTCGTTACCGCGGTTTTAACCAATCAGGTTGTAGCAGGTAATCATACGATATATCTCAGAGTGATCGAGGATATCGATGACGATGATGCTAGGTATTTCGATCTCCCAATTGTCTTTGAGATTGAGTCCGGAGAGCCTGCGTTGCAGATTGTCCAAGTATCGCCGAATTATGAATTACTCCCGGGTGAGGCTTACACGCTGCAACTTAAAGTCAAGAACAATGGCAATGGTCCACTCACAGTCCTGCTAGATGCTGAGGTAGAGCAATCTGGCTGGACAGTCGACATAGATGGCCCCTCGGGCTCCCCATTGATTGAGTTGGGCGCTTTTGAAGAGTCTACATTCAATCTAGAAGTAACCGTCCCAGAGTCTGCAAATAATGGTGATAAAATCCCTGTTTTGGTTTCAGCCACTCCATTTGACACCGAACAGAGTTGGCCCGACGAATATACTGCTGAAATTTCCGTTACAATGACCGTTGGAATTTCCTCTTTACTAGACATTCTAATCAACGAGATTTCTCATCCTAGAATCTCGACGATGATAGTTGCATTAGTTGGAATTCTCCTTCTATTTGCTGGGATTCAAAGTGGAATAAACCGTAGAAGATGGACTTCCCACTTGGCTTATCTTGAGTCTTTAGGAGGGGACGAAGATGATGATTTGGAAGAAGAAGATGAGGATTCAATCCCTGCTCCTGTCACTACATTTGAGGAAGAAGATTCGGATGATTATGACGATGACGAGATAGAACTTGTCTGAGACCTCTGTGATACCTGTCCGAACGACGCTCCATTCGTCTTAAGACCCTAACTTTCTGCCATAGGCAGTAAGGGGTGACGTAGTGCTAACCATTAGAGCCGAATATACGAGCCAAAAGCTACCTCAAAAGCGAAGGTCAGCAATCCTCTTCACCATCATTCTGTTACTGTCTTCTCACGCAGCCTTCCAATTTGGACAATGGGAGGCGTTGGCGAGTACCGATGCCGATGGCGATGGTCTAACCTATGGCCTTGAGTTCTACATCAACACCCAGCCGCAGGACTGGGATTCAGACAACGATGGACTGCCTGACGGTTGGGAGTGGCAGTATGGCCTAGATCCTCTATCGCCGTCCGGAGACAACGGCTCTACAGGAGATCCCGATGGGGACGCATTCACCAATCTCAACGAATACCAATATGCAATTCCGAGTGGTTGGGATTCCCCTTCTACTCCTACTGTTCTTGACAATGGAGTTTGGTGGAACGGGACCGTCCCCGTAAGGCAATGGGATGAAGAGAGCGCCATGCAGATTATCCAAGGATCAGGCTCTGATGGATTCGACGAAGATCCGATGGGGAATATCTGTAATGACCAGATGGATAATGACAAGGACGGATTGGTGGATACTCAAGACCCTGATGGGGATGGGGATGCAGACTGTAGTAGCGACGACGACGATGGTGATGGCCTAATTGATGAGGATCCAGATGGATGGGATACCGATGGCGATGGCATGCCTGATGCATGGGAGGTCGCCAATAATCTCGATCCGACTTCCAATTCCAATATGGATGGGGCAAATGGAGACCCAGACGGCGATGGCCTTGGTAACCTCTGGGAATACGTCAACCCCGCCTGGGGGACCCGAAATGGATCAACTAACCCTCCTACGCAGTATTTCCGCCCGGGCCCATTCAACATGACAGCAACCGAGTCCCCTTGCAATCCAATTCTGGGACTTGGTCCTGGGGGTTGCCTTATTTTCACTGCAGAAGTCGACGGAATTACTCAGACCGATCCAAATAACAATGACACTGATGGAGATGGATTGAACGATTCCTATGAGGCCCTAGTTCTGCTAACGGATCCCACTTCGGTTGACACCGATGGCGACGGAATCTCGGATGGCGTAGAGGTCAATGGAGCATATGGCAACCCTCCCCAGGCCACAGACCCTAGGAATAACAACACTGATGGCGATCAATTTGACGACGGAGAAGAAGATGTCAATGGTAACGGAATTGTTGACACTGGCGAGACAGATCCGACACGAATTGAAGACTCAGGCGACTTCGATGGTGATGGAATTGACAATTGGGAAGAGAACATGACCTGTACTCTGTGGAATGTGTCTGATACTGATGGGGGCGGCGTCAATGATGGCGACGAACTAGACTTCGGTCACCTGACCGATCCCTGCCTCTCAACTGTCGAGGTGGAACTAACAATCACTAATTGGGATGCACTCAACTCAGAACTAACTCTGAACTCGACTTTGGAACTTAACCCATCTCCGGAGGATTGGAGGCAGAATAATGCCCCTATGGGGTACTATCTTTCCTCTAATGGTAATTTGACTGCATTCAGGTATGAGACCATGGTTCAGAATACTTTGAGGAACGTTGACGTGGACAAACCGGCCGACGCCGATAGCGTTATTTTTGTCAATTTCTCTTGGTGCTGGGATGCTAGTCCGAACGCCACAAATGAGCCCAAATGCGATGATGACTACGCCGATACTGATGGAGATGGACTGGCAGACTGGGAAGAGTTTCTCAGTACTTGGGGATATATCTCTCATCCGAACCTGTACGATACCGATGATGACGGAGTCGATGACTTAACCGAAATTCTGGAAGATACGGACCCAAACAATCCTTGCGATAATCTGCTCGATTCAGATGGTGATGGATTGAACAATTACTTTGAGAATACTACCGGGTGTCAGTTAATTTTCGGAGTAGGTGGCAATGGCACCATAGATACATACTACACTTTGTGGAATGTCTCTGATACTGATAATGGAGGCGTAGCCGACGGCCAAGAATACCTCGATGGGACGAATCCACAGAATAATTCCTTCGATGATCTCAATCCTGTGGATACCGATGGTGATGGAATACCAGACACCATTGAGCAACAACTTGGTACCGATTGGAGAGATCCAGATACAGATGGAGGAGGCATCCCAGATGGCCAAGAATGCACCTCTGAATTCTGGGATATTGGATGTTTGAATTCAGCTGGAGACCCCTGGGATCCTTCTGATGATATCAATGCCAACGAGCTATATTTCACTGTAACGAACTTGACCTCAGATCTCGATTATGGGGTCCAGCAATACTGGAGATGGCACACTTACGATTACTACACCGGTGTATCTTGGGGAGTCAACAACACCCTAGTTGGCAATACTCAGATGACCTTTGAGTGGTCCACCACCCAAGGTGTCGCCGACTCTAGTTTCTGGGGCGTGAATGGTTCTGAACTGAATTTATGGCAAATAGATTACGAGAGCGGAGTTCTTGGCCCCGGGGTGGAACTGATTGCCCCATATAATTCCGTTAATTACTCAAGTTGGCAAGATAGCAATGCAGGTATGAATTTCTCAAACTACACTCGTGACATTATTATCGATCAATCCTATGTTGACACCTTATTCGTAACTTCACCTACAGTAATTCTCGGCCCTCACATCATCGATAACTCGACCGCTTTCTCAGGAAGTCCCTACGCATTTGACATCCCCGATCATTCATCTAACAAGTCATACGTCTATGGGATCACAATGGATGTGATCAACGACTCCGGTGCCTTCACTGCTTGGGAAAAAGTTCTCGCCATACAGAACTTCCTAATCAACGGAAATAGCACACTCAATTTTACACTCAACCATGATGGATCCGGAAGGAACGATGATCATCCAATTGGCTCCCCTGAGAGGGATCTAGCTCACTGGATTCTGAACACCACTAGAGAAGGAAGTTGTGATGAATTTACAACAGTGTTTTCAGTTATGCTTAGGGTTGCTGGCCTACCTACTAGAAAGGTTACAGGATTTACTGGGGGAACTTGGACAGGAAAGTCATTCGAAGTTTATGGCAAAGATTTCACCTCATGGGTAGAGGTTCACATGGAGGCAAATCAGAATCAGGGAGGATTGGATATGGGCTGGATTCCATTTGAGGCCTGCCCTAACTCTGCACCTGTAGAAATTGTTCAGCAGGATTGGGGTCCTTTGTGGTATGAGAGAGATTTGTCTTCGGGCGATATTTGGATGAATGGAACTCTGCAATTCGTAGAAAATGCAACTCCTGCAGATAATATCTCAATTGAAATGTATCTAGTCCTAACGAATGAGACCGCGAATGTACCCGGTGGTGCGGCAGTTTCTGAACATCTCGTGGCATCAGGAGTCACTGATGCTAATGGTTCATTCAACCTGAATGGCACACCTTCAGAAGTAATCGATCCCGGCTATGGATCTCTAGTCCTGTATGTGCATGAACGTACATACATCTCATCCCAAGGAATTTCCGATTCTTGGACACTGAATATCTCTGACGATGTCTCAATCAGCATCAGAGAGCCCACTCCGGTCGTTGAACCGATGCTAGGTGCGGGTGTGGAAACTCTGCTTGTAGGGGATCTTTCTTGGGCAAGTTCACCATACACAGATCCAACACAATTGGATGACTTGCAAGTGGTTCTGAATTACACCACTACTGTAGATGGTCCAGTCAGCCTAATTTCCAATCTAGGAGCAGGTGGATACTACGAGTTCTCAATTCCAATCAATGAGTCCGAACCTCTTGGTCTGATGAACGCCTCAATCGGATTCTTCGGTTGGCATCAGGACGACCTCAACAACGCCTCATCTCCCTCTTATCACGTCCGCCCTAATAGTCTCGATTTCCAGTTCAACATCACCCCTGCTCCTAATCTGACTATCACCTTAGAGGGGCCCGGATTGAACAGTAGTATCCTAGAGATTGACTCTAGTATATACTTGAATGGATCTGTGTTAAGCAGAGACCCAAGTTCAGATCCATTGAATGGTACTTTGACCTTGAAGATGAGGAGGGCCAATACGAATGGCGCCTACGTCGCTCTCACATCATGGTACCTCAATGACAGTAACTGGACCTCCATTGCAGGAGAGTTTTCATTGGTTTGGCAATTCTCTGCCCAGAGCGTCCCATTACCTGCTGGAGAAGTTCAGGTAAAGTTGGAATTCGATTCCGATGGCCTATATGCTAATGATCAAGCGACATTCACTGACCAATATGGAATCAGGAGTTTTGTAAACTTCAATTACCAACTTGAACCAGTTCCTCGTGGGACCCCTACAAATATCGAGGTCCTATTGACAGATCACACCAATTCTTCTCTAGCCCAATTCATTGGTGAATACAGTCTAGAATTGAATGGCTCAGTGGTGTGGAACGCCACTGACCCAATCGATTTACCAAGGCTCGGAGTACAGTTCACTGCTCCCTCGGAAATGTTTGCTGGTGATTACACCTGGGAGTTGAGTTACAATGGCTCCACTTGGCTTCGTCCAGCTACAACTTCTGAAGTAATTAGAATTCAGGGACAGGCAAATGCGACGGTACAGTTGGGGCTGGAATGGACTCCTCGCGGCTCATCTAATTGGGTCTCAGGATTCGCCAATGATATCTTCCATGATACTGCAATTACAGGAAACAATTCCTCTATTGTGGTCCGTCTGCTGGTACCTTCTGATCTCCCGGACGCCCCGGATGGCTCACCAGCTCCTCCGAATACGAGGAGACTGGCTTCCGGCTGGATTGATCAGAATACAGGAGGCTACAATCTTAGTTTTGAAATGCCTGAAGGGGTGGGCTCAGGAGTTTACCAACTTGAGGTGATTCTTGATTTCAACTCTAATCCACCAGCCGGCGGCGTATACTACAAACTGGAAGATGGGGTTTCTTACCGTGCTGGAATCCAAACCGAGTTTGTTGTCGAATCCACTCCTTCGGATATCATTGTAGTCGCCGGTTCAACAATGCAAGTAAACGCCACTATCTCTGATGTTGAAGACAAATCAATTTTGGAAGGCATACTTGCTCAGATTTACTTTGATTGGGGAGGATCTTCACAGCAATTACTTCAGAACCAAACAACCGGTTCTGATGGAATAGCACAATTCTCACCCACAATCCCTGCAGACACTGCTCCAGGTTTCTACACTGTTCGAGTCCATGCCCCTGATGATATCTTGGATCCACTGAGTTTAGAGGGAGCAGGCCGTTGGCTAGGGAACGATAGTTTTGTCAATCTCACAGTGCAAGTGGCTAGTTTGGTACAGATTGACAGCATTCCTCCCGAAGTTACTGCAGGCCAAGTATTCTCAATGAGCGGAAGAGTCCTCGATGGGGTAGACAGTAACCGTTCAGTAGATGGTCCCATGGCGCTGGAAGTATTCTTCTTGGGCGACTCTTCTGAGACTCTAATCAACAGCGTAAATACTGCAAGTGATGGAAGTTTCAATATTTCAGTCCCCACAGATCCTCTGGCCGACGGAGTAAGTAGTGGTACGAAAACAGTCGTTGTCAGTGTGATTAACGGCAGCTCCCCGTTTTATCTGACTGGTACTGGAAACGCTCCAATTCTAGTTCGAGGCGTCACTCAATTTGTTGAAAAGACTCCAATAATTAACACGGTCGTAGATAGAGGCTCTTCGATCAGTTTCGGAGCCAGATTGGTCGAATCAAGCGACAATGACAAGCAATTGGGCAACTTCACAGTTGCAGCCAAGTTCCATGATACTTGGTTATCCGAAATTCAGACTAATGATGCCGGAATTGCAAACTTCTCATTCAATGTCCCTCATTCGCACCCTCTAGGCCTAATCGTAGTAACTCTGTTATTCAATGGTTCATCCAATCTACATTCCTCTGGTACGGTAATTACTACTATCACTGTTAGATCTCCAACCAATTTGACAATCGATCCGATTCTGGCAAACCCGACCGCAGGAGATACTTTCACAATTAGCGGCTCTTTAACTTCGAGCAATGGCTCCGGAATCATCGATCGTAATGGCAATACTCTCCCCGCTTCACTTACATTCGAAATTGATGGCCAAAGCTCTACCTTCACTGTCACAGGAGGTTCTGTCTCACCTAATGGTACATGGTCCGCCGACATCAGACTTGACTTAACATTCCCACGAGGAACGCACACATTACTCGCCACATACACACCCACAGTGAATTACTACGGTTCCGGATCGGGCGAAGCCGCTTTCGATAGTAGAGGTTATTCTCTCCTCAGCATAATAGATCCGTTAGATTTAGATCCCGATCGCAGAACAGTTCGAGGCGACTCCATAAATGTCAGTATTTCCCTAATTGATAATGCTGGCCAACCGGTTGTCGCAGAGTCGGTCAAAATTTACGTTGAAGGAAACCTTGAGTCCACTGGATTAACAGATCCCAATGGTACGATGACAACAACAATCACAGTTGATAGTTTCAGAACACCAGGGCCGTTGGTAATTTCGGCCGACTTCGAAGGAGTCAATGGGACAACTGGACTAGTGGGAGATCAGACTTCAACCCGCGTAATCATTCTCGCTCCAACTGTTTTGCAGATTGATTCAATCACAGGCTCAGCGATTGCTGGAGAGAGTGTTACATTTAGTGGAACTCTGCTAGACGAGCATGGCCAGAATCTTATACACGCAGACAATGCTCAGGGCGGAATCATCCATCTCGAGATTGACGGAGTCAGCGTTGGTCCAGTTTATTCTACTCAGTCCAATGCTACCACAGGCGAGTGGACTATCACCTATGACTTACCTTTGGATTCCGACTACGGAGCCCATTCGATGACGGTCAGATTCCTCGGTGGTTTCACATGGGTCGACCCAATGGGACAAGGGGACTCACTGAACCCTGAGTATTACCTGCCCTCGACCTACACAGGCCTGTTCAATGTGACACAGACTTCCCAAGTTGTTCTCACTACACCGCCAGGAGAAATAGATAGGAATGAGTTGTTACTGATTGAGGGGATGCTTACTGATGGGTCAGGTAGGGTGCTACCTGACAGAACCCTCGAAGTTTCAATGAACGGGCAATATCTAACCGCACTTTCAGTCGATGAGAATGGTACATTCAGCCTGTATATCCCCGTGCCCCCAGACATGGAACTAGGCCCCCGAATCGTTCTCATTTCATATCAGGGCGAGGAATTCATCCTAGGCACCAACTCCTCAACTATATTCACAGTGTATGGGCCAGTTTCAATCGAAATCGACCAACCTGCTGCAGTTGCTGTCGGAGACCCCCTCTCTCTCAGTGGTTCGGTCAAGGACAATCTCCCAGATGGTTGGCTGGGCAATCACTCTTTGCAGATTTTTGTCGACGGAGTATTAATCGGAATTACCAGTTCAGATGAGAATGGCCAATGGTCGTACTTATGGACGGTTTCTGACTTCCTTGAAGTGGGCAATCACACTCTAACTGTGAGGGCCCCAGAGCAGGGTTATCATAGACTAGGACTTTCAGAAACCAATCTGATTATTGCATATCACTCAGGAATGACCCTTCAAGTCGATGATTCAGTCATGACCAGAGGGGGGAACTGGAACTTCACTGGGAGATTGTTTGATGCAGATTCATCCGATAGGCCGGGACTTGAAAACAGGGAGATTTCAATCACTCTGGATGGTGAAAATGTTGCTACCATTACCACTTCAATAGATGGTACATTCAGCTATTCACACTATCTCGGTTACGATATAGCAAGAGGCCCGCACACAGTCGAATTTGCTTTCGGCGGAGAGACTTACTATCTGTCTACTGAATACAACTTGACTGTATACACTAGAGCAGACATCGACATCGATATATTCCCTAACAATCTATACATCATAAGAGGAGATCCTACTGCTCCAATCAAGATTCAAGGTAGAATATTGGAGATTGGTGGAGATTCCAACGTAATGAGTAACATGACCATCTCTCTGAAATGGGAGGATAGCCTTCTTCCACTATCTGGAGTTCCTTGGTCCGATGATGGGACTGAGCACTTCGGACTAGTAACTAATGCAATCCAAGTCATGCCTCGGGGTCCATTGACTCTCACAATAACGGTTGAACCAGATGGTTCGAGATATCTAAATGGGGAAACATTGGAGGTAGAGGTTGATATCTTGATATCCGTTGTATACCGATTTACTCCAGATTCTCTGCATATTTCTCAGGGGCAGCGATTGATTTCTGGGGCCGTCAATGTGACAGCATTTGATACCGGACAACCAGTGGAAAACTTCCCTCTGTCAGCTTACCTGGTGAATGGCACCTGTGATCAGAGAGATTCATCGGCCCACTTTTCAGTAGTCGGCCCCACAGATGAGAACGGATTATTCGTCTATGAGTTCGAGTCATTCACTGGTTTACCCTCATTCCACAATCAGACTTTCTGGGGAGAGCTCACTGTGTGCTTCTCTACCGATTCCGAATATGTAGATCCTATCAATAAGACATGGTTGGCAAATTTCCATGGAGGTCTAGAAGTAACCTATGAGAAGCAGTCGACCCAAACTTTTGGCTTCACGACTATGCTAGGACTTGCACTCATTGCAATTCTTCTTGTTGCTGGAGCTGCTATGCTAATTCGCCGCCGTAGGCAGGCCACTATTGACCAACTAGCAGGCGTGTTCAGTTACACAGCTGAATTGTTGGCCGCAGGTGATGAGGTCAGGGAAGCTATCTTCAACTGCTATGAGAGCCTATGTCAGATATTGATGAGTAGAGGATTCTTGAGAAGAGACTTCGAGACAGTCAGGGAGTTTGAGATAGCAATTCGAAATGCCCTCCCAATCAGTGACCAGGCATTAGTTGCACTGGATCGAATCTTCGAGGAAGCGAGATACTCTAGTCACGTGCTTGGAGAGCCTCATCGGCAGAATGCTCAGATGGCACTGTCTACCGTCCTTCAGGAGATTGACGAGCTACAGGAGTTCCCGGAGAGGGACTCTTTCATCGCTAGTGAAGATTAGTTGAGCTCCAATACTAATGAGCCATCTGACCATCTAGCAGCTGCTATCGAATCACCATCGTTTAGTGAGAATTGCTTGATGGACCCTCCAAATCTTTCAGGCGCAATCAATCTCACTAGGTTTTCACTGCCTTCAGTTCCAGTCTCAATGACCAATTGGTCAGGGACAGTCGAAGGTAAAGGAATTGAAATCTCCCGGTCTCCCATAGAACCTCCAAATTCTGACAACATCTCTCCAATTGGCTGAAAATCTCTCGACATCATCTTCGAAGCCTCGACTGAGTTTGAGAGATCTGAAACGACTGCCCAGTGCTCGTTTCGAACTTCCTCAAGATGAGGAATAGAGCCCATGAATTTGTCATGCATCTGTTCGGCAGTAGCATCCAATCCTGACTCAACAACACCCAGACTTGCATCAATCTGAGCACTGGAGTCCGGCATCTCAACTTGTATCCTCGACCACTGCATTGTCACTCCGAAGCAAGAGACTCGGATGAACCCATTGCTCACTCAATGTGCTTGGCCGGGTCCGGGTTGTTTCTGAAGAATCTCTCTGCGTGTCGCTCAGTACGGACTGAATCGACACTCTCTACCATGTGCATACCTTCAGGTAGACAGAACTTGTATCCTCGTTGTAACAGTCTCTTCTCCAGAAGGACTACTAATGCTCGGTCTGCTGCTTTTCTGATGGGCCTCCCCATAGCCTGAAGCAGCCGATTTATCGCAGGCTGAGAGCCTGCATATCTCCAAGCCGTCTGCTTTCCGTAACGCTCCTCATAGTAACTTCTCAAAGCATCCTGTCTGGAGCTTGGAGGGGGTAAAGGCAGACCTATGCAGATTACAGCATCGAGGATGTTTCCAGGATAATCCACCCCTTCGGCCAGTTTTCCACCTAGGACTCCAGCGAGTATGGCCGGAGTTTCTTCACGTCTATATCGATGCAGGGTGTCCACCATTCTGTCCATCTTTTCCTTTGAGTCACCAGGTCTCTCTTGCAACATCCGACGACTCTTAACTATCCAATCCTCATCCTCGATTAGTATCTGCTCCAACAAAGCATAACTTGGAGCGAAAACGGCTACATGACCAGGCGTCTTCTTGAGGACTGAGTGAATATGCGCCCTCAATCTGGAAGTATTTTCTTCTCCTCTATCCTGGTACCTGCTTGTGACATCTTTGGCAATCAGCACAGGTCGTCTCTCGGATAGGAAGTGTGAGGTATATTCCTTGATGATGGAGACTCTATCCAAGGGGATCTTGAGGAGGTCTCCGTACATCTTTGGAGGAGATAGTGTACCAGACATCATGATTGCTCCACTGCACATTTTGAGAAGATCTTCCGAGACCACGCCCGGGTCCAGAAGATGAGTTGTGAGACGATGCTCCTCTCCGGCAATCTTGTCATGTACGAGTGCGAACGCCGGACTATCGTGATTCTGCATACAAGTCTGAAGCAAGATAGCCAATCTCATGCAGGCAGTCTCTTCTTCCATATCCTCATCAGTCTCATCGACTTCGACCCTAATCGTCTGCAACATCTTGACAAGCGCATCAGTCTCGATACTCCTCTCTACATCTTCGGCGAGTATTCCCGAAACTCGCTCAACGAAATCCGTCATCGAAACTCTCTGATCCTCACCCACACTACCGGCAAGCCCACCCTCAATCTCTGCAAACCACCGCGGTAGCCCTTCTCTCAATCTCCTCATCGCGGCTTTGGACCTCCTGAGGCGGTCTAATTCGGAATTATTGGCATCTGAATCCGCTCCTTCGAGTTCTGCACCTTTTGATTGAAGAGTTTCAGTATGTTCCTCAATCTCAAATACTGCATCTCTAATGACTTTCATCGTGATTCTTCGCTCGAATCCTCTTCTAATTCGATCTGGCAGGTTGTGCGCTTCATCAACGACCAGAATCATATCATCTAGATCTAGTCCCATGGCAGATAGAGATGAATCACGCACTGCCTCAACGAATACGTGATTGTAGTCACATACCACGATGTCTGCGAATGAAGCAGACTCTCTAGCTGCCTTCCAAGGGCATATTCCATGCGGCAATTCATTGTCGCGCCCTTCGCACATTGAGACCAACTCATCCACATGCAATGGGTCTTGGAGAATTCGAGGCCGAATTAGTTCCGAGTCGGCAAGCCATGGTTTGCAAGTCCTGGAACCTCTCTTATCGGCACACAGCCTCGAGAACAGAGCCCTGTGTTCGTGTCTGATTTCATTGATGCACATACCTTGTTGTCCAATCAGATCGACCAACTTAACCTTGCTGTTTTCATCGAGTTTCTCATTTATCCTACGGACTGTATCTACGACAATCCTGTGTTGTGACTGTCTACCGGTAAGGAACATGACAACTTTGGGTTCTGAGGATTTTCTTGATGCATCTAAAGCGGCTGCCAGTGCGGCTGCAGTCTTGCCTATCCCCGTAGGTGCTGAAGCGAGCAGAAAACCTCCTGAACCTAGAGCTGCGATCCCATCGACAATCATCTCCCCTTGAGACTCTCTGAGCTCATCGTGAGCGAGAAAAACCCCGAACTCCCCGGATTGATTTGGCCTCATGGAAACCGTCCTGACGATAGAACGACCAAGAAGATTGGCCATCACTTCGTGATTATAGCCTCAGAATCGCGACTATCCAGAATCACCTTTAGAGAACTCTCTAGCCTCACATGCCTCAAAGGGCCCGACTCTATCAAAGCATCTTGCAAGTCCAACCAATCCCAATCGAGGAAGTCGTCAGGACCAATGGTCAGGTAACCTATGTTGAAAGTGATGATGTTCTGGAAGAAATGCGTTCCCTGCGAAGGTTCGACATGGATGTCAGCCATAGGCACCTCGACAATAGCCCTAGATCCCATGATCTGCTCCCATTGGACAGGAATTCCCAATGAAGGATCGGATGAACCCCATCTACCAGGGCCAATCAAGATGTAAGGGCATTCCTCATCCCTCAGGGCGGCGTCAATGGCCTCGATTTCAGAAGTCAAGTCAACTGTGTGCATCCTGTCTAGTCTCTCTGGATGGACATAGACGATGTCTCGAACATCCTCGATCACACCATTGCCCAAAGATTGGCTACAGATGCAGACTGCCTTTCCCCTGTCGACTTTATCAAGATCGACGTCAATGTCCACTGACCCATCCATCATAGGGCGTACTTGGAGGATAGCAAAGCGTTTTGAGCCAGAAGAATCGATTGAAACAGCGAACTCGATTTCAACCGGTGATCCGATGTAGTTCTCGCAAGAAGTCAGGACGTGATGCAGAATCTCTGATAGAGGAAATCTGCCATGTTTTAGGATGGGTGCAAAGGTTACAATCCTAGGCCCTCCATCAACTTTGACAGAATCAACAATCCGATCATCAGAGGTGACATATGTCGAACCAACAAGTGACAGGCAACCGTCTTTCTCTGCCTCTTTCAATCCCAGGTTGAGGAGGTTTTCTTCTTCAGAAGGATGAACAGAACCACTTTCTTGATTCATAGGGATGGCGAAGAAATTCCTTTGAGAGGTATCCAATGTAGATTGGTTGTTGTGAAACTGATGTATCCTGCGAGGCTGCCCAGGGCTATACCTGAGGCACTTTCCACCGGTTGCGACCTGCCTGCCAAGACCAATGCAGATCGCTGCAATCCCATCTTCAGGTAGGAGCGGCTCGACTGGGTAGTGATTGTGACTCCTAGCAGCTCCCGAGATGATAGGATAGAATCTACCATTGACTTCGTCTCCGATTAACTCCTGAATCACCACCGCCATCCGCTCGTCTTCTATCGTACTCGGAGTGGCACTGACATATGCCTTGGCCGCCCTGTGGTAAGTAGATGCATAAACCAACTTAACAGCCTCAAGCAACCGACTGAGCCTGATTTCTGAATTTGGATGGTCGTTGGCTAGCATGTAAGTTGAATACACCCCTGCGAATGGCTGATGACTAGAGTCTTCAAGCAGACTGGAAGAGCGAACAGCGAGAGGCCAGTCGATTCCCTCAATTAACTTAGAGAACTCGTCCACTATATCTTGTCGAAAGTCTGCTTGTAGGAAGGCCGAATCCACGACTTCATCGTCGTAGTCTTTGTACGCGAATTTGGCAAGCTCATTATCATCGATGAATTCCTCGAATACATCTGTTGCCAAAACTATTGATCGAGGAATGACAAAATCAACTTCGGGATGTGAATCACTCAAGCCCAAGTCAGGCATCCTAGTGAAGAAGAACGCCAAACCCCTCCCCTTTCCACCTAGGCTACCTCTACCTATTCTCTGGAAGCCAACCCCTCCTGTACTTGAGTCAAAATCTCTGATTGTACGCATCTTGACGTGTTCGATATGGCCTCGGAGGGAGTCGGCTAGATACGACCTGACTCCCTCTGAATCCTCAAAATCCTCCACTGTCATCGGCCTCATCCTAGCAGCAAGTGAGAATTCAGTCCGTGTCCTTAACCAGTGAGAGAACTGGTTTCTACTCGCATGATGCTCAATGCTCTCTATCGGTGCAGACTCGATTCCCTCTGCAAGCTCTTTGAGATTAGAAGCCCTTCCGACTTCAGCACCATCCGGCTTGCGGAAGACGAAATCTCCGAAGTTCATCTCTTCTACCATGAAGTCTTCAATGCTCTGGTACAGTTGACTGTCTTCCTTGTGCAAGAATCTGACTCCAAGGGCCTCAGCTTCATCTTTGAGTTCAATGTTCTTAGATTGGAATAGAATCGGTAGATAACGGTGACCCTGCTGAGCATATTTCACCAACTCTAAGCCCGCAGTATCTCGATTTCCCCCTTCATTAGGGAATCTTCCATCGGTGAAAACTCCGATAAGATTCTTCTGATACCTGTTGATTATCGACTTAGCAGATTCCATGTCTGAGGCCAATAGGATCTTAGCCCTAGCACGAAGCCTCAGGAGTTTTTCATGCAGATTTCCGCCCTCGCCCATTAGTCTGGTTGTTTGATTGACTAACTGCGTGTACAGTAGCGGCAGATATGCAGAGTAGAATCGGCGACTATCCTCGACTAGCAGAATGACTTGGACATCTCCGTCTCTGACATCATTCTCCACGTTCTTCTCGTCCTCGATTAGTTTGCATATAGATAGCAGAATCCTACTATCGCCAGTCCAGACGAAAATTCTGTCAATGCCCTCACCCGCACTCAAGCCTGCCAACTCTCTAGTATTGTGACTGAGCATCATCACCGGTAGTCCGGGGCAGATATTCTTCGCTTCGATTCCAAACGCGTTTACATCCATGTCACCCACCCGAGCCATCGTGATGACTACATCGAACTCCCGAGCCTGCAGCAATCTCAAGGCATCCCGGGCTTCTGGACTGTGGATTATTCTCGGAGACTGAGATAAGTTGAGGTCCGAATACTCCTGGCGCATTATCTCGGCCAAGTATCCTGATTCCTCAAGCAGGTAGTGATCGAAATGGCTAGCTACTAAGAGTACATCACGAACCCTGAAAGGAGTCAATCTTTCGAACCGACTCCAGTCGGACATGCCTTTGTCCATGCTGCCGGATGGACGTCCAACGCATCAAGGTTCAGACTACTCAATTAGGGTGCCCCGCACGAATGTGCGGGACGGTGTGTGTTGATTCTCAAAGCAGATTATCCTTATCAGCCCTATTCGGAATTCTAGGAACTTCGCGAGCATCGTATCCTGCAGCATTGGAGAGTTTCGCCCTATTGACCAATCCTCTGAGGTTGCGGGAAGGTTGGGCGAGGGGGCGCTTACTGCGCCCCCTCGTATTCCCGTGCATCCCATCATCGCTCAATCTCTCACCTCATATAGCGTTCGAATCTTCATCAAAGCGCGCACGTAACTCATCCATACGCATCTCGAGAACCCTGTCAACAGTGGCTCCCTCAAGTGTTGCCTTGGCAATGTGCGTGCGAGCCGCCTGACGCAAAACGGAGGAAGGAGTATCTCCGTGTAGCTTGCAGAAATCTCTCATCCTAGCGGTCAAATCGGGCCCAAGCTCTACTTCGACACGATCGCCCATTGAAGGCAGAGGAGATGCTAGGTACTTGCGAACAGCCTCCCGAATAACATCTGATCTATTCCTCATTCCATCAAGGCCGACACGCTGGTCGATTTCAAGCAAGTGATCTTCGGGTATTCTCATCGAAACCATCGGACTGACACCGGCCACTCGCATTCCTCCTGAGTCTGGCAGACCGGGTAGAGCCTATTAATTGTATTGCAATTGAAATACAATTGAAATGCAAGATATTGTACATTTGGGATGATATTTTTCAGAATTACAGAGATTTACGATAGTGCGATTCAAGGCAGAGTGTCCTTTCGCAACCCCGCAGGGTCTTCGATGAAGGTAATCAACGACGCCATCCATGGGCAGTTCAGAATTGAGGGTGTCAGGGCTGATTTGCTAAGTACTCCCGAGATGAACAAGTTAAGCCATATCAAGCAATTGGGACTCGCACATCTTGTATTCCCGGGAGCTCATCATACTCGCTTTGAGCACTCATTAGGCGTCTCACATATTGCAGGAATGATGGCCGAGTCTCTTGGCCTAGATGAACATGAGACCAATACTGTACAGGCCGCCGCCATGCTGCACGACGTAGGACATGGGCCCTACTCGCACACATTGGAGCATATTCTGCACGAGAGAGGGGGCATGGATCACATGTCTATCACCGAGGGAATCATAGTCGGCGACTACGATGTACTACGAGAAGGAGAGGAGAATTCCGTTCTAGACAGAAGAACTGTACCTGAAATTCTTGAATCACACGGACTTGATCCTAAGGAGGTCGCTGGACTGATTAGGGGTCCCGGGGCCGGTGGAACTGAACGCTCGTTGAATGCATGGACGGCCGGCAAGGAAGACTTCGTCGACCAAGATCTTACTCTCGCCCATTTAGTACACGGCCCTGTAGATTGCGACCAACTTGATTACCTGCTCAGAGATTCTCATTTCACGGGTGTCAAGCATGGAATAGTTGACCACCGCAGACTTATCATGTGTCTTGAGAGGCATAGTGGCGACATAGCGGTCGAAGAAGGTGGCCTACCGGCCCTTGAAGGAATGATGATGGCTCGCGCCCTGATGTACAGTGCAGTCTACTTCCATCGTGTTACCAGAGTTACCGAAGTCATGCTTTCGAGAGCAGTGGAGAGGAGCTCAGATAGCCTGCCCGATTCTATAGATCTGCAACGCAGAGTAGACGCAGAGATTTGGGAAGCTTTGTCTGGAGCAGGAGATTATGCTCAGGACATGATTAGACGACTCAAGTACAGACAACTGCTCAAAGTATGTGCTAGTAGGCGAAGGGA
Source organism: Methanobacteriota archaeon (assembly GCA_002727275.1). Taxonomy (GTDB): domain Archaea; phylum Thermoplasmatota; class Poseidoniia; order Poseidoniales; family Thalassarchaeaceae; genus Thalassarchaeum. Next base: position 37,221 of record PBWO01000034.1, read on the forward strand.
GGATCTGAGCGAAGAACAGGCTACGAATCTACTGAGTATAGTAGAGAACCCGGAGAGCAGACGTCAATTCGAGGATGATCTAGCTCATCGAGCAGGCCTTCCTCCGGGCTATGTTGCAGTAGATGTGCCGAACATCAAACTCTTACTTGCTGAACCTAGGATGTCGCAGGTCGAAGTTAGGATTCTGGGCGATGATGGAAAGACTCGCTGGTTCCGTGAACACACTCCGATTGCCGACGCACTGAGGAACCGCCAAGTAAGCCAAGCAGCAGTATATGTCATTACTCTACCTAGCCACCGTGAAAAAGTCGCGCAGTTGGCCGAAAGACACCTTTTCTCCTGATATTATCGGGCTCACATAGTGCCTTATTTCGGGATAACTAATGATGAGACCATTCAAAAGCCCCTCCACGCTCGCGCAAGCGCCCGGTCCCTCAAACAGGAATCGTAGAATCCCCTTGGTGAGCCAATGGACAGCACAATGAAAGAAGTGTACGACAGCGTAATTGCAAGAGACCCGAACCAGCCTGAGTTCCATCAGGCAGTGGAGGAGGTCCTAGACAGCCTAGTTCCGGTTATCGAAGCCCACCCAGAGTACCTACCTGTAGTCAGGGCTGTAGTCGAGGCCGAGAGAATTATCCAGTTTAGAGTCCCCTGGTACGACGATGATGGAAATTTCCATGTAAACAGAGGATTCAGAATTCAATTCAACAGTGCAATAGGTCCCTACAAGGGTGGGCTGAGATTCCACCCTAGTGTCAACCAATCGATCCTCAAGTTCCTAGCCTTTGAGCAGGTGTTCAAGAACAGCCTCACTGGACTTCCTATGGGTGGAGGTAAGGGTGGCTCGGACTTCGAACCAAAAGGCAAGTCCGATGCTGAAGTCATGCGCTTCTGCCAGTCTTTCATGATGGAGCTGTGGAGGCACATCGGCGCCGACTTAGACGTCCCAGCAGGAGATATTGGAGTAGGTGGGAGAGAGATAGGCTACCTTTTTGGCATGTACAAGAAACTCGCAAATGAGTTCACAGGTGTACTCACTGGAAAGGGAATGTCATACGGCGGCTCACTAATCCGACCAGAGGCAACAGGATATGGTCTGGTTTACTTCGCTCGCGAAATGCTCGCCACGAAGGGTAAGAGTTTCGATGGTGCAACCGTCGCAATCAGTGGATCGGGCAATGTGGCCCAGTTCGCCTGCGAGAAGGTTCTCGACCTAGGTGGAAAGCCTGTGACTATGTCTGACAGCAGCGGATTCATTTACGACGCCGCAGGAATTGACAGAGAGAAGCTGGCTTGGATCATGGACCTGAAGAATAACAGGAGAGGCAGAATCAAGGAATACGCTGACCAATTTGATGGGGTCGAGTACACTGCTTCCAAGCCGGAACCAAATCTAAACGGCCTGTGGGATATTCCGGTAGACATCGCCCTGCCCTGTGCTACACAGAATGAAGTCAATGGCGAGGAGGCTCAGATGCTGGTCAAAAACAACGTCATCGCGGTTGCCGAGGGAGCAAACATGCCTTGTACTCCCGAGGCTGTAGAGTGCTTCCATGCAAATGGGATTCTGTTTGCTCCTGGAAAGGCATCCAACGCTGGCGGAGTTGCGACTTCTGGCCTAGAGATGAGCTAAAACAGCCTGAGGATGAATTGGACCCGTGAAGAGGTCGACGAGAAACTCGAAGGAATCATGGTCAACATCCACAAGAACGCCTATGAGACTGCTGAGAAGTATGGAGTATCTGGCAACTACGTCGCCGGAGCAAACATCGCCGGTTTCCTCAAGGTAGCCGAAGCAATGCAGGCACAGGGAATGGTCTGAAACTCAGCCACGAGGTCGCTGACCCTTTCCATCCGGAACATATCCGTGCTTGGCATCGCCATCGACTAGTTTCTCATGTACATGCTCTAGCACTTCATCCTCATGAATTGATGATAGGAACTTCCGCATCCGCTCAGTTTTGGGCTCATCGATAATTGAAGACGGCCCCTCTTCAGCCACAACTCCCTCGTCCATGTAGACTACTCTATCTGCGACATCCCTAGCGAAACTAATCTCGTGTGTAACAACTACCATTGTCATGCCATCATCAGCAAGGCTCCTGATGGTCTGTAGGACCGAGCCGATTAACTCAGGGTCCAATGCGCTCGTAGGCTCGTCAAACAACATCACTTCTGGCTTCATCGCTAGCGAGCGAGCGATTGCTACTCTTTGCTTCTGACCTCCTGAAAGATTTCCAGGATAAGCATCTTTCCTGTCAAGCATATCGACCCTGTCGAGCACTTCTAATGCCTGCTTCTCGGCTTCTGCCTTGGACATCCCTCGAACTTGAATCAATCCTAGAGTGATGTTGTCAATAACTCTCAGATGTGGAAAGAGTTCGAAGGACTGGAAGACCATGCCAATCCTCGATCTGACTTCGTTTATATTGGCATGTGGGGTGTTAATCTGCTCGTCCTTGAGGTAGACTTCTCCGTCTGTCGGCTCAATCAACCGGTTAATGCACCTAAGTACGGTAGACTTACCACTTCCCGAAGAGCCGATTATCGCCACCGACTCCCCTTCCTTTACACTGAATGATATGCCTCTGACAGCATGCACTCCACCAGAGTAAATCTTGTGCAGATTCTCTATCCTTAGAAGCCCATCAGACAATCACTCACCTCCTGTCATCCCCAATCCGGGTATTCTGGTGCTCTCCTCAAGCCGCCTGAGAATTAAGGCCAAGGTCCATGTGATAACGAAGTAGGAAACCAGAACCATGCCCCAAGTGTATGCCATCTGGAATGTGACTGCAGTGATCAGTTTACCCTGCCTAGTCAACTCAGCATAACCGATAACCATGGCCAGCGAAGAATTGAGCACTAGGTTGACCATTTCATTGCCCATAGGGGGTATGCAGATTCTGATGGCCTGAGGCATGATAACTCGTCGCATGGTCTGGAGATATGTCAGACCAATACTCCTGCCGGCCTCCATTTGAGCAGAGGGAATTGCCTGAATTGCCCCGCGTATAGTCTCGCACTGGTATGCCCCAGAGTTGAACCCAAGGTCGCAAATTGCGCTGATGTATGCTCTGTCATTGAGGAACTCATCCTTGATGAATTGAGCCACTCCTCCTGTTGAATCCTCTAGAAATGCCTGAGCGGGCTCCTGAATCAACCTGCCCAACTGCAGTCCGAAATGAATGAACATAAACTGTACAATAAGAGGAGTATTACGGAAGAAATCAGTGTACAATGTGGCTATTGTATTTAGAGGCCTGACGCCCCATGGGTTGAGTTTGAATCCTTTCAAATCCAACTTGGAGAATTTTCCATCATGGGTCATGAATAGAACGCCCACGAACGTCAGGCCGATTCCCAGAAGAACTCTACCAAAGGACCCCGGATCTCCAACAGGAATGAAGATGTTCTCTATTCCATCCAGTCCAAGATCCGCAATCTTCGGGACTGCGATGTAGAACTGATACAGACCTCCAATTGCAAGTAAGATTCCAACCACTCTGACCATTTTCGGGTCGAACCTCTCCACCATATATTTCATCGAAGTCGGAGAGGTCTTGCACATTGCCAAGGTTACTCCAAACAGGAAACCCATCACAATCCCAAAGACTACAATTTTGATCGTAGCGATGAAACCCGCGAACAGCATATCTTTTGAGTAATCAACGAAATTGTCGAAATCGTTGAAATTAATCACTTCAAATCCGACCGGTTCATCCTCCCCTGCTCGATCTGTCCACAAAACCAAGCCCTGTTCTCCGATTACAATTCCATCGAATCCATCAATCATGGCAATTTCGTAGAGAGATGTGTTGTTACCTGCGGGATTGATTTGCTGTCTGACGATGTTCCCTCCATCATTGCTCATTGAGACATAACCACCAGCGCCGACAAGCAGGAATTTGTTGGTCGAAACAACATCAATCGAATGAATTGTAACTCCTAACGAAGTCAATTCTCCCACGAACTCATTAGTCCCGGGAGGATAATGCCTCTCGATTTCAACTAAGTTCCAGAGAAATCCGACATCGGTCGTACCCTCTCGAGCCGACTTGATGATGTGTCCTTGTTCAGTTACCGCGTAGATCCTCACTGAACTGAAGAACTCGACAGAAACAATTGGACTCTCAATTACCTCACTCGGAGCATCTCGGTAGTCCCAAGACTGCCCCCCATCCTCAGAGAAAATGATGGTGCCATTTTCCCCAACTGCAACTCCTAAATCCTCATCTAGGAAGGAAACACCGAGCAAGTCCTCATCAACTCCTGTCGGTATAAATTCCCAGTTTGAACCCCCATATCTCCACATCGCACCCTCATTTCCAACTGCGACCAAGCTGTTGTTTCCAGTTAGTGAGATTCCATTAATCGACTCGGATAAAGGCAATTCAACCCAATCAGAATTTACCTCCTGCTTGAGTAATAGCATACCTGAATTACCCGCTATCGCAAGTGCTCCGAAGGCTGAGTCGGAGTAATGGATGTCTTCGGAAATTGGAGATGCTGTTGGTGCCCAAGTCTGTCCGAAGTCACTGCTGATTAGGATTAGTCCTGAGTCGCCGAAAACCCAGATTTGTTCACCGAAGGATTCAGCCGAATTTAGATTTAATTCGGAACCGGAATCTCCAACGTACCATCCACTCTTGTAGTCGGCGGCTTGACTGTTACCCACCAATCCTACAATTACTAGAAGAGCAACAACCGAAACCACCCGGTTTACTCTTACAGGCTGATTCCTAACAGATAGGGGAGCCAACTCACGCATGATGGGTCATCCCTTTCACTTGTTCATTAGATATAGAATAGGCGGAGAAATTGAGACTATTCGAATCTACACAATTTCATTTAGTAATATTAATCGAGGCGATTAGATTAGGTATTACATGGGCGAGTTACTTTACTCTGGAAAGGTCAAGCAGGTTTGGAGTACAGATGATCCGGATATACTGGAATTCAGATACACGGATCAGATTTCTGTTTATGATCAAATCATTCCTTCCCTAATCCCTCGAAAGGGAGAAAGCCTGAACAGAACCACCTGTCACTGGTTTGATCTAATAACTAATGAAGGAATTTGCGACACTCATTTGATTGAGATGAATGCTCCTGATAGGTGTCTGGCCAAGCGCTTTGAGGTAATCAAGGAGCCCGGAACTATCCCCCGAGATATGGAAAATGTATTCGTCCCCCTCGAGGTAATCTGCCGACACCATCTGGCAGGTTCGGGTTGGCGCCGCTATGCCAAGGGTGATGTCGGGCCCGAGGAGTTCGGTTTTGAGCCAGGTACTAAGTTGAAGGAGAATTGCAAACTACCACAACCGTATCTGGAAGTGTCCACCAAGTTCGAGGCCTTCGACCGACTTCTGGACAGAGAGGAGGCTCTGCAGATTTCGAATCTGACCGAACAAGAATTCGACTCGATTTTGGAAGCAGTTCTCAAGATTGACGCAATTATCGATAGAGAGGCTGGAAAGCGTGGCTTGATTCACGTTGATGGCAAGAAGGAGTTCGCCCTAGGCCCGGGTAGAAAGCCAGTCCTAGTCGACTCGTTCGGAACCTTGGATGAGGACAGATGGTGGGATTCGGAGACTTACTCACAAGGTAAAATAGAATCTCTTTCGAAGGAGTTCGTAAGGGAGCATTACATCGATATAGGGCATCATGAGGTATTGTATGATGCTAGAGACAAGGGGCTAGATGAGCCTCCAATTCCGGCCCTCCCTCAGGAAATGATTGACAAGACCGCACGGCTGTATGCTTCGATGTATGAGCGCCTTACAGGGAACGACTTCTGAGGTAGGAGATGGGCACTCACGAGTATGAGGACGACACTCGTAACTCAGAAGTCATTATCTCGGTTAATGGAGACCTGGTTCATAGAAGTGAAGCAAAAGTATCAGTCTTCGATGCAGGCTTCCTACTGGGAGATGGCGTTTGGGAGTCTTTTAGATTACACAATGGGCACCTAGTATTCATCGATGAGCACATGGATCGCTTATTCCATGGGGCCGAGACAATCTCAATGGACATCTGCAAGTCCAGAGAAGAGATCCTATCTGAGATCCAAAGGGTAATCGATGCTAATGGCATGTATGAAGGAGTCCACATCCGATTGATTGTCAGCCGCGGACTCAAACCAACTCCTTACCAAGCGCCTTGGGTCATCTCTAGTCCTCCTACTCTGGTAATCATTCCCGAGTACAAGCAGGCCAATCAGGACAGGGCTAGAGAAGGCATTAGCCTAGTTCCAGTTAACACTAGGAGGGGCGGTCAGAATACTCAGGATCCGAGGATAAACAGCCTTTCCAAACACAATTGCATCGCTGCCTGCATAGAAGCAGCTGAACTTGGTGCCGATGAAGGGTTGATGCTTGATCCGAATGGAAATGTTTCGACATGCAACTCCACTCATTTCTTCATAGTGCGGAATGAGGAGGTCTGGACATCGTCGGGCGAATACTGTCTCGACGGAATAACTCGCAGGAAAGTACTAGATTTGTGCAATGCAAACAATATTCCTGCGTTTGAGAGGGATTTCACCATTGAAGATGTTAGGTTGGCCGATGAAGCGTTTGTCACCGGTACTTTCGCAGGGCTCACGCCAGTAGTATCGTTCGATGATGAGCCAGTCGGAGAGGGAAGTCGTGGCCCAATGTGCGAGAGGCTACAAAATCTGTACATCGAATTGGTAAGGAGTGAGAGCAGTGATTGAGGGATGCAGAATCGCAATGTGGTCTGGCCCTAGGAACATCTCTACAGCAATGATGTACTCTTTTGAGAATAGGAACGACTGCTGTGCTATTGACGAACCATTCTACGCCCATTATCTAGAACAGACTGGAGTTGAACACCCCGGCGCCCAGAAGGTGATTGATAACTATGAGACGGATTATCACAAAATTACCCAAGTGCTCTCAGGAGAGTCTCCCGAAGAGTCAGAAATCTGGTATCAAAAGCACATGTGCCACCATATCCCTCTAGGAGCCGATCTTGACTGGATTAAGAATGTAACCAACTGCTTTTTGATTCGAGATCCAAGAGAGGTTCTACTGTCTCTTTCCAAGATCACTCACGAAGTCTCCCTATGGGCTACGGGCCTCCCCCAACAACTCATGTTGCTCGAGCGAGCCTTACAAGATGACACCAAACCTCCAATTCTAGATTCACGAGACATTCTTGAGAATCCCCGAGAGATGCTCGGGATGCTTTGTCACGAATTAGACATTCAATTCTCCGAGTCGATGCTGACTTGGGAGGCCGGACCTAGGGATTGTGATGGGATCTGGGGGGAGTATTGGTACGAATCGGTTTGGTCCTCCACCGGTTTCTCACCATACAGCCCCCGAACAGGGAAACTATCGTCCTCATTAGAGTCAGTTCTGGAAGATGCAATGCCACTATATCTCGAACTGCACTCCAAGAGGATTAGGCTGTAATCAGTCCCTCATGAGTCTGCGCAATCTTGCCTCAAACTCATCTTCTGGCCCCGGCTCGGGTTCGGACTCTGCAACCTCCGATTCTTCCAGCGGGGTATCCGAATCTGCGACTTTCTCTTCTGGAAGCTCGGGTGGGATTTCCTTGCTTAGCATCTTTTCCTCAGCTGCACTCATTGCCATCTCCATCAACTGCTTTCCTTCTCGATTGTTCCTAATTATCCATGCTAAGGCGACACTAACTCCAATCACTAGAACTGCAGCAGCCACAGAGGTCCCCAAATCGGGGAATCTCGATGGCTCTACAGCACCACCTGATAGAATCACTCGCCCCTCATTATCATTGGAATTAGAGTCAATATCCCAAGGGAATGAGCACCCGATTGTCACTACTAACTCTTCGCCATCCTGTGATACACTAGGGCGACTGACCTCAAAGGCAACTGGGAACAGAGCAGTCAAATCGACACTGTGTGACATGCTATATTCTCCGACGTCCAGAGTCAGACTACAGTCTGCATCATATTGAGCCAATAGTTCCTTTACATTCTCACTCCGCTGCCAAGAAACCCTAATTTTCTGAGATTCTCCTTCTCCCTCAAGCTCAACATCAATAATTCCGATATTCCAGTCAACACGTCTAATTTCGTAAGTCTTTGTTGATTGATAGACCAAAACTCCCCTTCCGTCTAGGAGCCTCAATACAAGATCCCTGTTCCCTGGCTCTGGAGACCAATTGTCTGCACTCAGATTAATCGGCCCTAACGAAGCATTCTCTGTAACAACGCCTGTCGATGATGATAACATTCCACCTTGATCATCGATTAGCATCATCGTGTATTGGAATCGATCGGTTCCATTCATTATTGTGCATTGCGCTAAAACATCTTCCAGCGGCCCTGAGATGCTACAGGTTGAAATTCTCGTAGATGGTTCGGAAGAGTGTACTAGATAATCGAGAGTCACGGTGCCAATTGTAATCTGACCTACTCCAGAACTCAGTACTGGCAGAGGCCACCCACCATCGGATAATGAAGACAGAATGCCCGATGAAGAATCTGTCACAGTGGCATCCGGTGCGGCACCATGGATGTCTATTACAACCTCATCGCCAATCAAACCTACAATTACAGGCGAGGATGCCCAAGAGTAATCCGTTTGAGTGGTATCCAAAGCAACTTCTCGCTGGTTTCCATCTTCATCTTCAGCCAAGATCCTAATCGTCTGCAAGCTACCATCCCAGTTTTCAGACGGTATAACCTCAACAGGCACCCCTCTAATTTCCCCTACTCCTAGGACGACTTCCGATTGTCCCGACACTGTCCATCCAACAGGAAGACTCAGGACGGTGAGGGATATTGTGCTTGGTGCATTACCCTCATTGAGTAGTTCGACTAGCGGGAACCCGCCAGATTCGGAAACCATCCATTCTCCCTCGGATGTCATATCGAAATCCCTGATAATTGCAACCCTTAGGGGTAGTGTAATTTCGGCCTCGCCACTTCCATCTCCATCTCTCAGCCTAATATTCAACTCGACTGCTCTGCCATGTTGGGCAGATTCAGGAGGAGTGATGTTCAGTAACAGTGGTGTAGTTTCGCCAGGAGATAGAACAGGAAGTTCACTAGGCTCTTCAACAATCCAACCAGCTTCACCACTGACCCAGATTGTAGGATATGGCCTAGAGTCGGCGTTCCCTATCTGTGCCACAGTTAATTCAACCTGAGAGCCAAAAGGGTCGACTTCGAGATTTGCCTGATCAGCGTAAACGGCCCAACCAGGAACTCTAGTGACCTCAAGTCGGAAGGTGAATGAGGACATATTCTGTCCTTGAGCTAAAGCATTCACTGAGACTTCTATTACAGAACCATTCCAAGCATCTGTTGGAATTGAAACATTCACCAGGAGTAAGACAGATTCATTCACCCCTATCTCCTGTCCAGAATCTCCGTAAACTGCCCAAGTTGAAGAATCATCATCTCCAATTAGGCTGAGATTGTAGCTGGTCTGTAAATTCAGATTATCAATCAGATTACCCTCATTGGTAGAAATGAAATCGACTGAGAAAACCGAACCGGGATTGACTGGATAAGTTGCACCTTCGGACAAGGTTATTCCTCCGACAAATGCATCAATATCCCATCTGTGATCCTGCCTAGCTTGGAGGAGAACAGTTTCGAAATCACTGACCGAGTAATCGCCTTGAGAGGTCATGATAATCGAGATAGCCACAGGATGTCCTGCGGGAGTAGTCTCAGGAAGAGAAACCATGACTGGGATATTGGTTAGGCTACCTGCACCAAGGGTGACGACATCGTTTGTGAAAGAGACTATTACACCAGGATCTTGGGTTATGTTTTCATCAATTTCGACTTGGTGACTCAGGCGATATGAATCCGCACCATTGCCTGGATTCTCCAATCTCACCATAACTAATGTCTCCTCATCAACATCTACAGTCAGTGGCTGTTCTGTTGGAGAGGTGACCAGGATGGCCGCCCTGTGGATTTGCAATACCTCTAGAGACATCCGCATTACATGATTGGAGGACTCAGAGCTAGAATCACTGAATGAATGAAATGCAGGCGGAGTATCGGCAGGAAGATCAAGGTGCAGATGGCCGGAGGCCAGATTTCCAGGAGTGCCCGACATTACTACCAAGTCTCCTTCGATAGAAAGACTTCCAGTTGCATTCCAAATCCAACCCTCTATGGCCATCCCAGACTCAGAAAGTGACCAAGTCAACTCATTCGAATCAGATGGCATGTTAGCTTGCAGCTGCCATTGCAGACCGCTTGCAGGAACGCTTCTTTGATGGACATCAGCAACTACACCTGAAGCTTCGAAAGAGAGAGAAATAGTCGAACATTCCTCCTCTTCACCACTACCAACGCACATAGTCATCTGTGTACTCACTGAATCCTCTAAATTGGCATCTGATGGGACATTCAATCTAGCAGTAACCAGTTTCACTTCGCCAGCAGAAAGGCTGAGTGCTGGAAGCGAATTTCCATCCAAGTCGTATAGACTGACAACGTTGTCAGTTTGACCATCTCCATCTGTATCGCCCCAGGGGGTCCCTCCGACCTGAACAACTGGCGTTTCTGCTGCATTACCTAGATTTTGTACCAAGACCCAAGCGTCCGCCCCTCCACCAATCAGTCCGAAACCGGAACTCGAGGCTGTTCCATCGGGGCCACGCAGCGACAGACCCCTGGTTCTATTTGCCTCAACCGGAAGAGAGGAGTAAGAACTGTAGTTCTCAGGGTCAGAATCTAAAGTAATTGTAAGGCCTAGGTGCCCGGTGTCAGAGCCTAGAGCGTCAGCAGGTGCTAGCACTCTCAATGTCGGACTCCAGGTCTGGTCGACACCTATTTCGATTCCACTAATGCCTCCACTGGTTTCATCTTGCCAAGTCCATCCTTCAGGCAAGCCACTGCCGTCCACAGCTAGGCTCCAAGTGCCTGCGAGTCTGCCCGTTGAACGAATAGTTGGTAGAGTAACTGTGGATGAACCCGGGTCAACTCTGACCGGCTCGCTTGGAATTTCAAAACTGGCATTGTAAGTAGGTACGATAACCAAAGACACAGTCTGAGCATCGTTATCTCTTCTAGACTGACTTACATTCGAGCCCGGGTCGAGTACCAACTCGAACTCATGCTCACCTAGGGGCCCATCCCAGTAGGCGCTGAAGGACTCTATACTCCCCTCTCCCGTAGGGTCAACTGGTTCCATGGTTCCGGCTTCATATACTCCGATTAACTGTCCATTGGCATACAACTTGGCTTCTGTCTGGTCGTCAGTATCGGCGGTGCCAACGTTCTCGAACCAAGCGGTTACTGTTACCTGTTCTCCTGGGTCGGGTTCACTCGGGCTGAAGTCTATTCCTCGTGAATCTACGAGAGGCCTGACGTCGGCGACAGCATGTGAAATCACAGTGTCTCCAATCACCATGTCGAGGGTAGCATCTCCGTCAATGTCGGCGAAAGAAGGAGCGGACCAGGTACGATGAGGGACTGTGATTGATCCGCCCCAGATGTCAGCAACTGTTCCATCCTCGCCGTCATAGGCCCAGACTTTGCGCCCGAAGGCGACCACCATCTCAGGCTCACCACTCCCATCAATATCCATCCACGCGACCGGAGAGAGTGCAATCTCGTCATTCGTGTTTCCACCTTCTCTTTCCAGGCTCTTTACCCAGGCTTGACTCGGACTTGCCCCTAGGTCGTGACAACCTGCGTGCCCGTGTCTAGTAAGTATGTTCTCCTCGGACCATGTTATCCAGCAGACCCTGTCATGTTGTCCATCTCCGTCCGTATCTACGGCCGTTGGCGGCGCGTCGGCAAATCCGTTAGATGCCTCAAATGACCAAATTTCAGTAGCATTACCGATTTCCATTCCGATGAATTCCGCTCCATCGACTGAACTCTGACCGTCTGCGTCTGTAGGGATGGTCAGAATCATCTCTGGATCACTCTGTCCGTCTAGATTCGCGATAATTGGGCCGGGAAGCCTAACATGTGGGGCGGAGTCACTATTGCTCTCTCCCGGACCAAGGGAATATCCTCCCCAATTGTTCTCACCGTCATCATGGTCAAGTTTCCAAACCCACATCGAGCCCGTGCTATCCTGAATGGTAGTTAGAAGGACAAATCCAGTATTATCATCGGTACGAGCGAAAGCAGGATCAGAAGGATGCGTCCCCTTGTCGAGTGTGATATCCCAAAGAAGGGTAGCTCCTGTGTCAGACATCCCCAGAGCAATTACTTGAGGGCTATTATCGGATGAATCCTCAATCGCAGCGATTACCAGTTCAGCATCCCCGTCGAAATCGAGATCGGCTAACAACGGCTGAGTCGTTGGCTTATGGCCTCCTAGGGTGGATGATGCATAAGGCCCATCGGGGCTACTGATGAACAGGCTGGTGTCCGTCCAACTCCACATCAGTTCACTGGATTCACTCGCAGAAGACCAACCGGTGACCGAACAAGTCAGCCTAGGGGACCACGCGTCAATTCTCAAATCTCCTGCCGAGTCGTCGTATACTACGAGTACTTCCTGCATCCCATCTCCGTCTATATCGACAACCAATGGCGCTGCCTTCACGTACTCAGTCTGTCCTAAGTCAGCCTCCCATGCCAATTCAGAATCCTCTCCTTCGATTATTCTCAGGTATGTAGGGTCAGACGACGAGGACTTCTGGACTAGAATTGTGAAAAGAGACTCTCCTGCACAGCGCTCTGACGCACCATCTCCTATGGAAATAGAAGCTGAGAGATCTGCGATTGGAGTCGAAAGTGAATCAGTCCCGATAGAATATGAGCCGTAGACCCAATTAACTGCAGGCTCAACAATTGACTTGAACTCTGAGGCATCCTGTGGTAATCCATCGCCCGCACCACCGTCTGGCCCGTGTCCTGGAACTACTGCCAACCTGTCCGAAGTTCTTCCTGATTGCGGCCAAGGCTGACCGCCATCTGTCCATGGATCTTGAGTCCCATCTCCAGTTTCTGCTTTCTGTCCAAGATCAGTAACTGATAGTACCGGAGAGAGCGACATCGCCAGTAACAAGGCTACCCCCAGCGCTGCTTGACGCAGTCTTAAGGTCCGGAGTACAGGTGGACACGATGTCATCAGAACGGGAGATGGCATTTCGAATCCACTTGAACATTCGCCCTATACTCTCACTCAGACCTACGGTCTGAAAGGGCCTTGGGTTCAGCCGAATGGAAGTTTCCACCGTTGCGCTTATACAGGACGGGTCGGTCGCCGGGTCGCAAGGAACTCTCCTCCAGAGGTAATGCCGATGAGGGACGGGAGGCGAACTCCCTTCCTTTGGCTGTCCTCCGGGCGAGTTCCTTAGGAGCCCGAAAATATGTACAGCCTCGTAACTAGAGAGGACACCATACGCATTCCAGCCGAGTACATCCGTGCTGGCAGAAAACTCGAGGAGCACATCGATGAACTGGCCCACGATGCCTTCGAGGGACGCTTTGACGAGAATGAGGATTACACTCTGCTGACCTTTGATCACGAGGCTGTAGGCAGAGGTAAGATTATCCACGGCGATGGAGCAATCTACCAGAATGTCCGCTTCAAGGCCCTAATCTTCACGATGGACAACAATGAGGTCATCGATGGGGCTGTTTCGGAGATTTCCGAGTACGGCGCCTTCGTCAGAATCGGACCCGTCGAGGCCCTACTGCACAAGTCCCAGATACTTGACGAACCCGTCCAAGTACATCTTGGTGCTCAGAGTAAGAGAATTGAGGGTACACAGAGCGGTAAGCACCTCGAAGAAGGCTCTCCTGTACGCTCGAGAATCGTCTCGAAGTCAATCAATCAGAATGATCCTAGATCATCGAAGATAGGCCTGAATTGCAAGATGGAAGGTCTCGGAGCTTTCGGATGGCTAGGCGAGGAGGACGATTGAGATGCCAAAGCAACCCTTTGCATGCGGCGAGTGCAACAGGATTCTCCCTGATCCGGAGAAGAAGAATGACCCTCCACAGTGCATGCACTGCCCCGGGGCTCCAGTAACTACAGATTGGCAAGGATTCGTTGTTATTCTTGACCCTCACCGTTCCGAGGTCGCTAAGAGGCTAAACGTCTCAGATCCGGGAAACTACGCTTTGAAAGTCAACATCCGATAGAGGAGGTTTCTAAATGGAAGTTACAGAAAGGAAGGAGAATCCGCTGTTAGACCGTGTTGAGATTCGTTTTGTGTGGAACCACGCAAACTCGCCGACACCTTCCCTGTCGGACATGAGGGCTGCTGCCGCGAAGGCAGAGCCCGGCGCCAAGAAAGAACTCGTATTCGTCAAGGATGTAAATACACGATTTGGAATGCCCCAGACTACCGGCCTCGCGCTTGTTTACGGTTCAGCAGAGTCTGCAGAATTAGAGCCCGAGTACGTCAAGACCAGACATTCCTCCGAAAGCGAAGTGAAGGCCGCTGACCCTGAGCCCGAACCAGTTCAGGAAGATGCAGCCGGAGACACTCCAGAAGATGATGAGCCCGAGGGAGGGGATGAGTGATGGGAGAAGGACCAAACCCTAACGCCAAGCACTCAAAGTACTCCGTACAGGACGGAGAGTTGGTTCGAAAGGGAGAGTTCTGCCCTTCTTGCGGACCCGGGGTCTTCCTAGGAGTTCATTCCAATAGGAAGGTCTGTGGCAAGTGCGGACACTCTGCTGACCTAGAGTGATTGGGCTCTGAATAAATCCAACCTTCCATCATTCGTGATGACACTATCTCCTAAAAGTGCAATTCCAACGTCTCTTCGTTGCACTATTTGAGACTTCCAAGCATCTCCGAATCCATCATGCCTCCAGCCAGTCCAGTGCCATCCTCCATCAGAAAATCGCGTATCGAATACGGGACCAGGGGTCTTTACCAGTTGAGGTATAGAATGCAAATTATCCAACAATCCGACATCACCGTTTTCAAGCATGAGGAACGAACCCCCCACTTCGCTATATTTTACTCCCGCCAAAGGACCGGTAAGAGGGACAACATGACTGGAAATGAACGATCCATCCTCCGCATCTAGTAAAGTCACAGCTCCCGATCGTGACCATAGTGAGATTCCATCTGCGCATTCAGTACACGACACTAGCGTATCCGAGTACTGGAACTTCTGCCGCCCGAGCCATTCTGGATATGGAGCCCTCCACAACTCCTCTGCAAACTCATTGATCATGTAGACGCCTCTATTCAGGGTCGCGAAAACTGCTCCCTTCGTAACGCGTGTGAGTGCCATGGGTTCCGCATCAAGGCGCCTCGACCATGTGGAGGAAGCGGGCATCAGCACCTCAGCATCAGAAACTTCCCTGAGATGCTGCCTACTACCGCCATCTTCCCATTTTCCGTCTAAGGACAATGCAGCCATCCTAGCTTCTCTTAACTCCTGATCAACCCAAGTCCCAATCCATGATTCCCCAATAACAACTCCTCCTGAGATGTTTGCAGGAAATGGAGTGACAGGCTCGTGCAGTGGATTACCATTCGAATCTATTCTGAGCAACTCACCTGAGCACCCGGACAGCACATTCACTCTTTTACTCTGGTCAACCCTCATCGGCTGGAAGTCATACCGGACCCCTTGCACGCCAACCGCTCACGCACTCTGCGCTTGAAGGTGTGGCTAGGGAGATTATACGAGTGCCCCCATCGCGAGACATGGTCACGCTGCTTCTGGCTTCGTCTCAAGACAATGCATCTGTCAATCTGCATCGCGCCATGCTCGAATTAGGAGGATGGTCGAAGCCAACCAACCTTCCTCACGGAACTATGCACCAACACATTTCCCGCGACGTCCATCTACTACTCATTGAAGAGTTACACATCCATGCGGACGGAATCGATTCAATCCATGAGGAAAATGCAGATTGCGAAATTGAAGAGGTTTTGATACTCTCAAGACACGTTTCGGCGACAAATACTCCCGCACTGACTCTTCACGCAATCGGAATTCCAGGTGAGACGCCTCATGGAGAAGAGGGTCAGGCTGGAGGGACAAAAGGGACAGTAGTGCCGCCTTCACCTAGGTTCGCTTCTCTATTCAGAGGGATGCTGGCAGAAGGTAAGTCTCGTGGACTCGATTCAGAATATGACCTGACTCTGGAGACGACTCATCACGGACCGGTTCTATCCAAACCAACTCTATACATCGAGATTGGCTCGACAGAGGACCAGTGGAACAGTAAGGAAGCAGGAGACGCATGGGCTAGCGTAATTTCGGACAATCTCGGTCTAGACGAATCTGTGCCAATTTCATGGCGAGAAGGCGAGGATGTCATGATTGGCTTAGGAGGCGGCCACTATGCCCCTAGGCACAAGGCGGTATTATCGGATTCAGAGTTATGGGTAGGACACATATTGGCGAATTACGCTCTTCCTTTTGAGAATCCAGAAGAAGGAAAAGAGCCTATGGGAGCATGGAAGCATGCGATCCGAACCTCAGTTGAATCCACAATGTCAGCATTCCCGGGGGGTCAGTTGTTCGCGCATCTCGATAGGAAGTCGTTCAAGGGCTGGCAGCGAACTGCGATTCTGAGCCTTTTGGAAGAGTTGGAAGTGCCAGTCAGACGAGGAAAAGAGCTGAGTTGACTCTCGCAATTGTGAAGTCTTGTCCAGCCTTCCAGAGTATAGATGAGACTGTTCGGACAGTTGGTAGTCGGCTTGATGCCTATTACTCCAAAGGCTTTCATCCGGTGGGTCTCAAAGAGATATGTCGCAGGCTCAGACATGCAAAGTGCGATTTCTCTGATGCGTGAAATGAGCGACGAGGGGGCCTGTTTCACGGTCGATGTTCTGGGGGAGGAAATCAGTTCAATGGTGGAGGCCGAATTCTTCATTGAAGAGTACTCGACGCTAATAGATTCGATAATTGAAAACAATCTAGATGCGAACATCTCAATCAAACCAACTGCATTCGGTCTGCTGATTGACCCGGATGCTGCTATGTCTAACATCGAGGCTCTAGTCAGGAAGGCAGCACAGCACAATATGTTCGTTCGCTTGGACATGGAGGATCACAGACTCACTGATTCAACAATCGATGTTTGCACCGCTATGCACGAGAAAGGCCTCCTCAATATCGGAGTAGTATTGCAGGGCAGACTAATGCGAACTTTATCCGACATCAGCGATATTTGTGCTGCTACTGGTAAGAACACTGATTTCAGAATCTGTAAAGGAATATACCTAGAGCCTGAGAACATTGCGCACACGAAATACTGGGAAATCGTGCATGGCACTAACGATGCCATAGATGCCATGCTTGACTCGGGGGCCTATACTGCCATCGCATCACATGACAACCCAGTCATTGCCCACTCTCTGGTAGCTCTGAAGAGTCGAGACATGGGCCCTGGGAAACCCGACCCAAGACACTCAGAATCGCCCGAATTATCTGCGGGTAAGGGGCCCGGATACGAGTTCCAGTTTCTCCTTGGAGTAAGGGGTGATGTCAGACGTAAACTCTCAGAGCAAGGACATACGACAAGAGTCTACGTTCCATACGGCACCAAGTGGTATGAGTACAGCATGCGCCGACTCAGAGAGAATCCCGAAATCGCCTTCCATGTGACCAAGGCGCTTCTAATGCCATGGACCAACAAGCGCTAGTCTAATTGATTGGGTGCAAGTAAATTCGGCGAAGGTCGGAAGCTGCCCTAGTCCCTCTGAGAGTTCTGCCCTTGCCAGTGTGTAGGGCCCTGATTCGCCAACGCCTACCTTCTACTTCGATTACATTGCCACAAGAGAACTCCTGTTCGGGACTGCACTCTAATGCTCCAGAAGAACTCTCTTCGCCATCTGTCATAGTGATTCTGACCGTGACCCTATCTCGGCGCACAGCCCAAGCAGCTTTGATTTCTGTGACAGGCAAGGACTTTCGGGGTCGAGAGGCGGCACCGTCAATCCTAGATATCTCCCAGTGAGCAGAGTCCCATTCGAAAACCTCTCCCACAGCTAGAAACTCGTCTTCGTCAACCTCAATTTCTGCGGCTCTGCTTGAAGCGCCCTCTGAAAGAGTGAAGCCCAGCTTCACTGCTTTGGGCGGACGCATGACGATTGTCTGGACCTTGCCACATTCCAAGCATCTGGCTAGCACATCGACCCCACTTCCACGAGGAGTCCTACGGAGCTCTTCATGCTCGGTGGTCTGAGCGCAATTAATGCACTCTGCTGATTGTGGTCCCGCATCATCATCAAGACCGTCTGTCATGTGTCTTCGGCAGTCGTCGTCCACTTGAAACCATCCAATGCGATGATTGAATAGAAGTCGCCCAGAGCAGACACCGTGTCTGCCGTAGATGGAGGATTCGGACTCCCCCAGATGTCAGAGGAAGAGATGTTCTCATTACTACTCTCCGAGGATGCTGATAGAGACGATTCCGAACCGGCGATTGCAGCAGGAATAGGAGAGCAGATGCTGCACATGAGCCTGCGTCCACTACCGCGTTCAATGCGAACTCGAATCAGAGATATTTCGGGTAGAATTCCTGCGAAGAATGCAGTATTGATTGGAGGTGGAATTGGGCATCTTTCAGCTTGGTTACTCGATTTGTGGTGCGGCGACCCTGCGAATCTCCCTGAAATCCCTCCATCTAGGCCGGACAGTTTCCGTATCGTTGAGCCCGGGGGAAAATTCGGAGTAATTATTGACAGACTCATCAGGAGACACGGAGCGGAAGGCTGGACACAGATTATCCAGATGCCTTGGAATGAATTGGCTGCCGAAGCAGCCACGTGGTCGGCAGCAACTGCGGCACTTCCGCAAAATGCCAAACCATCTCCTTTGCCTCTGCCAATCGACCTCGTGGTTGTCGATGTTCCAGAGGATGAGAGGGCTACGACAGCGAGATCTGCCTTCGACCTACTCTCTGCAGGAGGAGTTCTATTGGTGCAGGAGCCTGAGGTTCCCACGGGAGATGTCGGGGTAGCCGATTCACCTTCAGAGATGACTTCCGCTCAGAAGAAGGTGGAATCTTTCAATCAATGGATATCTTTTGTCAAGCATGTCAGTGACAATCATTCCCTAGGATTCGTAGAACTGACCGGAGGAACTCTCGCAGTACTCCGTCGAACCTGAATCGTCTCACTCACTTCCCCTTCAATAACAGGTTGCATGGGATTCGAGATTTCTACCATCGAGGAAGAGGTGTTTCCTAATGATTCGAGCAACAAATCAACCCTAAGAAGTCCGTATCCATAATGGTCATCATGCTCGCTCTGACCTTCTTTCATCTGCGAATTCCCACTGATTAAATCCTTCATCTGAGCTACCGCTCCAGGCCCACCTGCATCGCCTTCACGCTGTAATTCAGGATGTTCTTCCAGTATCAGGGACAAAGCACCAGAAACCCACGCAGTAGATGCAGAAGTCCCACTGGACCAACCCCACCATGAGCCCGAACTCAATCCTCCTGCCAACAGAATTGGAACTTCGTGTCCTGGTGCGACGACTTCCGGTTTCTTGTCTGGATCGCTTCTCGGGAAGATTGGGTTGGGCCAGATTCTGCCGTCGTTGTCACCTTGTGAGCTGCCCATCCAAATTGCACCCGTGCGAGTTACTCCTCCGACACAGATTACATCCTCAACTGAGCCAGGAGATTCGACATCTCCATCATCATCCTCGCCATCGTTCCCCGCAGCAGCCACTACATACACTCCCTGGTTGATTGCATCTTCGACCGCTTCCTCCAGAGCATCAGTGGTGAAAAGACCAGACCCGAATCCTTGTGCGCCCCCTAGACTCAGAGAAATAACATCTGCCTGACTGGCCACACACCAGTCTACAGACTCGGCAATATTTTCATCATTGCCAATGCCCTGGTCATCTATCGCTTTAGCGACTAGCAAGCTTACCCCTGGAGCATTACCTGTCAAACCATCTTCAGCAACAATGATTCCAGCCATCGCCGTCCCATGTCCTTCATCATCGTAGGGAGAATCCGAATTGCCTATTGCATCATGCCACCCTACAAGATTCATCTTCTGCAAATCGCGATGGTCGGAATCAATTCCTGAATCGACTATACACAGCACCACTCCTGTACCATCTCCAGAAACAGCATCTACTCCTGTCATGTCTCTATACTCGTCTTCCCAGGTCAGTAATGCAGAAGGCGGCCCACCAATCGTTATGTTTGCAGCCTGAGAGATAATCCATAGGCCTGCAATGGCTAAACTCAGTAGAACAATCAATCCTGCAGAAACCCCAATGACTAGTTTCAGAGAATCCCCTTGTCCACTTTTCGATTCCGAATAGTCAAGCAACTCGTTTTCAAAACCATTATCTGCGTCAATATCCACTTCATCTGACAAATGACCACCTTAGGATATTACCATGCTTCAGGTCTACTGAAGTGACTCACTACTGTGGTGTTAGATTTACAACTTGGGCATTCAATTCTGATAGGAAGGGCTGAGTCACACTCAGGGCATTTGGTTCCTGGCTTACCCGAGCCGGAACAACTCTCCGAGCAAGGCACCTCTATTCGGCCCCCGTCGTGTCTGGCTGCCGGAGTACTGCCCGAACATATCGGGCACTTGCCCTGCTCAGCCTCTTGGACGGGCTCAGGTGCGTCTCCAGATACTTCTCTAGCTCTAACTGATTGGATCCTATCTTCTGCATCTCCAAGCATGAATTGAGGATACCAAAGCACGTGAACCAATAACACAGATGCAAAGAATCCTGTAATTACGAATATCGCAACTAGTAGATTGCTATAATCTTCGATAGGTGGTCTTTGAGCAATGGCGTGTGCACCAGACCACGACATCAGGTTAATCATAATCATCCATGCACCTAGGGCAAGACTCCATACTCTCAGACTATGGTCTCTCCAAGCCTTCTGTACCACACGTGGGTCCGGATGTGCATGCCTCTCTTGCACATGAATATCCCTAGTCTCAATGACCGCTCGATGTACGACAACTATTGCCAGGAAGAACAAAATCAGATTCGACATTACTAGCGTAGCCCAATCTCCTATGGTCGTTGAACTGGGGAAGTCGGGTTTATCGGAATGAGCACTAATGGAGCCCAACTGAACCACAATCATACCTAGCCAAAGATAAACTAGATTTTCTCTCATTATCGGATATTTTCCCCACATAGTGATGAAGACGCCAGTCCATGCAATCAGAGAAAGCAAAGCCATCATGAGAGATAGATCAGAGAGATTCCTAAAACCAGTTAGTCCGAATCTATTGTAATCTCCCCCAGTTGCAAGCTCTCCAATACCGAGGTCCCATGAGCCCAATACCAGTGCAATGAAGGCCAATCCAATGCTAGTCAATTCTCCGATATTCCATCTCCTTCGAATCATAGTTAGATGGAAAATAGAATCCTCTCTAATGACATCCAAGAATGCCAAACGCTCATCTTTTTCAGATAGCCGAAAACCCAACTCTATGTCAGTTAGGCGGAAGGACTCAATTCCATTGCCGACCACATCCGGACTGTCACTGCCGCCCTCGCCCACGACAACCCCGAATAGAGGCACCGAATAAGGGACGCGCTAGTTGAGGACTGCGGATGCACGAACAAGAAAGGTGGCGCCGAGAGGGAGATTTGAACTCCCGAGGGAAAATCCCACATGATTTCCAGTCATGCGCAATACCGGGCTATGCGATCTCGGCTGGCAGCCCTACGAGTAACAATCCCGACTTGAGTTTGTTGATGGATAAAGCATCCAAGTCCCATCGTAGCGATTAAATCAGCCCCATCGATGGAAGGCCTGCCGCCACTGTGGCTTAGGGGTATAGCGTCGCCTTGGTAAGGCGAAGGTCGGGGGTTCAATTCCCCCCAGTGGCTCCATTTAATTCAACAATAATTACAATGAGAATATACATCCAAATGAGTCTGTTCGTAGAACAGAACCAATTCATTCATAATGCACCTAAACCCACGTGACAACATGCCAGCCGAGCGGAAGACAGTTGCGAGTTTACTCGTACTGCTAATTTTGATTGCACCATTGACAACAGCGGACACAGCCTCATGGGATGGTCCGACTAGTGTGAATACCCAGGGGGGGACTGCTACAATCCAAGGATTCGAAGTCCCCGGAAATGCCACCGTATTAGATGCATGGTTACATGTTTCTGATTCTCCGATGGCAGGGTCTACCATCGCAACAACTGTATGGGATCAAGATGTAATTGTCAATGGAACGTTGACTGGCACAACTACAGATCTAATCTCGGGACAGTTGTCCTTAGAAGATGACATGACTCTATCTCAGATTACCGACTTAGACATTGGAAATTACACGATTGACCTGAATGGCAGGTACACTGCAGGGCCGGTCCCTCTCGTAATGACAGAGTTTGAACTTGCAAATGGGTATTCTCCGCATTCTCATTGCAACAATCTGACCGGATACAATCTCAGTGCAGGTTTTGACGAGGATAACAGTGGCGGGTTAACTGGCGCAGAAATCGCCTCGTCGCATTATCTCTGTCAAACCAGTCATGTTGTCCAGGGGGGCAATGGGAGAGTGGCAAATGGTACTCTGGTCAACGGTAGTTTCAGCTCTTCTACGACCACAATACCTGCCGGTAATTCTACCTGTTCTGAGGGCGGAATTGTGCTTACATACGGCAATGACTACGGATTATACTACGACGACAACTACGCACTCAATGCGACTGAAGTTGACGGCGAGTTAATTTTCTGTAATCGCCCAGTTCACTGGTTTGCCACCAATCTGGAGTTGAATGGAACTATCTTAGGATCCGAGCAGACCCTGCCTCATGGAGTAGTACCCTCTCGTGCTAGTGAGGGCAAGATTGTAGTCGGCACTAATCCCGGAACTCCTTTCCCTGCAGACACTGATGCATGGTTCTCATTCCCTGTTGCTGTTCAATTAGCCAGCAAACAAGTCAATTACGACCTGTCCTATGATATCTGGCATCATCTGGATGGCAGTGAAGCAGGAGCATGGCTTGAGTATCGAACTAGAACTGCAGCAGGCTATGGAGATTGGACTTGGATTCAGCCTGATGGCGGATATCCTTACTCCATCTCTCATGCGAACCTATCTGTAAATGGAGCACCATCGGGTGCACTACCGGTCTACAGTGGAACAGGACACAGCGGTTGGATTTCAGACTCACTAAACCTCTCAACCATTCCTGGAATGTCTAATGACTCCGTGAATGAACTGAAATTCAGATTTAGGGTTTGGACTTCTGAAGACTCTGACCTACGCCCAGGTGTTTTCATCGACAACATCTTGGTTCACAACGATGGTTCTGGAGGCGCAGTTTGGCATCATGGATGCGACAGGAATGGATACCACTACCAACCATATGGCACGAATCAGTGTAGATATTCGAACAACGTAATTGGTAGTCTACAGACCCAAGTCAATCTCACATCTGTAACTGACATGATATTCACTCTCCATTGGGATCTAGAGGGCTCATCATGGGACAATCTCTGCATCGAACTTTCGAACAATGGCGGCACATCTTGGACAGATATTAGCTCTACAGGAGGCTCGCCCACTACCACTCAATGCAGGTCTCGTTCCGGTAATATACCCGGTAGTGGATATACCGATATGAGTGGAATTACTCATACAGATGACTCTGGGGGGCCGGTCGATATTTCTGTGTCCGTGCCTGCCACACATCGGGTTGCGAATGCTCAACTCAGATTTGTAGTTCAGACTGACGCCTCTGTACAATATGGGGGATCCTCAACCACTGACCCCGATGGTCGTGAGGGACTTACTGTATATTCTTTCAAAGGGCTCGCTGCTAGCGGCGCTCAATTATTCCACACCGAGATAGGCTCAGTCACTGCTAATACATATGCAACTGGAGTCAATGAATGGCGTTTGTTGACATTGAATTCAGGCTACTACAGCAAAGTCTTCGGCTTTGAGGACTCTGATGCTTCGGATCCAGAAGCCGACGATGCGCCTGGTTTCCAGAGAGGCACCAATGTGAATAATTGCGGAATGACGACTTGCAAATTCATTCTGGATCATTATTCTGATACAGACGACGAATTTGGCCCAACTAGTGCCAGTTCTTTCCCCTATGCTTACGCTATCGGCGGTGAAGGAACGATGACCTCAGTAATCAGCAACGCATACCTAATGACTCCGACCTACAGTGTACCAGATACAGGACTTACAGAGTTTGTATTCGATCACTGGATTTGTATGAATTACTACACTTACATCGGAGGTGCTATCTTCATGCAGGTAAATGGAGGCTCTTGGCAGCATTATGATCCAGGAACTTACACTACTACGATGTACACTTTTGCGAGTACTACCGTCCTCGATGGACTGGGCATTTGGACTACGGTCCATTGCGGAGTCGATAATTTCGAAACTGTTGCTATCGACCTATCTCCTTGGAGGGGCGATGACGTTAGATTCAGATTCATTGCTGCAGCCAAGTATTCTGACGATGACTCCGGATGGTTCATCGACAACATCGGACTCAGACAGGCCAACTTCAGTTCACCTGGAACTTGGATTAGTGATGAATTCCAGCTGGGCCAGCAAGATCGGTTTGACTACGGAATCATCGAAGTCACAGGTACTGCAGATGATTATGCAAACAATACTCTGACAGGCACCCTAATGGATGCAAATACTATGGCACCTATTCCGGGGTATTCTGGAGTTGATTTCCCAATTAGCCTAGCCGGTTTAGATGTGGACACTCACTCTCAACTGAGGCTTCAACTGGATCTTGATACTCAAAATCCCGTCTCTACTCCAACAGTCGAGGAAATCAGAATTGGAGGGTCCAGAATCTTATCTTCAGCTATGGGGGGACTAAATGGATGGGACATTTCTAACGGAATC
Organism: Methanobacteriota archaeon; assembly: GCA_002727275.1. Taxonomy (GTDB): domain Archaea; phylum Thermoplasmatota; class Poseidoniia; order Poseidoniales; family Thalassarchaeaceae; genus Thalassarchaeum. Next base: position 62,012 of record PBWO01000034.1, read on the forward strand.
GAGGTCATCGACGGAGCTCTAAATGCTACTTCTATTTCTGGAACAATTACTTCTGAATACATACATTCTCAGAGGCCAATCAAGGGACTGTCTTTCACTGGCAATTCCTCTAGTAATGTGTACATTGAGGTGTTTGATGCACATGGTAATGCCCTAGGTGCTAACCCGAAAGGCTCAGCCGTCTCCTTCAATACTCCTCAGACTGGATATTCACTCGAAATCACCCTTCCTACGAATGGCTACATCACCACCCTGTCAATTAATTATGACTACGGCGAGCCTGCTAGGGATGCCTCAATCGATGCTGCTGATGATGGAAGTATAGATTGGTCATTCCCATCATCACTGGGCAGAGGACATTATGCTTGGCAGAGCAATTTGATTCCCGATTCTGCAATTGGTACAACCGAGGGAGTAGGCTCAGTTACTCTGTCTGTGGACTCATCAGGAACTTCGATTTACTCCATTGTCCCAGTAAATTCCCACGTCAACTCAGGACTAATATCGGTATCTTCAGACTCTGATGGATTTGAATCTCCAGTCAGTGTCTCTATCGCTGGTTCGTCCCTTTCGACTGGTATGGCAGATGAACTAATGACTACAGCCCTATCTGTTTCTCAGTTGACGGCAATCAACTCGCTTTCTTCGGGTTGGACCGACCCAGAAACAAATAGAGATTGGAGGGTGATACAAATCTCACTTACGTCGACTTCGCAGCAGTATGTGACTGTCTCTGGCTTAGCCCTAGGATATACCACATTTGAGAACGTCTCAGGTTTGGGTGAGGCAATTGCTGCCTATCATGATGTCAACACTCAAGACGATCCGCCACCAGAAGATGTTTCGATACCCTTTGTATTCACGTCCGATATTGGCTCGATTTCAGTTGATGGCGACTTAGTGTATGCATACTTTGTAACAAATAGGGACTTCCAAGTTCCCAACACCTTGTATCCGGATGGTAATGCTATCGAAATTGTAACTAGGCATCATCACCTAGATGACAACTCAGAGATTGCTACGATTTCACTCACTGGATCTGCATCGGACGGAGAAACAATCCAATTCGCTGTGGAAAACAATCCCGATGGACTTTGGGGATTGGGTTCTGCTGTAAGTTTCCAGCAAGGTTCTGGCTCCAATTTAGCACCACTAGATGCCTCGGCTAGTTATGTAGAAATACTCACCAATAGCGATGGATTCGAAGATGTAGTTGTACACTGGATTTTTGAGGTCAACTGGAATTGGGACGACGTTGCAACAATTCAGTGGGCCGCAAAGGCCATGATTGCCAACGGCGATACAGTTTGGCCCGCTACTGCCACCAGTGGAATGTTTGGTGCCAAGGCTGTAGAGAATGACATCCAAGTTGAATCGTTTGAGGTTAGGGACGAATATGGAAGATTACTTTCCAATCAATTCTCCACATTCTATCCATTTACTGTAAGACTTGGCTCGGATGTGAACATTACTGGAAATGTTCGATTCCAAGATTCTCAGAACCACAGGCCAAGCATGAATGATTTCTCTGTCGGACTTAACCTGTCAGGAAACCTGTTCTCCCTCACATCGGGAGAAGACGGAACATTCTATGGAATAATTACTCCGCCAGGTTCTCTTTCCGAGCTTTCCTTGGCCCCAATTGTGATCAATGTCGGTCCAACGGGAGCCATAGGCGCTGAAGACACATCGGGAGACACAACTCAAGTCATTGTCAGAATTGATGCTAATCCGCCAACTGTGGGTCCGATCGAAATTAGTACGGACATTGGCTTGCAGCCAGCAAATGGAAAGGTTTGGGAGCCGACAAGCCCGATTTCTGTTTATGTTACATCCGATGAGTACGAGTCTCGTGGGGAAGAAATCACACTAAGATATTGGAGGGAAGGGGTCGACGACCAGAATATGGATGGCGTTGCCGATGAAATCGAATATATGTCCATCCCTATGCCGCTATCATCAGGTCTGACTGGTCAGCAACAGATTCAGTTCCCTCCTGTGGATATATCCGGCGTTCCAACAAACGGTGTCATGCACATGTACATCGAAGGTACTGATTGGGCTGGTAACACATATCAGGATGGCGGAACAGGTGGCGGTCCAGGCGCCGAAAACGCTTGGTCTTCTGTAGTAATTGCCACAGATGAGCCAACTAGCATTGTTTCTTCAGGATTTGATATGGATCGCGAAATCGGCTACCTATTAGCCGGAGTTCCGCATGCGTTCTCACTCCAAATCAACGAGCCCAATGGCCTGCAGACTTTGGACAATGTCTCAGTAATGTTGTGCGGTGACGGCCCTTCTAATCTAGGCAAGTTCTCGTACAATCCCTCCACAGGTTCCCTATGGTCGGCCGACGACAGTATGGTGACGCCTCTGAGTGCACAAAGCACCTCGGTTAATTCCGATGTCACCGAACTCAGTTTAGGTTTCGAAATATCATGGGATTACCCGTGGGAGGATGGACAACTGGGCTGCAAACCAAGTGTTGCCATCGAAGACGATCTTTCCACCGTGGCTTACATGAATAACATAGCACAATTATCTTGGGAACTTGACAATCAATTCATGGCATTAACCGATTTGACTGACCTCACTCCCCCAATTATCGATATGGTTGATAACTCACTATATCTGAGACAAGGAGATGAGTTCGGGTTTAGCGGGCATGTCGTTTACGCCGGCTCACAAGCCTTGGCTACTACCATCCCAGCAGATCTACAAGTCGAAGTAGAAGTGATTTATGGAACTCAAGAAGTTGATTCAGTGGTCGATGTAAATTCGGATGGTAGTTTTACAGGAAGTATGATCTTGCCTTCAAGAGTCCCTCTCACCCCAGAAATGCCAGTAACCACTTCTGTGCTAAACATACCTGGTCTGGGAAGTTCCGCTGACAATTCCGATTCTTCGATCGTAGTTGACAGCAAACCACCTCAAGCTTTGTTTAATCTGGCCGAATACCCCGATTCATCTTTGACTATTCTGGATTCAGACATGATTGGTGATGTCACAGTAACTGTCACAATGGTAGATGAAATTGGAATGACTGACGGTCCCTTGCAAGTTTCTTGGGTCTATATCAGATCAAACAATCCAGTGCCTGGAACTGAGGCCACCGGGGAACTATCGATGATTATTGATGGAGATAATGAAGATGTTTACCAGTCAAGGCTTGATATGATGCCGCTGAATGGCATGGATATCGAGCCCGGAGATCATATTTGGTTCTGGATTACATCCACTGATAAGTCCGGTAACGAGATTATTGGCTCCGGAAGCGAGTCTGCTCCTAGACAAGTAACTGTCAGAATTATGGAATTCCTTGGCGCATATACTAGGTCCGTAATTCAACCCAATGCTAACCCAACTCAAGGAGAGATTCTGACCATTGAGACGTTCTGGGAAAATCCAGGTAAGCGAGATGGAGAAATTACTGTGGGACTATATGAGTTGGTTGATGGGGAGCAGTGGATTCCGGCATTGTCGACTAATACTGATGGAGACATCACTATTTCTCTCCCTGCGGAGAGTTCCAGTGTCTATGCTGAATTCGAGTGGGAATCTTGGCAATCAGGGCAGCCAAATCTCTACTTGATTGTAGGTGAAGACTTCGATAATCCATATCGTGCCATCACAGGAATAAATGTCAAGGCGCCAGTGACGGATGATGACAGCGAGTCCAGTTCACAGATTATGCTGTTCGGCGGAATTGCAGTTGTAGCAGTGCTTGTTGTGGCCGTGATGATGTCCCGTGGAAGGGGAGAAGAGGACTTCTACTACGAAGATGACGAAGAGTCATACTACGAAGACGACTCATGGGAAGGAGATGACGAGGAAGAAGAAGGTGAAGACTGATCTTCGCTGAATTCTTCGTATCGAATAATCTAACTCGTGAGACAAAGAGCACCTTCCTTGTTTATAGGCCAAAGGTGAGGGCTATTCCGGTTGGAGGAGCAATCCTCCAGATGGGATGCGCATGACTAAGGACAGCGAAGCAGGTACGTTTGAAGAGCTTAAGGGAGAAGTAGAGGAACTTAGGGCATTAGTCAATACGCTACTGACTATTATCATGGAAGAAGCAGACGGTGTACAGTCGGGGACCGCTCCATCAATACCGGACCAACCCAAGCGCGGATACTCGATGTAATCAGTACTGCACTGGTTCAGGATCTATGCTTCGCCACATATACCAAGTAGCCACTGTTCTCCAAGGTATCCATTTCTGCGATATTAATTCGATTTGCTCAACGCTCATCTCTTCGCCATCAGAATAGTTCTTCTCCACTGCTCTAATCAGACCGATATCAGTCAGCGGCAATACGTTGGGACGAAGCAGCGCGAAAATCAAGACCATTTCAGCTGTCCAAACCCCAATGCCTCTGAGAGCAATCAACCTAGCTTTGACCTCATCATCAGCTAGGCCTCCCCAGTCAATGTCTTGGTAGCCTTCTGTCCAGGCGAGGGCCAATCCTGAGATATATTCCGCCTTCATCCTAGAAAGGCCACATGAGCGCAATTCTTCATGTGAGCAAGCAAGAATTCGTTTAGGCCTCAACTCACCAACCAGGCTCTCTAGCCTTTGCCTGACAGCACTAGCGGCTACTGTCGATATCTGTTGGCCCACAATTGATACGATTAGAGTCTTGAACAAATTCCCTTCAGAGGTCAGCATTGAGTCATCGTACTTCGCAAACAATCTCGAAAGCACAGGGTCTGAGGACAGCTCCTGTTTAGCCTGCCCCCAGTAATCTGGGACTAAACTGGAGGACATGTCGAGCGCAACGTCACATAGTTCAAGACGACTTCGTACCTCGTAGCCCCGTGGACGCGGAGAGAATCTTACTAATCGGAGCTGCTGTTGCTACAGTGGCCTTTGTCGTAGTTGCACTATACCAGCCCGAGGCTTTGGAACCAGGGCCAGACTGGGAGGTATCCGATGGTTGCTTGGGCGGCTTGGAGCATAGTGATGTAGGAATTTCTTACCATTATCATCCCAATCTGAAAGTCATAGTGGATGGTCAGCAATTATCTATTCCAGAAAATACAGGGATAGATCAGTTCGGATGCAAGGAAGGCATGAGGTGGATCCACGTCCATGATTCCACTAGTAGTGGATTCACAAAATTACATATTGAGACCCCTAGCAAGTACAATGTTCCACTAGGTGCTTTCTTTGAGATATGGGAGAGGGAAGGCGGACCATCTCTAACTGCTGACAGAGAGTTCGATATAGACAGAAACGGAATTTCTGATTGGGAAGAGTATGACATCAGTATGAATGTCAATGGAGACTCAAGTGATAAGTTTGAGAAATATATCATGGATGATAATGATCAGATTGAACTAATTCTAACATCGAAGAGTTAGCCCTTAATCACGGCCAGTGGCCTAAGTCGAGCTACTGGTCTAGCTAGCCCCGCTTTCTCAGTCAATTTGACTACATCATCGACATCCTTGTATGCCTCAGGGGCCTCTTCAGAAAGGACGTTTGGAGTCTTAGCCCTGACATGGACTCCTTGCTGCTCAAGACGACTCATCAATTCCTCTGCATCCACATTCTTTCTCGCAGCGGTCCTAGAGAGCTGCCTGCCTGCACCGTGGCAAGAAGATGAGAACGCATCGTTGCCACCCTTGGTAGGGCCTGCGAGAACCCATGAAGCAGTTCCCATGTCTCCAGGCACTAGGACCGGCTGCCCTACAGATGAGAATCTAGTTGCAAGCTCTGGATGATCCCCTCCTAGGGCCCGAGTTGCACCTTTACGATGGACGCAGCACTTGCATGACTTACCATGCACCATGTGATCCTCGACCTTGGCGATGTTGTGACTGACATCGTAGACCACATCGAGCTCTCCATCAGGCCCCAAATGTTCCCTCAGCACACTTCTTAGCCTCTGCGTCAGGGCGGAGCGGTTGGCAAAGGCATAGTTGCCCGCTGCCCTCATAGCGTCAAGATAGGACTCTCCCTCGCGGCTGAATATCGGGGCTGCTGCAAGTTGCCTATCTCTGAGGCGATATCCCCACTCAGGGGCAACCCAGCTATTTCCTGAACGATTGTACTTCGATTCGATGGCTGCGACATGCTCGCTACAGACTTGATGCCCCAGTCCTCTCGAGCCGGTGTGAATCATCGCAGTAATCTGCCCTTCCCGAAGGCCGTATGCCGCAGCTGCGAACGGGTCCACTACTCGATCGACTACTTGCAACTCTAGGAAGTGATTGCCAGAGCCCAGAGTGCCTAGGGCTTTCATGCCCCTTTTCACGGCCCTCTCACCAACTCCACGCTCTTCGCTATTTAGCCGACCGTTGGATTCGATGACCTCCAGATCTCGATACTCTCCCCAGCCCAATTCGACCGCGGCACCGGCACCACTGCTGAGGATGGAATCCATCTTCGTACCATCTAATCCTACTCCTCCCTTGCTGGATGCGCCTGCAGGAACCTCTCTGGCTAACATTCCGGCGAGGGCCTTTGAATCGATATCTTTGAGCTCAACATCCATCGAACATAGACGTACTCCGCAGTTAATATCGAAACCAACTCCTCCGGGAGATATGGCACCACCCAATTCTCCCGCTTCGATATCCGTGGCGACTACACCGCCGATTGGAAAACCGTAGCCGAAGTGCCAGTCAGCCATGGCCCATGCTTCACCGACTATTCCAGGCATTCCTGCCGTGTTACACAACTGCTCAGGACTGCGATCGTCAGTATGTACTGCCAAGTGCTCAGCATCTGCAATCAGCAACGCGTCAGTCAACATCTCTCCGTGCTTTGAGATGCGCATCCTTCCATCAATATCGGAACTCAGATGCTCGCGCCACGAAGCACTCATGTGTGATTCGTGAGGCACCTTCAATTTCAACGCGCCGTAAACTCAGCGAGCGATAGATATGTCTGATGGGTACGATTTTGACAATCGCTTTCAAGTCGTGGCATTGAATCGGTGAGCATAGAGGTGACAGCGTGGCGTTCGGAGAGATTCACATCCCTTACTGGGAAGAAGCCGGATTCATTCGTAGAACTTGCAGAGTCACCGACCAATTCTTCTGGACTAGAGATCCTGTCAGAGAGACTTGTGGAGACTCCATTGAGGACCCTTACACCTTCATCGGCAAACCAATAATCGAAGGCTTCCCTATGCGCGGGAAAGCACTCAAAGATGCTATGCGAGAAATGTTCCTCAATTTCTTTGAGCAGCGTAATCATGAGCGCGTCTCAGCATATCCTGTAATTGCCAGATGGCGCGAAGATATTCACCTAACAATCGCTTCAATCGCTGATTTCCAACCACATGTGACCAGCGGGATGGTGCCTCCACCTGCCAATCCACTAGGAATCTCACAGCCTTGTATCAGACTTACTGATGTTGCCGCAGTGGGACGTTCTGGTCGCCACCTGTCAACATTCGAGATGATGGCCCATCACGCCTTCAACCGGCCTAAGGATGGTGATGTGGTGTATTGGATTGACCAATGTGTTCGCTACTGCGACGAGATGCTCTGCGAGCACCTCGGCATCGATCCAACTGAGATTACATATCTTGAGAATCCGTGGTCTGGAGGAGGTAATGCCGGACCTGCCTTAGAAGTCATCGTAGGTGGACTTGAACTCGCGACACTCGTGTTCATGAATCTAGAAGAGCATGAGGGCGGAGATGTCGAGATTAAGGGACTGAAGTACAGAGAGATGGACTTGCAGATTATCGATACCGGATATGGTTTGGAGAGATTCTGCTGGGCAGCAGCCGGAACACCCACCATATACGAGGCAATCTACCCTGAATCGGTAGATTGGCTCAAGTCATTAGCCGGATTTGACGAGATGGTTTCTGGGCTAGAGTTGTCTGTCGAGACAGACACTCTCCTTGGAGAATTGTCTAGATTGGCCGGGATTCTCAATATAGATGTGGGGACTGATGTTGAATCTCTTTATTCGATCCTTTCACAGCGCCTAGTAGATTCGGGCTTGGATATATCAGTGGAGGAATTGAAACGACTCACTGAGCCGCTTTCAGGCATTTATGCAATTCCCGACCATATGCATGCGATTTGCAACATGCTAGGGGACGGATTGGTCCCCAGCAATGCTAAGGCCGGCTATCTCGCTCGTATGCTCTCTCGTAGAGTTTGTAGGATGAAGGATGATTTGGGTCTAGATGTTTCACTCGCCGAACTTGCCGCCCATCATATCGACACCCATCTGGACTATTCTGGATTTGTCCAATCCCGCGAGGGAACTCTGGCAATTCTCACTTTAGAAGAGCAGCGCTATCATGAGATGCTGCGCAAGGGCGAGGCTGCCGTGAGGACCGCTTTGAGGGGCCTTTCTCAGGATGCCAAGGAAGCACCGGATGAGACTCTTTTCCGACTTGCTGAGGAGAGGGGGCTGAATCCCGACATGGTCGCATCTATCGCCAATGGTGCAGGATGGAAACAATTGGGGGTGAGAGTCGGATTCGCCGCCGATATGGCGGCCAGAAACGCCGAGCGAACCAAAGCAGCTGCTTCATCGAGAGGGCACAGTGATTTATTTGAGTCCGAAGAATTGCCTGCCACATCGCTCGATTTCTATCAAGATACCAGTCTGACCTCTTTCGACGCCTCAGTTCTAGGGTGTAAAGAGCTCACTAAGGGTCAGTTGGGGGCACTCAACTTATCCCCTGAAGTCAGTATAAATCCGACACATTTTGTCGTTCTCGACCGAACGCTTTTCTATCCTGAAGGAGGAGGTCAGTTGGGCGACCAAGGAACATTGGGGGGAGTCAATGTCGCCGACACTAGAATAGAGAACGGAGTCGTTTACCACCTAACGGATGGTCCAGTTTCAGGCTCCACATCCGGTCAAGTCGATTGGCTTAGGCGAAGACAGTTAATGGATCACCATACTGCTGTGCATATTGTGGGGGGCAGCGCTAGGGCACTCCTAGGGCCTCATGTATGGCAGGCAGGCTCGAACAAGGGCGAGCGCTATGCCAGAATCGACCTGACACACTATCAACGTCTCACGAGGGACGATCTAGACAACATAGAGGACTACGCAAATGGAATCATTGCCGCTGATCCCGCCGTTGAGAAGATTGTCCTGGATAGGGCTGAGGCGGACTCCCGTTTCGGCTTTGAGTTTTATCAGGGAGGCCCTCCTAAACACAGGGAAATCCGAATCATCAGAATCGGCGATTACGACGTCCAAGCTTGTGGAGGTACGCATCACGACAAAGCAGGCGAAGTCGAGGAGATTCGCATAATTAGGTCCAGTCAAGTCCAAGACGGGGTCGAGCGTCTGCAAATCGTGGCAGGAGAGACCGCGCGCGAGCACGCCCGGGCGCAAGAGCGCCTTCTAGCTGAATCCAGCGAAGTCCTAGGAGTCTCTCCAGAAGACCTACCTGGGGCGGTTTCGCGATTCTTTGAAGAATGGAAATCTCAGCAGAAGAAGATTGAGTCACTTGAGGCTGAAATCGTTAGGTTGCGAACCAGTGGAGGGGGCGACGGCGCTGTCGAGAAAGAAGGAATCAGATATGCAGTCATGGAGGTCGGAGGAGATATCAAGGCCCTGATGGCTATGCTAGGACAATTAACTCGGGACCCTCAGAAACCTACCTTGGCTGTTCTGGGCACTAGGGACGGCGGGGGCAAGATAATTGTCGCAAGCACCGAAGGAACAAGTGCAGCCGCGAAGCACGACGCCACTGAGATTCTCAGAGCGATTTCAGGACATATCAACGGTGGTGGCGGAGGCAGCCCTACTATGGCTCAGGGTGGAGGCTCTAATCCCGATGGGATTCCAGCGGCACTAGATGCAGCACGTGAATTGCTCGGGTTGTGAGTATATGCCCAAACGCGTAGACGTCTCAAAGCGCGCTGCTGCCATCGAGTATGCAATCAGGGATGTTGTAGTCCCTGCAGAGGAATTGGAGAGGCAAGGCCACGAGATAATCCGACTCAATATCGGCGATCCCTTGGCCTACGATGGTCTTCCAACACCCAATCACATGATTGCAGCATACAAGCAAGCTCTCGATTCTCAAGATAATGGCTATGGTCCATCATACGGCCTACCTGAACTCCGCCAAGCGATAGCCGAAGCGGAGACCGGCAAGGGATGGTCTTGCTCAGAGTATGATGTCTATGTGACTCATGGAGTGACAGAGGCACTGCAGATTATCTTCGCTGCGTTTCTAGAAGAGGGCACCAAAGTACTGGCACCCGGGCCACACTATCCTCCCTACATGGCATAACCGCAGATGTACGGTGGAACTACAGTAGAGTACCGCCTCGATCCGAATGACAACTGGCGAATCGACTTAGATGACATTGCTTCGAAGATGGACGACAGCGTACGTCTTCTAGTTTTGATTAATCCTAACAACCCGACTGGAAATGTTGCAACACCGGATGAGATCGATGCACTGCTCGATATAGTACGCGATTACCCACAATGTACAATCGTCTCGGATGAGATTTACGACGGACTCGATTTTACCGGACAGATGTGCTCTACAGCATCCCGCGCCGACAATGCCCCTGTAATCACTCTAAACGGCGTCTCAAAGGTTTACTTCGCACCCGGTTGGCGCATTGGCTACATGGCTTGGCACGACCCTGAGGGAAGACTCTCTTTGGTTAGGGATGGCGTCGAGCGACTGCTACGGAGCAGACTTTGCGCATCTACTCCGGCCCAGCACGGCTACTTGGCCGGGTTGACTGATGAACATGGCTGGCTTGAGGGACATCGCTCCAGAGTCAAGGAAAGACTAGACTATTGCATGAAGAGAATCGAAGACATCGACGGACTAGAGTGCGAGACCCCTGGAGGGGCATTCTACATGTTCGTTCGAATCACAGACGAAAGGGCAGATTCAGACAAGCAGTGGGTGCTCGACGTGCTGTATCAGCACCATGTGCTAGTAGTCCCCGGAACAGGCTTCTCTACCGAATATGGTGCAGGGCACTTCAGGATGGTTTGCTTACCTCCGATTGAGACGCTCGCTGAGGCCTTCAACAGAATCGAGAAGTTCCTAGGTGATTGACCCATGGGATTCTTTGATTCGCTCAGACGAATGATGCCAAGGCGAGCCCCAAGTGACACGAAGTCGAGATGGGCATTTGTAACCGATGGCACCTGTAGGGATAATCTACGCAATAACGAACCTGCATGGCGTGTAGGGGTGAGTAGATTCGAGTCATTGTTGCAAGGGTTGGAGAAGAGGACAGAGAACAGCCTCGGAAGACGACTAGCGCATGCTGCTCTCGAACACGAGGAGAGATTCATGAGAATGGGCAATCTGTCCAAACCCTCAGGCCGAGAACCCGCAGCATGGCAAGGATACATCTCTGACTGGGAATCTCGAGGCCTAGGTAGATTCAGTCTGTTAGATGGTGAGCAAGATATCAGAATTCTTGCTGAAGCCCCAGCTTCGGGCCCAATTTGTGCTGGCGCTCTGGCAGCGGCCTGGGAGTGCGCCACTTCCACGCGTCACCGCTTCACTTGGTCAGACGGCTCTAGGGAGGGATTGGTCGTCTCGTTGATTGAGCAGCATACTGATGTCCCGGGCCCAAGGCCCGTGAAAGTCCCCTGGCTGACTTCAGCCACAACCGTCTTTGCATCCGATGAAAATCAGGATTACTGGGCCGACTACCGAGCAGTTGATGGTGGAACTTGGTCGATAATGGGTGAGCGTAAAATGATGATTCATCTCGATCTGATTATGCGCTTTGAAGAGTATTCAATACCTTATGTCGAAGACAGTAACTTCGTGAGGTCAGGAGACTACTCTTGGAGTGACATAGGAGGCAAACTTTCACCCTGGTGGAATGCACTAGCAGACACAGCCAGAGAAGGGTTTGTTTCAGAAGGCCATCATGTACTCGTACGTGAACACTCAGACTGGATTCAAATAGCTCGTAGGCACCTATCTCCACATGGCCTTGGGGCGGTCTCCAGGAGTGAGCAAACAGATGCTCATGGCGGAGTCTCACTGGTCTTCTCAGGAATATTTCATCCTGCTATTGCAAGTGGAATCCTACTCGGCTGTTGGGAGCGAGCATACGGTAGAAATGGCCGAGTACAAATGTCAATTAGTGGCGATGAAGTAACTGTTCAGATATGCCCCTCCAGAGCGTTGGCTGATTGACGACTTCCACTCAGCATCCGTGAAACATTATATCCGAACCCAATGTCAACAGGACGGCCCCACAGGGGCCGGGTGTGCTCAGATGGCTCTGAATCATAACCAATATGCAGTTCTGGCAATTACTGTCACACTTTGCTTGGCAGGATTCTACACAATTATTGATGCCGGGCTTTCTACCACAACCTCTGGCGGTTTTGAGGAAGCATCTGGTGATATTGAATCATCCTCTGACGAGATTCATCAAGCCGGTCAAGACTTCGATGAAGATGGCCTCCCTGACAGGATGGAACAGACCCTGTATGGTACCGATTGGAGGACTGCAGACACTGATGATGATGGTATGGATGACGGTTGGGAAATAGCAAACGGCCTCGATCCTCTCGACAACGGTGAGCCGGACTCTAGCGAGATTCCTTTCGACGAACCCGATAATGAGGATGAGACGGGTGAACAAAATGAGACCTTCCCTAATCCCGACAACGGCCCCTTCGGAGATCCTGATAGGGACGGACTAACAAACACTGAGGAGATGCTATTGGGGACAAACCCCAACCTAAGAGATACCGATGGCGATGGCCTAAACGATCGCTGGGAGTCAGAATACACCTATGAAATCGAAACACCTTCTGGAAACATCATGTTGTTAGATCCACTGAATGGTAATTGGGATTGCTATCTTTTGACTCCTGAACGCAAGGCGGAGATTCAGAACGATATCGGACTTTCAGAGTGGAATTCAATGGAAAACAGTCAGTTCGGGCACTCTTGTGATGCTATTTTGGATCTTGAACAGCCTCAGCCAGACAGCCTCAGAAACTACGTTGAGGAGAGGTACAACACAAATCCTCTCGACGAGGATAGTGATGGCGACTTAATCCCTGATCGTTATGAGGTAGCATTTGGGCAAGTCGAAGTTGGAGTCCACTGCGGAGTTCCTCTATTCCAGACAATTCTAATTCAGTCACCATATACTGAATTGATGAGTGGCCATGGCGATATGACGTGGTTTGAAGAGGACATGGATAGCGATGGAAAGCTCAACGGCCCTGGAGACTGGGATACCGATGGTGATGGGATGCCAGACGGCTTCGAATATTGCTATGCTTACGATGATGAAGGTAAGAGATTCCTAAATCCAGCCAACGCTACTGATGCTTATGGCGATCGTGATGAGGACGGCCTGAATAATTTGGATGAGTACGAGGTCGCCTATACATGGGGGGAGGAGAACTTCACCAGTCCATTGGACGAAGATACAGACGGCGACAAAATGCCTGATGGCTGGGAACACATGAATGGCATTCACCCTAATCTCGGAAATGCAGAAGATGATCCAGACTTCGACGGTTATGATGCCGATGGCGATGGTGGCGTCAGATATACCGAACTTCTGGGAGTCACAACCGTGCATTCTATTTCGGTCGAATTAGGCGACAGGGTTCAGGCAAACAACACAATCCTGTGGGTCAGAACAGTTCAGAATAGTCAGTACGTCAATATCCCAATCAAGACCAATATCGCTGGAACTGTCTATTCGATAAATGTCGAAATTGGAGATGAGGTCGTCAGTCGTCTGCAAGACCTAGCAGTAGTCGTTGAGGATAGCGAGCGCTTCACTAATTTGGATGAGTACAACGCAAGGGATCGCGACTCTGATGGTTTTGTCGACGGTAGATCCACTGATCCTCTAGTTGCTGACACCGATGGCGATGGTCTAATTGATGGGATTGAAGTAATCGGATGGACAATCAAGATAGTCGATCAGGGTGTCAGACATGTTCACGTCCGTAGCGATCCCGGTACTTTCGATACCGACAAAGATGGATTGTCTGATGCCGATGAATACTATGTGTACTTCACTAACGCAACTGACCGCGACACAGATAGTGACGGGTTGGAAGATTTCACCGAGGTACTGGATGGATTCATTTGGAATGGAACACAGTACTATACCAATGCATCCTCTCATGATACCGACCTAGATGGGTTGGCAGATGGCGAGGAAGTTGTAGACGGAGAAGATCAGTACATCACTCACGCAAACAATGCAGACAGTGATGGCGACGGCCTTTTCGATGGCAACGAGGTTCTGAACATTCCTCGGCCATGGCAAGGTGCAACCAATCCTTTGAACAATGATACTGATGAGGATGGCCAACCAGATGGTTGGGAAATGCAAGTCTTTTCTGTGCAGCACAACACCCGTAGCCACAGCCTATGGATTTCAGTTACCAATTGGCTACCTCCTGGATGTGACTCAATGTTTGAATGTGGCTTGGGTCCCGGAGGATGGGTCTGGAGTAACTACCTCGGAGGTTTCTCAACTTCCGGAGACAGAGATGGCGATGGCGATATGGACCCCAAGTACTTCCTTCATGAGATGAATCTCTCTGGATTCACTATTCCAGCAAATGGCCGCTGGGCATTAGATCCTTCATGGGGTTCACTCCCGGACTCCTCCTTCGATATCGACAATGACACTTTGATGAATTCGTTAGAAGCTCCTGATCGCTGGGACACCAATCCTGTGGATGATGATACTGATGGGGATAAGCTTCCAGACGGTTGGGAGGTTCAATACTCGGAATTGGCCCTCAGTTTAGGTCTCGTAGACAACAACACGCTAGGGGCAGTTGGAGCCAGAGGCCCCATGGATCCTAAGATGGATGATTCCGATGTTGATGGTATCAATGATGGACAAGAGGACTTTGACGATGATGGACTAAATCGTACACACCTCCTCAATAGGTACTGTCCAGGATGGAATAATCCTCAGATGTCTGAGTGCCACATTGACCCCGTAACTGAGGAAGGAAACTCATTCTATGATGACCTTGAGAACTACACTAATTTCGAGGAATTCCAGAACGGTACTAATCCTGTCGACCCCGACTCTGATGGCGACCAATGGCTAGATGGCTCCGAAGTTTATCACCAAGATCAAGATAACGATGGAATGTGGGCTGGCTGGGAGTACTACTTCGGCTTCGACCCATTCGATCCTGCAGATGCGAATATTGACTCTGACGGCGATGGTTACATCAACAAATGTGAGAATAAATGGAACTCAAACCCCAAGAATCCAACGAGTTTCCCTAGCCAAGGCGAGCTGTGTAGTGAATTCGAGTAACCCTCTGATTTTTCTCTATCTTCCCTTTCGGACAGATTAGCATGTCTTGGTGGGTCCTTCCTACAACCGCAGACATCGGTCTGCGCGCATTCAGTGACAGTGCTGCAGGGGCGATGAGGGAGGCCGCACTAGGAATGCAGGAGATTCAAATTGCTACTGGGGCTACGGTTTCTAATCTACCAATAATGGAGTCGAATTGGACTGTAGATGCCCCAACTAAGGATTACGATAGACTACTCGTAAAATGGTTGGAAGAGGTACTGTTCATGGGGCAAGCCGAAGGCGAATGGCTCAGTGACGTATCGATTGAGATTCTCGATGGATTCATTGAGGCTACAGTCACTTCGATTGATTCAGAACTAGTGCAACGAGAACTAGAAATCAAGGCGGTGACTATGCACGAGGTTGCTCTGGTCGAGATTGGAGTGGGAGAAGTAATCGCTGGAGTGGAACCCGATATTCCATCATTTGAGGGCCCAGGGTGGATGGCTCAAGTCGTATTTGATATCTAGTCCAGAGACTCAATATTCTCTTTGATCTCAATCCTCTACGTTGAAGCGCTGATATACTTCGTTTGTAGTCTGAGTCACTCGAATGAATGTAGCACACTTGGGCAAATCCTTGATTCTCCTGGCCCCCACATAAGAGCAGGCCGATCTCACCCCTCCAAGTATCGATTGGATAGTGCCTTCTAAGGGTCCTCTGTAGGGCACCCTGACTTCTTTGCCCTCGGGAGCTCGATGTTTGGCAACCTCGCCATAGTGTGATTCCATCGCCTTAGATGAAGACATCCCGTAGAACGACTTGAACATTTTTCCATTCTTGTTCTCGATTAGTTCACCACCAGACTCATCATGCCCTGCAAGCATTCCTCCAAGCATCACGAAGTCTGCTCCGGCGGCGAACGCCTTTGCAACATCACCTGGGGATGAGCAGCCACCATCTGCCATCACATGACCCAGTAGGCCATGAGCCGCATCTGCACATTCTGAAATGGCTGAGAGTTGAGGGTACCCGACACCCGCAACCTTCCTAGTCGTGCAAACTGAGCCTGGACCAATTCCTACCTTGACAATATCTGCTCCGGCAAGTATCAGCGCCTCTGTCATCTCCCTAGTGGCGACATTCCCTGCAATCAAAATCTTATCAGGGAATTCAGAACGAACTCGCTTGACGAAGTCCAAGAAAACCTCCCTGTAGCCATTGGCAACATCTATGCAGATCATCTGGATTCTTTCATCGGTCCCCATCTTACGTTGTAGCAACTCAAAGCTCTCTTCCGTCGAGCCACATGTAACTGCCACATGGCTTGCATCCACTCCATTCCCCCAGGCCTCAGCACATGCACTGGTAGAGTAGAATTTCTGTAGGCAAGTTAGCATTCCGTGGTCTTGCAGAACTCTGGCTACATCAAATAGGCCAGTAGTATCCATATTGGCAGCCACAATTGGGACTCCCTTCCAAGTGGTGTCGGAATGACGGAAACTGAACTCCCTCTCCAAACTCACATCAGATCTAGAAACAAGTGTGCTACGCTTAGGTCTAATCAGTACATCATCAAAAGTAAGCTTCACATCGTGCTCTACATGCATCAGAACCTTACTACTCCAACGAAGGAGTGCTTAAGACCATTCTGACTGATTTAGGAAGACTCAGAAGATGTGATTTCGGGACCAGGATTATCCCAATAGAACATCAATTGACGTCCTCTTTCCTGACTCCATGATGTGAAGTACAGTTTCTCACCGACACTAATGAATCGATTTGGCCAACTGCTGTTATTTCCCGGATTTATGTCGACAACAATCTCTGTACCAAGATCAGTTCCGTCAGTCCTCCATAATTCAGCTCCAAACTCTCCTCCGTCGTCAGCGATGAAGTAAAGCGCACCATTGTGGACGAGTAGCAGTTCTTGATGGAAGAAGTCAGGAGTCCAAACAAAGCTACTGTTACTCCCTGGATTGATATCCCTGACCAAGTAGGTTCCTGCAGTAGTTCCATCACTCCTCCATAATTCCCTTCCATTCTCCTCAGTGTAAGCCATGAAGTATAGCGTGTCATCCATTACTGTAAACCACCCAGGATCGCTGGATCCGTTTGTGTTTATGTCTTTGATCATGAAAGTTCCAGATTCAGTATTATCTGAAATCCATAACTCCCTGCCGTGTTGTCCGTCATCGGCGCTGAAAATCATATTCTGTCCTAGTTTGGTGAGCATACTTGGAGAGCTGCTATTATTGGCGCCGGGCCAGATGTCCTTCACCAATCTAGTCGAGAATGCATCTCCTTGGGAATAGTATAGTTCCTGGCCTACTGAACCACCATCCGCAGATAGGAAAACACCCCCGGAAGCTGATGTTAGGTGGAGAGGATTACTGCCCTCAACCCCTGTCTTGATATCTTTGACAAGGAATAATCCTCCTCCGAGACCGGACAGACTGTATCGGTAAACCTCACGACCGTATTCATTTGATTCTGCAGTGAACCACAGATTACTTCCTTTCAGAATAATATCCCTTGGAGCCGAACCTTGGAAATCTCCACAGCAGTATGTCACTCCTTCGTACTGCCAGCTTTCATCTTCCGGGACAATATTAGCCAACATGAAGGTCCCACCCAGGGTCCCATCAGAAATCCACAATTCCTCCCCATTCGGAGGATGTGAATCGTCATCTTGACCTCCTATTGCCTCCATCATCGAATAAATCACTCTATCGGGATTAAAACCATTAGATGGCAACACAAGAAGTTGAGATGGTCCAGAGAATCCTTGCCTCCATCCATTTTCGCCTCCGTATGCTGAACTCCAGGATGCCCATTGAGGGATTTGAAAAGTCCCGTCTTCGGTACCGTCACTTACGATTAAGCAGGCACACGATTCTGTGCCCGGCTCACCATCAAAACCAGTTAAGAAAATCTTGCTGTTTCCTGCAACTATCTCAGGATAGTGGCAACCAAAGGGGAGCCCCCAGCAGTGCACTTGAAGCGACCCTCCATTCTCACATGTTTGGCCCCCCATTCCATCAGGTCCACATTCCTCTTCCCGTAGATCTTTGACCATGTATGTGCCACCGACTGTGCCATCACTTCGCCATAGCTCCCAACCATGTACTCCGTCATTACCGGCGAAGTATATGTTGCCACCCATTTCTACGAACAGTGCTGGCCCCCAGTCACGAGCCTCACCAGCTTGTAACTGAGAAACTACTCCACTATCTCCGGGGCACTCTCCTACTGTGAATTGAACTTCATCATAACTCACTCTTCCATCGTCAGGAGTTCCCGCTCCGGAACCATCATCATATCCTATCGCTATTTCCATCCCAGGATTGTCCTCGGGACAACTTTCGATACGATTTCTGATTTCGTAAGCCAAAGAACTCATCGTACTCTCTAAGGCCGTAACTGTTGCATCGAGTTGGTTAATTTCACTTTCCTTCTGGGAAATCTCTGAGTTGAGAGTCTCAATCTGAGAATCTGCTGCCTCCATCTGTGAAGTAAGGTTGGTAATTTCGCCTTCTAGTTGCGCCATCATTCCACTATCTTGCGTCTGATTCAACTGTTCCATCGTCTCAGACAGTTGGTTGGTCAAGTTAGCCTTGTGCCATTCTGCCGAATCGAGTCTGGCCGAGAGTTCTGTCAAGTCTGCATTACTCTCATCTAGGTCAGTTAGCGCTTCAGAAAGAGTACTCTCGAGTGTGGCTGCATGGGCGGCTGATTCATCGGCCTGAGCAGTCATATTCGCTAATTCCGATTCAAGTGAAGCAATCCTCTCATCCTTTTCTGAATCAGAATCGCTGCCCGCGCAGCCAGCGAGTACCGAACTCAACATTAGAAGTGCCATCAATAGGGCAACATTTCTCATGACTCGGCACCTTGCACTTAGGCTAAAAGAAGTTCTCCGCCCATCACTTTAGTCGAGCAGCAGCCCATTTCACCAACTAGCCCGCCAATTTGGTTGACAGAATTGGTGCTCGTGCCGGGATTTGAACCCGGGTCGACGGATCGAGAGTCCGTCATGATGGACCGAACTACACTACACGAGCGTGTTCACAGCCACCGCCCTCTGACTTATGAAAACAATGGATAGGTAGCCGTTTTCCCATAACTGTTCACTTTCACTTTCAGTATTCGGGACTATTCCCTCGCTTCATATGCGGGAGTCACAACATAGGGCCATGAACGGAACACCGAACACACAAGAGGCACTCCTATACAGGAAGCGCCCAAAGCCATGCAGAGTAGTTTCTCTATCTACTCTGCGAAAAACGAACACGAATGCAAGTCCGCATCCTAGACCGGAACTCATCAGTAACTCCGGAGTGGTATCGAGCACTAAATCCTGGATGCCAATGCCCCCACAGGTTACATCGATCAATGTATCATCTTCTAGTTGGAAGGGGTTGCAAGACAGAGTTCGAGCCAGTAGGACAACACCAAAGGTGGTGGCCTGATGTCTAGGACAAGGAGGCTACGAGAAGAGGTCAGAACATATCTGGAAGAGAACGATAGTGCGAACACTGTCGAGATATTCGATCACCTGAATGAAAGATTCCGCTGGGGTGCGAACATGAATCAAGTTGGCAACATACTAGCTAAGGACTCCAGATTCTCCAAGATTGGTCATGTTCGCGGACGTTTCAGAGGCAGCACCTACACCGTATGCGTCTGGGGCCTGTCTCAGCAAGCCACACAGATTGCGGCCTAAGTAGGGAAGAAATCAAGTTCAGACGGCTCCGAGTAGAGTCATGGGTAACGGCACCTTGGGGCCATGGATGACTCTTTTTAGAGCAGGAAACTCCACTACGGCTGTATTCGGAGTATTTCTAGGCTCTATGCTAGCACTAGGGGAACTGCCTACCGATGAATTAGCTACAATCACAGTTCTACAGGGCATATCTGTATGGTCTTTCATGTGTTCTTGGAACGCCCTAAATGATTATCTTGATCTAGAAATTGACAATGTGAATCGACCTAGCAGACCATTGCCTTCAGGAGATATCTCAGTAGATTCCGCTAGAAATGGTATTGCTGCAATGATGGCCGTTTCTATTCTCTCTATTTTGGTTGCAATGAATATTGCAATTGACATCAGTGGAAGTATCGATGATTGGTACCCAGCAATTATAATCTGGATCGCAGCACTATTTCTTCTCATCAACTATGAGTCCGCTGGGAACTATAGCCTTCGTCTCAAAGATAGAGGATTACCCGGGAATCTGGCAATCAGCCTATCTGTTGGAATGGTCGTTTTATTCGGCGCAGCCGGTGTATTTGAGCCATTTAGTGAAAGAGCCTGGGCCATGTTCTTTGCCGGTGCACTCTACAACTTTGCCCGTGAAATAATCAAGGACATAGAAGACATGGAAGGAGATGAAGGAAGAAATACATACGCAATGAGAGTGGGCCCTCAGAAGGCTAGATCGGTAGCATGGATTTTACTAATACTAACTCTATTGTCCATCTTGCTCCCATTCGGAATAGGAATCTTACCGGAAACTCACTTGATTTCTGTGATTCCAGCAGTTGTTCTTCTGCTGATGGTTAAACCCAAGTTGATGACAGCAGAGGATAGGGAAGCTCAGATGCTTGTGAAGAGGTCAATGTATCTGGCACTAGCCGCCTTCCTAGTCAGTTCTCTAATGAGCTAATCAGACCAACTCTCTGAAAGTATGCCATGCATCTTCATTGCACATCAGAGTAAGTAGAGACATCTGGGCCCACATTCGATTCTCAGCCTGATCTAGAACAACGCTATTTGAAGAATCTATGACGCCATCTGTTACCTCTTCACCCCTGTGTGCAGGGAGGCAGTGCATGAACAAGTAATTCGGGTGTGCATGAGATACTAGTTCCTCATTTACTTGGAAACCATCGAAAGCATCGAACTTGCCTTCCATGTGTTCTTCTCCCATTGAAACAAAAATGTCCGTGTAGATGACTCCTGCGCCGGCGACTGCTTCGACCGGATCATTAGTTCCAGAGATACTGGAGCCGGTTTTCAAAGCAATCTGTTTTGCTCTCTTCATTACTTCCTCATCAGGCTCAAAACCATGAGGAGTGGCGTACTTGACATCCCTTCCTAGGCACACTGATGCCAACAGTAGATCGTGGAACACATTGTTGCCGTCTCCAACCCATGAAATGTGGCCACTGACGGAATCACCACGCTCGACAATGGTCATCAAATCGGCAGCCGCCTGACAAGGATGATGCAAGTCTGAAAGAGCGTTGATTACAGGGACAGTGGCATACTTCGCCAACTCTTCTGCGTCGGCATGATTGAAGCAACGATATGTGATTCCGTCTAAGAATCGAGAAAGCACAGCGGCAGTATCTGCAATCGATTCGCTCTTTCCAAGTTGGATGTCGTTTGAAAGTAAAGTAAGTGGCTGACCTCCTAATCTGCTGACTCCGACCTCAAACGAAACTCTAGTTCTGGTCGAGGGTTTTTCATAAATAGAGCCAATTGACATCCCATCAAGTGGCTTGAAATCTTGAGTTATTTCACCTCCATGCTTGAATGCTATGGCCCAGTCAATTATGTCTGCTAGGTCGCCCCCTAGGTCATCTATTGCCATCAAATCTCTTTTCTCATCCTCGCTCATGTTCTATGTCTCCTGCAAACCCGTCTCGAGAATCGGCCATACCGCCAAAAACAGTCTGAGCGAATGACAAAACATCTGCCAAACCATCTTCATATTCACTAGAAAGAGGAACTAATCCCGGTTGAATAGACGCGTGCTGCATCATCCTTAGTTGGCCAATAGCAAACTCGGCCCGCTGACTGCCAGATTGTGGATCATGGGCCTGCTGAGCCGACTCTTCATACAGAGCAGCCTCTAGGATGTCGAGATTATCTCCCCACTCCATGATTCTCTCAAGCACCTCTGGCTCAAGCAAGTCGGACTTAGAAAGGAAGTTAGCAGTCGGTAGTCCGAGCCTGAAATGAACGATTGAAGACAATAGCATCTGCGAGACGAATCCACTTGGAGTCTGCGATAACATTGGGTCAAACAGGAAAATCAGACATGCTCTGCCTTGGCCAATAACATCGACTAGATGACTTGAAGCCTCTCTAAAGGCAAACAACTCTACTTGTCCAGGAGTATCTACGATTAGCATATCGCACGACAAACCCTCGATGACATCGAACACCTCGTCGGCCTGTGATGCAACTAAGTCGGCCGCAAGGATCTGGGCACCATTTGGACCAAGGTCGTACTCATCCATCACATCAGATAGGGAAACAAGCTCTCTAACATCAAACTCGGGATCATAGTGTACTCTTTCTGCACCTGGGTCTAGATTAATGGCTAGAACATCAACCTCTAGGAACCTCGACCATCGTTGGTATGCGGTGACTAGAGAACTCTTACCAGCTCCCGCAGTACCAACTACGAACAATACAGGTGGCGTAGTCCCGTCTTGGCTTCCCACACTCTCGCCCAAGGGCGAGAGAACTTCAACCATTCGTGAGCGCCATATCAGCTCCGACTTTACACAAGCAACGGTTATACCACTCCAAGTATCGTCGAAGGTCACCAATGGGGCCGAACTATGTCAGATGAGACTCCTCCGCTACCTCCGGACTTTCCAGTACCTCCTCCACCTCCGCCCCCTCCTCCTGGGTTTGAGTCTGAAGACGAGGAGGAAGAAATTGAGGAGCATCCTCAGTCTGAATTGGGGCAAATCCCTCCCCCTCCCCCTCCTGGCTTCGACTTCACTGAATCTCAGCCCAATTTGCCCGACCCGACTCCCCCTCCGCCCCCTCAGCCACCGGGCCTCATGGAAATGGAAGAAAGACAAATTTCAGATGTTGCTGACTCTCAGGACACTACAGACAGCACCGATATTGATTCCGAAGTCTATGATGAGCCGATTGACCAAATGACCCAGGACATTTGGGAATCTGACCCAGAAGAAGCTGAGGAATCGACATCTCTCAAGGATTCGTTAGAAGCACTAGGCGACTCAACTTCCGATTCTGAAGAGCCTGAGGTAAAGTGGGATGATACAGTCTCAGAAATCCCGGAAACAGATGATGCAGATTCCACTTCGGATCCAATGTCGACACCAATCGTTTCTCCTACTTCACAACCCTATCTGAGATCTGCAACTGAGATTGATGCCATACCTGGAGACAAGTTGCACGCAACTCTCAGCGAAATTGAGGAGTCGACGTTGAACCCCGATGGCTCTATCCACCGTCAGTCAATAGAGGGGGAACTCATATTGAGGAACTCAAGCAAAAAGCATAGAGCTTGGGATATTGAAGTCTTACTTTTGTCGACTGATTCTACAGATATTGGAGGTAGGTCGATTTCAGTTAGGGAGCTTGAGGCTTCGGAAGAGACAGTAATCCCGTATTCGGCAAGCGGCCCCACGATGCTTGTAATGAGAGAAGTTATTGACACAAATCCAGAAAGAGACCAAGAGGATAGCCAATCTCTTGTATTTTCAGAAGAACCTCAAAAGATTGAGGTACATATCGAAGTTGAAAATTCGTCTTCCGTACCACTATTCGATGTCGAGGTATCTCGAGCCTTCCCGGAGAACTTTGAGATCCCCGAGGGCCAAGAGTACAATGTTTCAGAATCCACTGTTTCTTGGGATATTGGCAGACTTGCGGCTGGAGAAAGCAGAAAGCTATCTCTGTCTCCAAGTGTTCTAACAAAGGATATTGAGAAATTTTCTGCTGGGTCATCTTCAGCGATGTACAGTTCTGAGGCAACAGTCTCAAGGGCGGAATTCGAGAGAGTTTCAGGCTCTACTTTGCACATGATGAGGGTTGACAAGGTCGAGGATGACCGTCCTGGAATATGGCACTGTAAGTCAGTCTTTGAGAACCGCTCATCCTTCGTTGTGACACTTTCCGGAGTAACGGTTTGGCTCTCCGGCCGAGATCAACCAATTCTCGATGTATCGGATCTCAGACAAGATGTCCCTCCGGAGGGAAGTTGGAGCTCTATGGAAAAGAGAGTAGAATCGGATACCCCGAGTTTCACTCATGAGTTCAGGTCTTCTATTCTGCCTAGGGTTTCCGTCTCATCTAACGGTTCAATCAACCTTAAGGAACAAGAACTAACTGTGCTGGAGGCGAACCTCAACAAACAATTCGACAAGTCCAGAATCAAGTCCTTTGTTGCATCCGATTTGGAGGCTACAATAACTGTGGAGAATACTGGTTCAGCGCCAATCAATGTAATGAGATTGCTAGATGATATCCCAGGCATTTTCTCCCCTCCTTCCGAGACTGATGTAAGTATCGACATCGAAGGTACCGATTTGTCTGAGGAGCAGTACACAATTGAGGTGATAGAGGGCATACAACTGGAGGAAAAATTAGTTTCTCCGGATTCAAACGGATATAGCCTCAGAATTACCGTTGGAACTTCTGCCCCATTAGGCCTGCAACCAGGTAAGAAGATGGTTCTGAGCTACCCTCTTCATGCACCTGATCCCTCAAATTCAAACAAACTACTAACCGCTCCAGTCAGATTAGATTTCGGGTCCGAGAAGTTTGGACCAGTAGGCACTAGGAACGTAGCTAGGCCACCTCAGATTGAGGTAGTTCACAGGCGCCGAAATATCAGCACCGGGAAGGAAGTATTTCCCGCTGGAAATCCCGGCAGGTATGAAGTTCTCCTGATGTTCATCAATAACTCAGACAGCGCACTGGAGGATCTTTCTCTGCATGACGTAGTTCCTGGGACTTTCTCTATAGAGAAGTCTTCAGTACGCTCATCGATTGGAGGCCACAGAGATACATCAATGACAAAGGAGTCTGCACCCGAGGGAACTCATGTAGAGTGGCCTATAGGGAGAATCGACGAGGGCGAGAGAATTGAGGTAACTTATGTTATTCAGGGCGATCCTGAGTCCGAGTACAAGGTTTCAGACGCGCAGGACTTCCACGGAGCAACCTTCGGAGATGAGGTAGACGAGGAGCCAAACTTACCCAAGTGGATTGAAATTGAAGAGGAGAATGAGCCAGAACCCGAGCCGGAGCCAGAGCCCGAGCCGGAGCCAGAGCCAGAACCCGAGCCGGAGCCAGAACCAGAACCCGAGCCGGAGCCAGAACCAGAACCCGAGGGAGAGAAGTGCCCAATCTGCGGTAATGAGGCCGAAGTAGGCGCTTCCATTTGCGTCGTTTGCAGCTATTCATTCTGATTGGACGCCTATGGCGTCCACCGAAGTGTTCATTCTGTTCACTCATGACGAACAGCCATGGCTCAACCGTCGGGAGGGGACGCTCAATCAGAGGCAATGTCCTCGATGATGATGCCAATGCTTGTGCTACTTCTTGTCATGATGGTGCTGATGTTTATTCCCGGACTCAGGGTGATTCTGGCAGATAGTGCAGGCCTAGCGATAGAGCCACTGCTACCTTTCCACGAACAGTACTTTGTTCCAACAGTATTCATCGTTGGAACTAGTATCATGGTGGTTAACACCATCATCCGGTCGTTTTTCATCGATCCGATTAAGCAGGCACATTTCAGTCACAGACAGAGACAGGTAGGTAAGCAACTGAGAGAAGCACAGATGGCTCGTGACACTGCCCGAGTCGAGAAGATGCAAAAATTACAGATGGAGATGATGCCTGAGAACATGGCCATGCAATCTGCAATGATGAGGCCAATGATGTTTACAATTGTATTTATCATAGCCATTTTCAGTTGGATGGCCAGTGAGGTTGAGACTTTCAGAGTGTCATTTGTCAGTCTTCCATGGCTTCCAATGTGGTCTTTCAATGAGAGAATATTGTGGATATTTCCCGCTTGGATTGCTACTTACATTACAATGAGTGCCCCCTTTTCGAGAATCATTGACCGGCATCTGAAGATACTCCGATACAAATCTCACCCCGCAGTTCTCGCCGCAGATCCACTGCCTGAGCCACTATTGCATTTGATTAAGGATGAAAAATCATCCAAGTCGTCTAGAGAAAGAAGGACTCGAAGAGCCCAGAGAAGTAGAGCCGGTCCAAGGAAGAGGGCATCTCAAGAAGATAATTCTAAACCAAAGGGCGGCAATACACACACCTCCGCCCCAAGGGTGGGCACCACATGCCCTTCTTGCTCTACTGACATGATTTCCAGGAGCCAGAGTGGGCGCCTCAGATGCGATGTCTGCCGCCACGAGTGGAGATAAACATGCTCAGACTTACAGTAAGTGGCCCCCCCGGTAGCGGAACATCTACTCTGGTTCAGAAGATTTGCCAAAGCAGAGGCTGGTCCTCATTGAACGGAGGAGAGATTTTCCGAGCAGAGGCTGCAAATAGGGGACTTTCTGTTGTAGAGTTTAGCGCCTTGTGCAAGCAGGACTTGGATGTTGACAGGGCACTAGATACAAAGTTGAAGGACATACTTTCCAGTCCTGATTCTCCAGAAGTTGTCGAAAGCAGATTATGTGGATGGTGGGCACATCATATGGAATTAGACTGCCTACGTGTTTGGGTTTCGGTTTCCGATGAGGAAAGGGCTAGAAGGATCCAAATTAGAGAAGGCGGAGAACTAGAAGAGCGACTTTTGGAATCTAAAAAGAGGCAGGCAGACGATAATCAGAGGTACCAGGATCTCTATGGTATTGACATGGAGGAGATGACCCCTTACAATCTGATTGTTGATGCTGATAATATCGATGCTGATGAGGTATTCCGCATAGTTTCTGAAGAAATTGGAGGCTAAAATGGCAGAAACTGAATTCTGGAATATAGCCGATCCTGCCACCAATGACAACTTTGGTTGTCGCCCCCATGATCGAACTCTCGATGAACTACTGAGGTCGGGAGTTATTCTAGTAGAGAAGCCCAGAGGGCCAACCAGTCATCAGTTGACTGCTTGGGCCAGAGAAATTCTGGGTGTCAGCAAAATTGGCCATGGAGGGACACTCGACCCCTTTGCTACTGGGCTACTGACCTTACTACTTGGTAAGGCAACTAGGCTGACCGACATAGTTCTGAGAGGAGATAAGACCTATGCCGGAGTCCTAAGATTTGGAAGGCCTGTTGAAGAGTCCGAACTACTGAATCTCTTTACTAAACTGGAGGGCGTTATTTACAATGTTCCTCCATTGGAATCCGCTGTAAAAATTCAGGTCAGAACTCGAACCATTCGCTCAATCAGAGTCCTCGAAGCCGATCCAGATTCTAAAGTCGCTGCGTTCGAAGTCTCTTGTAGCGCCGGGACCTATGTTCGAACCCTTGCCAAGGACATCGGTTTACTTTTGGATACTTCTTGCGAGTTGACCGAGTTACACAGGAGAAATACCGGCTCATTCACGCAAGGAATGGCCTGTACTATGCAGCAATTGGCAGATGCTGCATTCATGTATCATGAGCATGGCGATGACAGAGCATTGAGTAAACTAATTTCACCCGTTGAATCGCTATTGACAGGTTTGCCTTCAATCACAATCAAAGATGGGGCTGCAGCAGCACTCTCTCACGGTGCACCTCTGGCTAGTCCCGGAGTGATTGCTGCTCAGAAGGGAATTTCGGAAGGAGATACCGTTCTATTGGAGACAGTAAAGGGTGAGGCCGTTTCAGTCGCAGTAATCAAAGTAGACTCAGACTCAATTAGCGAAATGAAATCAGGCGAAGTTGCCGTGGCTAAGTCAGTACTCATGGACTCCGGAACATACCCTCAGAGTTGGTCCAAGGAGTGAGCTAGTTCAGCTCGTGCTCTTCGTAAACCCACTCGTCAGTCTCCAGACGAATCTTCAACTTCATCATAATTACACACACCACTGCACGGCCTAGACTCGCTCAGCATTACTGTTCGAATTACTAGTTGGTATAATGATTCCTCGAAATTGCCTGATTATCGGCCAACGGTATATCTGTAAGCACACAAACCGGCTACTTTCGGCGTTCGAATGGCTTACTAACTCTGCCAGGTCCGAAATACAGAGCAGTAAGGGAAATTAGTACTAGTCCAACTGCTAGGAAAAACATCGCTGGACCACGCCCGATTGAGTCGATAACTCCATCATCTTCCTCTTCATCAACTATGGGTACTGTGACGGAACCCTCGTTATTCTCTTCTGATGTCTCTGTGATTGAATCTGTAGCATCTGCGAAGACACTGAACAGGGCCACATTTTCACCATTGGAGACTTGAGCATCGCAAATGGAGATGCCCAATTCACCTGGAGCGATACTGTCTATCATAACAGATCCAACCAGAATTCCATCGACATGGCACTTCACATCTACAGCATCTGCTGTTTCACGGCCGAGGTTTCTTACATGGGCATGAACCTCGACAACGTCTCCATTATGTACTTGTGAAACCCTAGAACCATCTCTCCAAATCTCAACCATCTCAATGGTCAGATCCGGCTTTGCAGTCACTACGACCTCGATTGATTGAGTTACACTTAGCTCACCATCACTTACGGTAATTTCCAGAAGGTGGTTGCCCTTACTTACTGGTTCTAGAACCAAGTCGTTAGCAGAGTCAAAAGTCGCCCACGAGCGACTTGCCCGCAAGTCTAGGAAAGTAGAGTCAGAATCTGAGACATCCAAATCAATCACCATAGTCTCTCCTAATTCAATAAAAACAGTCACCGGCAAACCTTCGAGAACAGGTGCATCATTGACGGAATTGACTATTACAGAAAATGAATCAGACCAAACATTGCCAATTGAGTCAGCTACTTCTACCATAACAGTCGAACTGCCCGAGGCATCCATTACTGGTTGGACTCTTACATAACCATCAATAACGCTAGCTTCGATTACATTAGAATCAGTACTGGAGGCGGAAATCACGAGTTCCTCCGGAGCCGTATTATCGTCCTGACATCGCACGTACATCGGCAGGTGCACTCCTGGTTCATCCTCGTTGAATGACATATCTTCCAAATCTAGGCAATCAGGATCGTAGTCCCAGTGAACTTCGAATGAGCCACTAATCGACATTTCGTCAATATGGACTACCGTAGTCTCCGAAGTTCCATCGGATGACCACTGAAATCTACTGGCAACTCCTACTTGCACCTGTTCCTCTAATCCGGGTAATGCGAATCCAACTGGGACATCAATCTGAAACTGACCGCTGGACATTGGTATACTACTGACTAATTCACTGCCGATAGCAAATCGGATGTAACTGGTTTCTGCTAGTCCCAGAGTTTGTCCACTGACTCTACCTCTAACAATCAGTCTCGGGTCATTAACATCTATTCTAGCACCTGAGATACAACCATCATTGATTTCGATTCGAATTTGCTGGCCCGAATCTCGATTGTCCAGCAAATCTCCTGATTGCTTTTCGACAAAGTCCCCATCTACGCCATCTGGAAGAGACCAAATTGTGTGGTTGCCAGAACCATACACGTGGATTCTGCCCAATTCCTGTAAAGGAGGAACTTCGACATCGAAAGTCCAAATTCCTGTGGCCGGGCTTGTAGGAGTTAAGCCACAACTACTGGTACTTAGTCCGTTAATCTCGCCATCATACGGTCCGAAATCCAGTATAGGTGAATCGGCCCCTGAAAGAGGAGAAACTGCCTTAATTGTCTCAAAAGAATACCACGGCTGATGATACTTCACTCTCAGCCCGACTGCATCAACTCTCACTTCCGAATCATCAGAGCCCACATTGTCTGAAACATAATCAATGGTGAATTGAGTATCTTCTAGGTCATCCCAGTCATATGATGCCAAGTTATCCAAGGACAGAACTGCAGGATTTGAAATCCGATGTACTGGTCCCAAAGTACGAGCATATGTGGTAACCAGTTGATCTGTTCCGTGATTTTGTAGAATGACTCTAACCGAGTCCTGATTCAATACGTCTGGAATCGAGAAATGAAGAATCATCGAAACATTCGCAATCAACATTCCATGAAGGCCTGAGAAATCGTATCCGGCCATGGTAATGTTAGGGCCTTTCGACCAAGTGTAGAATGTGTCTGGTTGGCCCAGTGTGGAGTTTGAACTGGTTGGGCTAGTTGAGGCCCAAGAGGTCAACTCGCCGAAGTTGTCTGGCCTAGAGTGGGTGAAGGATAACTCATCATCCGCAACCATCCCAATTGAGTAATCGGCAGGACTCTGTGTGAATCCGGAAGTACTACTGATATCCCATGCATCAGGGTCCGAGAATTCACCTGCCTCAAACAACTGGGTTTCTACAGCCCCTATTACAGTGTCAGCCCCCGTAAGAGGTGCAGTCTGGGCCATGCTCAACATGAGTATGGCAGCCATTACTGCCCGAATACGCCCCCTCATGGGAGACAACGACAGAGGACACCGCTTCAATCCGTTGGTCTCACAAGTCGCCTATTCCCGGTACTGTTGATAAACAGGGATTCGTCCCTAGTCCTACGTACGGCTGTGATGGTGTAGCGGTTAGCACGGTGGGTTGTGGTCCCGCCGGCCCGGGTTCAAGTCCCGGTCACGGCCCCATTATTGTTCACTGTTTAGGCTATCTGGATCGATGTCGTGCCCCATACGGTCTACCTTGCTAATCAGGTAATCTATATTTTCACTACCCACTCCAACTATGATGGGCATTCTTTCAACGATATTTATCCCTAGATCTCGTAATTGCGAGATTTTGTCTGGATTATTAGTTAATAGGCAGACGTTCTCAATACCCAGACTCGAAAGAATCTCTGAGGCTACTCCGTAGTCTCTATTATCGGCAGGGTGACCTAGCATCAGATTGGCATCTAGAGTATCGGCACCCCTGTCTTGCAAATTGTAAGCCTGAATCTTAGCGTGAAGACCAATCCCCCGGCCCTCTTGTCTTAGGTAAACGATGCAACCCCATCCAATTTCCTGAATCTGTCTCATGGCCGCATCCAACTGAGCTCCACAATCGCATCTCAGACTCTGCAATGCATCTCCTGTTAGGCATTCAGAATGCACTCTTACTAGTACAGGATTAGGGCCTGCCATATCTCCTAGTGTCAAAGCCACATGGTCAAATCCCGTACCATCTTCATGGAAAACACGGATTCTGAAATCCCCGTGAGGGGTCGGAAGACGAGCCTCAGCGGGAATTTCTCCCAACTCACTGACATCTACAGCACTCGTCATGATTACGCGAGTTTCTTCATGCCTTTGAATGGTATCATGGACCAATCTACTTACGGATTCTGAATCCATACTCTCCTGCTTCTTCTTCGACCCCCAGTAAATTTAGTCCGATCCTATCACATAGGGCAGGAATATCATGTAGAGTTTCTGGGTCATCACAAAGAATTAACATCTCGGTTCCAGAGGCAGCCGACTCAAACGCCCTACGAGTCTCATGGACTGGAATCGGGCACATGAACCCGACCAAATTCACAGTTATGACGGACTCATCCGACATTGCAACACCTATGGGTTGACTATCTGGGGACTCAGTGTTAAGCCGTTGAATTCTCTAGCTTTGATTACATCGACGACATAAGCTACTTTGTCTACGTGGATTTCGACATCTGTCTCATCGACATCCTGCATAATTTCTCCTATTGCAATGTCAGGAACTCTGGCCTGCTGAATAATCCAATCTGCCAACTCCCTCTTGCTCGAATCTGACTTGCCGACGGATACCCTAACCTTGACCATTCTGAAAGCATCGGAGACCTCATCCCAGTCTTCTCGCTTACCAATCGGGTCCCGATTCACCCCCTCCGGTAGCCCGGGAGCATCAGTGAACTCGATGGATAGATTCCAGGTGGAAGCGATCTTCTCAATCTGAGATGTTTCTTCTCTAGTTACGAAATTCCATGCAACGCCTTTCCTGCCCATCCTCCCAGTTCTTCCGATACGATGTACATAGGTCTCCGAATCGTCAGGCAGGTCGTAATTGACAACATGAGTGATGCCATCTACATCGAGTCCTCTAGCTGCCACATCGGTAGCCACTAGAATCTCCTCTTTCCCCTGCTTGAAGGAATCGATAATCTTCTCTCTCTTGTTCTGGGAAAGGTCACCATGAAGTCCAATTGCTCGGATTCTGAACTTGCCAAGCCTGTCTGTTAGAATTTCAACCATTCTCTTGGTGTTAGTAAAAATCAGCATCTGATCATCTTCATCCATTTTACTGATTATTCTGCCAAGTGCCCAGAGTTTATTCATTCTCCCAACTTGAATGGCAAATTGATCGATTTCAGGAATCTCTACTTCCATGTCATCGCTCATTATGTGCACTGGGTCTGTTAGGAACTCCTCTGCTGCATCAAGGACTTCTTCGGGGAAGGTTGCGCTGAACAACAGCGTTTGTTTGCGTGATGCCGACTTCTCTAGAATCCACAATACATCAGGGAAGAAACCCATATCGAGCATCCTATCGGCTTCATCTAGGCAGAAAATCGATATTCTCTCCAAGTCCAAATGGCCTCTCTTGGTCATGTCTATGACTCTTCCAGGAGTTCCGACGACTATGTCACAACCCTTGCTCAATTTCTTAGCTTGCTTCTCTAAGTCAGTGCCACCATATACAGTTTGAATTGAGAGCCCCTTGTCACCTTGTAGCGAATCCATTTCTTCGGAGACTTGGACTGCTAGTTCTCGAGTAGGGCACAGAACAATTGCCTGAGGGTGACCAACAGGTTCGCAAGACTCGAGTATAGGTATGCCAAAGGCACCGGTCTTACCAGAACCAGTCTTGGCCTGGCCAACAATATCGAGGCCCTTTCTAGCCGGGGGGATCGAATCTCTTTGGATCTCAGTAGGGCTCTCCCATCCACAAGAAGAGACTCCCTTTGCAATCGAGGACTCTAGGTCCCAAGATGAAAAGCCGAATTGAGATGCAGCCATCTTATCGCCTCAGAAGGTCTCCGATTCGCGGATCTCCCTCTGCAGTTCGCCCATCCAGTATTTGCGGCAGTTCTCCTTGGTCAGGAATTGGTCCTTGCTCGAAAAGCTGTGATTGAAGTGTCCCTTATCTGCAGAAGCAAACTGCCCCTTTTGCCTCTTGTGGAATTTTTGTAGAACATGCTGCCGCATGTATTGTCTGAATTTGATTGCCTTACTGCGATTAATTCCCTTTGGCGTAACACCGTCCCAGAGCCTCTCGAATCGCTCCAGTTTATCGTCGAACTCATCGCTCATGGTCAATCCTCGCTGTGCGGCCGACCCGACTTCTGTTTATCATGTTCACGCCTGATGATTGCTTCACCGCTACGCGGTGTATTTTCCCCCTCCTCTCCTTGTACTTTGTCCAGCGGGGCAAGAAATCGATTCTTCTCTTCCTCAGACCCGACTATCTCGACGTCTCTGGCTAGCGAAGATAACCGACGTCTTAGATCCGGCTTCGTCTCCTGACGGAGCAACTCGGCAGCAGCGTTGCGCAAATCTTCTCCGGTCATAATTACTGAGAGATGGTCGATACAGGCCTTCCTGAGATTGTAGTCGCGACTCCTCGCTCCGTCGACAATCATCTTGCTGACCCTTGGATTCCTCATGTCCAGTCGTTTGAGGGCCCGGATTACCGACTTACGAACTCCAGAATCATCGTCTTGCATAGCTGCTTCAATAAGAATGGTGGCTATGGCAGGTTCTGCATTAGCTAACTGCACCAATGTACCCGAGGCGCTTCTCCTGACTTGAGGATCTTCGTCTTCAAGAGACCACCCGACTAAATCCCATCCTGTAGAGCCATGTTTTGTAGCGACTACTTTCAAAATTCTTGAACCTCTACGCCTAAGGTCAACATCATCCTCTCGAATCAGTTCGTCTAGGTGCAGACATCCTGCCTCAGGCCAATTCTCAGCAGTTAATCTGAGCGCTTCAAATGCATTCTTTCGATGCTTGTTTTCTGGCCTTCTCAACTCTCTTCTAAGTATTTCTTCACAACCCGATGGAAAAACAGGGGCCACGAGGGCCAGACATTCTCTTGCTGCTTGACAGACTTTCGGATTTTCATCCAACAACCTATCAGATAGGCACTGGAGTAACCCCTCATGTCTCTTTAGGGCCAAGGGAGGGAGCCCCCTTAGTGCCGCTACTCTGATTTCTTCATGGTCATCATCCAGACAATCTAGCATCACTTCACGGGCTTCATCAAGTCTACCTTCTAGGGCCATATGTAGGGCTAGAATTCCATCGACTCTGACTGCGAATGTGCCACCCTTTCCACGAGATACCTGTACACTGGAGATATCTCCTCTGGCAAGGGGGATTACATCGTGTTTTGGAATCCTCTGCCAAGCTCCGTCTTCGGGCAGAAGACCCTGGATGTTGATATCTACAGAAGCGGCAGAGGAGCCTAACTTCTTCCATGTCCGGGGGTCTCTAGCTACGTATCTGCGGGCCATCGTTTCGGCCCCCGATATCGCCCTATCTCTTGAATCAGTTGCTGAACTGCTCAATCACATAGGCATAAGCATCAAGCATATCAGAGCGACCACACATCGAAGGATATGGCGGGCGAACACTCAGTCGAAGTCGGGCGCTTACTACATTCGGCTCTATCGGATGTGCCAAACCGGTCTGCCCATCGGGACACACTCTCTAGAATCTGGTCACTTGAACTTCAGTGGTTTACTCCGCAGGAATCCGCCTCAATTATCTCCCATCTGACTTCTACAGGTTGGCTTGTAGAAGAATCTGAGGAAATTTCTGCTGCCCCAGGAATCATTTTCTCTAGACCGCCCTTAGGGTGGCGCCCAATTCTCAACAGCATCCTGTCCGCACCGGAATTGGAATTGGATACAAAACTGGAAGAAATGGATTCAGATGTCACCTCACCAGCGAGAATTCTAGAACCTAGAATTACCGATCCCGATGGAATTGAAACACTTCCTGATAAGGCTGAAGGTTCGATACCGTTTCTAATCGACATTATTTCTTCGGGCTCAGGTTTGCAGAATAAAGAGGTACTTCGCCGAGCCCAGCGAAAACGCAGGGCCCTGGGACCAGTAACTCTGTGGATGGCCTTAGCATTGGTAGCTAGAGAGCAAGGACTCGATATGGACGAGGTCGTATCTGCAATAGAACTTGAATCTAGTTAGTACCCATTGCCGCTACGGAACTCGGCGGCTAAAAGACCCGGAAGCACGAGTAGGGCCATCACTAGAGAGAACAAAACCGAGATCGAACTTACGACTCCGAAGTCCTGAATAACTGGAATCGGAGATAATAGCAAAACCATGAATCCGCAAATTGTAGTGCCGGCAGAAAGCAGCAGTGCGGTCCCGGTAGTCGAGTACATGTGCTGCATCGCCTCCCAAGTCCTCATGCCAGAGTTGCGATTAGCTTCGATTCTTCTCCATACGTGAATCGAGTAATCAATTCCAAGTCCGATGGTAAGGGCAGTGATCATTATTGTCAGAACATTCCAGTTGATTCCGAGCATAGCCATCGCCCCCACTACCCATGCACCAGCAAGGCCAACCGGTAGGATAACAACTAGCGACTGTCCTAGTCGGCGAGTCAATAGAACTAGGACCAGCATTGACACAAACAGGCTGATTGCAGTTGATTCGACCTGAGAGAGAACCAGCCCTGAAAGCACATTGTTGAGGACAATAACGTCGCCGGTGATGTGGACCTGGCCTCCCACTAGGCCATCCTCTTCTAGCAACTGAGCCTGCTTGATGAAAACATCAGAGACCTCCTGAGCCTCTTCACTGTTGCTGACTAATACGTCAACCCTCATTCTAAGGTACTTGACTGTAGAACTATCTTCAGTGAGGGCAACATGCATGTTAATTCTATTTGACCACGAATCGCCCCTCAATGGGTCGCCGATGCTATCATTGTTCATCAGAGAAGTAACAGCGGCAGAGACATCTCCGTTTGAGAAGTCACCAGTCGGGCCAAGACCGCCGTCGAAGATTCCTAGATTGTGCGTTTCTCCAAATGAGGGATCATTTTCAACAGCGTCCCGAAGTATCGTATAGAGGCCATCATAGGAGGGTCGTTGCGAGACTGAGTTCGGATTGACGACTTCAGGCAAGGCCGAGATTCTACTGTCTAATCTCTCTAATCCCCTTAGCAGATCACGATCATCTCCCGCTAGAGAATTGCTTCCATCCTCAGGCTCGACTAGTAGTATGATTGACTTCCAAGCAGCGGCCTCGTAAGAGTCGTAGATATCATTCCTTACTTCCATAATGTCCATGCCTTCCTCCGAGAGGAAGTCTGTAAGCTCAAAACTGGTGTCCAATTCTCTAATTGCTACGATAACCGAACCCATGGTAATCATCGCTACAATAAGCAGCACTCTAGCCGTGTTTCTGCGTTGGAAACGAGTTGATAAATCTGCCAAGCCATCAAGCCTGAGGCCCCGGTGATAAATTTCTCCAGCACTCTTCTCGACGACCACGTGCACTGCACCTACGGTAATAGTACTAGCAATGAAAGCGGAGACCACACCGAGAGCTAGTGTAAAACCGAATGTCCTGAGTGGGGGCAATTCGGAGAATGTATTGGCTAGGAAAGCAAAAACTGTGGTTACCACTGCAAGAGATAGGGCCAATCGTAAAACAGAGATTGATTCGACCCATGCCTGAGCCGCCCTACCCGATCGATTCTTGGCCGATTCATAGGCTCTTTGTAGATGAATAGAGTAATCTATGCCCAGTCCCAGAACAACAGGCGCCACAGCGACTTCTAAGACCGATAGTCGCATACCCAGCAGGGTGACTATGCCATAGGTCCAGACTAATGCTGCAGATAGGCCCATCAGTGGTGCGGCCACCATCATGAATGAGCGGAATGCTAAGGCAAGTAGAGCCACTACTACCAGAACAGCAATCAGCAGTAACCAAACTAGATTATCCATCGTAGACTGATTGATATCGTGACTAATGAGATCATCAGATATTACGCCATAACTCAACACATTCTCCTCGCTGAGAAGAGTTCTGATTCCGGCCGACAGGTCACGCCTGTCTTCATTGCTGATATCGCCGCTTATCTCGATAACCCACATCGTGCTAGATGCTACAGGAGTCGGATTACCCTCCTCAGTATCTAACCATTCGCAGATTGGATCATAGTCAAAGTCAGAATGCAGCATAGCCGAGTCTGCAAACGACGCCGAGGCGATTGCCTGTTCATTCCCGATAGCATCAGAACATTCCTCTCCATCTGAAATCGCATCTAACAGCTCGGTCCAATCTGAAAACTCCGAGAGATCTCGCATCTCCTCGTCACGTTCATCCAGGGCTGTTTGAATAATCCCTGCAGCATTGAGATGAGAATCAATGAAACCGCCATTTTCTGTAGCATATTGTTCTACTCTGTAGAGATCTTCAGCGAGCTGTTGTAGTGCGCCCAATTCCAAAACATTGCACACTGAATCATCACAAGCATTACTTCCATCGATTGATTTACTGTAAGGTCTAACATTGATGTAAAGCAGATGTGAAGCCGCACCCATCTCTTCGTTTATCCGATCTTCTGCAGAGTCAGAATCAGATTCGGGCGCGAAAGAGGAAATTTCAGTAGTGAACCCGGGGAAGTCCATTAGGACCTGCATCATCGCGGCGGTAAACAATACGCTCACCACTACTATGGCCATGGAGGATTTTTCAAACAGCCTCTCAAGGGCCTCCGAGGATGCAATTCCCTCGGTCATGCGGCCCCCCAATCGCCTCCCATCTATAACTTAGGCTCTGTTTGGACCCTTCGGGGTCCAACATGAAGATGAAAGCACTCAAAAGGGAGCGTCCGGTCGCGCGGCTGACATGCCAATCAAGGTACTCTTGAATGAAGGACGCGAACTCAGACTACGTATGGCCGGTGAAGACCACACTTCTCTGCAATTATTCCGCTCAAGACTCAACTCAAGTAAGGATGTGGAGTATTCTAACTACTTCCAGAAGCATCCTGACCTAGATGAGCCTGAACTTTACATCAGGGCCGTAAAGGGAAAGAGTGCCGAGAAGGTGTTCAAGAGTCTGTGCTCAGACATCTCGAAGGAACTGTCGAAGCTCAAACTGTGATGGCGGTGAGGGTTTGTCGTTTAGCTCTGTAGAGGAGCAATTAGGACTGACTGGATGGTCGGCAGATGGAGACGGAATTGGAGGCCTTCTCAAGACAAGGGTCGAAGATTTCCGTGTTGAAGAAATTGCTCGCATTCCGGCCTTGGATCCAAAAGGCAGATTTACTGTTGCCAGAGTTTCTCTGAATAACTGGGAAACTAATCGTTTCCTAGGACGTCTGGCCAAGGCATGCGGAATTAGCAGGAGAAGGATTTTCTCTTCCGGAATGAAGGACAAGCGTGCAGTTACTAGTCAAATACTCGTCATTGATGCTCCTCGGGCAAAGGTAGAGGCCGCTGAGATAACTGACTCTATCATTGAGGTGATCGGAAGGACTCACCATAAGATTGGCATGAGTGATCACGATGGAAACAGATTCACAATCACGGTTCGAGGATGCTGCGACTCTGATGGGAATCCCGTAGACAGTAAGGAGGCAATGTCCAGAGTCAGGCAGATTATCTCTGGTATGTCGGAGCGAATGGGGGCAGATTCATTCCCAAATTGGATCGGCCCGCAACGTTTCGGCTCGACTCGTCCAGTCACCCCCGAAGTCGGCAGGTCGGTAGTCGAGGGGAACTTCGAGAAAGCCTGCGACTTGTATCTAGGTATGGAGGGCCAGAGCGATACTGAGGATGTCTGGCAATTCAGGAAGTTATGGAGGGATGATAGAGACGCAAATGCGTGCCTAAAGATCATCCCAGAACACCTGGGCTATGAGAAGTCAATCCTTGAATCTCTAGTTGAGAATCCCGAGGATTGGCTCAGAGCCTTCAAGAGGCTTCCACATTCTCTTCAACTCCTATCAGTGCACTCTTTGCAATCACTCGCATTCAACCATGCACTTGCTGCTAGGATGGATTCGGGCCACTCATTAATCGAGCCCATTTTAGGAGACCTAGTGGCACCCTTGCACGCCAATGGTAGAATAGATGTATCAAAGCTTGCAGAGGTCACAGAATCCAACCTTGAGAGGTGCAGAAGGAACTGCAATCTTGGAAGACTGTCCGTTACTGGCCCACTCCCTGGATTGAACTCGCAACTAGCTTCTGGTGAACAAGGAAAGATAGAACTCACCGGCCTCAAGAGGTCCGGTTTGACAGATGTCGATTGGAGAGTCTCCAGTATTCCAAGACTCACTTCTTCCGGCACCCGCCGACCACTCTCGGTCCCATTTGACTCATTCAGTGTTGAAGAGGCCCAAGAGATGTCTGAGGATCAATTATCACAGAGGTGGAGGGACGGTCCATCGAATGCCGATAGATGGCATCCAGAGGGTGCCAGCCTAAGACTCAGGTTCTCACTGCCTCCAGGGACTTACGCCACTGTTTTAATGCGAGAATTGATGAAATCGCCACTCGATCATTACTGATCAGAGACGACCCATCTCCAGTGCTTCAATCTGGCCGATGAGCGGGTTTAGTTCGCGAACTCGAGACTCAAAACCATCGACGATACCTTCTCCCTCGCCCAAAACAGCTTGGACCTCGATGAACATCATACCGAAAGCCAGAGGTTTGATTTCAACAGCCTGTACTTCATCTAAATTTCCAATATTTGCAGAAATCTCCTCGTAATCGGGAATGCCTTCCTCCGGTTGGTCGATAGTAACCTTGTACTTGACTACAACATGCCCCATATGATCACCTCAAGGGCCACTGAAACCACACTCTGAACAGACGTACTCTACTGCTTGTACTCTACACTGCTCACTACGTCCAATTGAATGCCCACACTCGGGACAGGGAAAAGCAGTACTTCGCTTGTCGACTAGTGGTAGACCTGATGAAGTACAGATGTCTGCTCTTTGACCCATTTGAGAACCCCGGTGACGCGGCGACTCGCACTCCCTTTTTAGCGTTGACTTACTCAATAACGACTGTAGACTAGCAATCTCATGTTAGGTTAGGGTGAAATACCAAAGGCCAAACTAATCGACGAGCAAGATGTCGGAAGAGGAAGCAAGTCTATCTGGAGAGGCAATTGATCTGAGCGATTTCGTCACAGACGAAGGCGGAATCTGGAGTCTTAGGCAGTTAGAAAAGATCCGAGGCTGGAACAATATCGAGTACGCCCCCGGTCTTTCGGGGAAAAATACTCCTTCGACGGGACTGTCAATGAATCGTGCTTACATCCCTCCAGGTGGCGTCGCCAAGGCTCACATCCATGTTGACTTCGATGTGATGATCTACTTACTCAAAGGAAGCGTCAGGCACGAGTATGGGCCTGGATGTAGAAAGTCAGTCATTCACAGTGCTGGCGACATGTTCTACATCGAGCCTGGCCTACCCCACGAGGTGTTCAATTGTTCAGATGAAGATTGGGTGCATGCCGTAGTAGCCCGCTCAGATGCATCGGAATGGCAGAACATCGCCCCTTACGATCGAAACTCAGAGTGAATGAACATTCAGTCACTATCTTTGTTCAGTCTCCTGAACCCTACCACAGTTTCCTCATCCTCATCTGACTCCTCCACCAGTATTCCGAGCCGGCTGAGATGCTGATTGACTTGTTCTAAGGCAGTCTTATCACGGGCTGCCGTTCGGACGCGCTGCAATCTATTCTGACAGACCAGATATGTCTCTGATGATGAACTTCTGCTGGCAGTAGGGGAGAATCTCTGGACATTAGAAAATCGGTCTTTTGCCGCATCCACTAGCCCTTCTATGCCGACGCCTTGGAAAATCTTGGTCACGAATGAACTCCCTGGAGGAACGAACCTCATAGCAGCATCCAGAACTAGAGTCGAGAGTTCTAAGGAGATGGTCTGATCTGTGTCGTAGCGCCCAGTCAGATTGGGCGATATGTCACTAACTACCACATTTATCTCTCGATCTTCAAGGGCTTCGCCAATCCGTTCAATAGTGGATTCATCAGTAATATCTCCGATGATAATCGTGGCTCCTTCCACCGGAGATGTCGCGAGTAGGTCCACTCCGATTACCAAACCCCCCTCTCCTGACTCCTCAACCGCAACCTGTAACCATCCGCCCGGATGGCACCCGACGTCGAGGACACAGTCGCCAGATCTGATTATGCCAAACCTCTCTTGTATCTGCTTGAGTTTGTAGGCAGAGCGAGTCCGATATCCCTTGGAACGCGCGATACGCCTCCAAGCATCCCGCCTGTTATCCTGATACCAGCGCTTACTCACAGGGCTTCCTCATGCCTCGGGTTAATGAAATGGTCATTACCAGAACGACGTCAAAGCCCAATCTCTGATATCAGTGCGCTAGCAGTATGTCTGATTGCCTGTTCTGACATCATGTCAGGCCTGAAACCCGTGGCAAACAAGCTCTCGACATTCAAAGAGGTCTTGGGAACATCGCCAGCCCATCCTCTGTCACCACCTGTGTATTCGATTGAGACTCCTTCAAGGCCACTTTCCTCGACCACTATCTCCGCTATTCTACGCACAGAGCAGGTGTCCCCCGTACCTAGGTTATACAGGTTGACATCGGCACTAGTGTTGTCGACAAGATGAACCATCGCCTGCACACAATCGTGAGCTGACATGTATGATTTCTCCTGCCTGCCATTTCCTAGAACCTCAAGCCTCCCTTGGTCGGCCTTCAACTTATGGATGAAGTCGTAGATTACTCCATGAGTCCCCCTAGGCCCTACAATGTTAGCGAAGCGATGAACCCAGGACTTAGCACCAAAGGTGCCGCACCAGGCGGTAATCAAGGCCTCAGATGCCAACTTTGAGGCCCCGTACAGAGAGATTGGCTTGATTGGCCCGTAGGTCTCTGGCGTCGGCATCACATCGGCTTCTCCGTAAACTGCTGACGAGGAAGAGAAGGAGATTTGCCCAACATCTTCGAGCCTCATAGCCTCGAGTACATTGTAGGTTGCTACAGTGCCCTGCTTTAGATCAGTATCTGTTACAGTTGTTCCGAGTCTGATATCAGGGTTAGCCGCCATGTGATGGACTACATCGACATCTACCAAGGCCTGTCTGACGGCTTCGGGATCGAGAAGATCCGCCTTTACCACCTCGACCATCCCGGAGCCATCATGGTGAGAGAGGAACTCCATTCGGCCACTGCTAAAGTTGTCGAGCACCCTTACCGACTTACCGCTGGCAACCAAGGCATCGACTAGGTGCGAACCGATGAATCCGGCCCCTCTGGTGACCAATTCCATATGCTGGCCAACATACTGCATGACTTGAGTCCATCGGGCACGAGTCCAGAATCCAGTTTCCAATCAAATTCATCTCTGAGGGAGGGCCATTGCGAACGCTTCATTTGGCTTCAGCAGGGGCACCCCTGCGTGGTAGAGGGGGAATCGAGTGACAGATACTCTGTCGAGTCGGACAAGAACCGCGATGATGAGCAGGCATTCTGGGACCGATTCTTTGAATCATTGAAACCAGTAAAGCAGTCAATTGATGATGCTAAGGAAGCGATTTCATCGAGTTTTATCGGCGAAGGTGTTGACACGGTTGCTCAATTGGTAGATGACGTCAGCGATGCTGCTGAGGCAGTCACTCGCAGGAGTGCTGAGTTGACTTATTCTTCGATTCTCAGGAGCCCTGCAGCTGTAGTAATTCTGTTGATTCTGGTCACAGCCACTGTAGGCAGAGATGCAATGGAGTTCGAACATCAGATCAATGGGGATGTCGAAATTTATCTTCCCGATGGGGCAGATTCCACTGAGCTTCTACAGCAGGTCCGTGAACAATGGTCTACTGACATATTCATGCTCTACATCCAGACTGACAATGCAATTGATAGGAAATGTTCAGCAGGCGAATCTCCACCGAATTGTCGCGGTTCAGAGAATATCACTCAAGTAGAGATCCTAAAACAGATATCTTGGATTGAGGGTGATGATCAGAATCGCGGTATAGGGGGATATCAGTCCGGCTTGGATTACAACAAGGAGGACAGAGGGGCGATAGATGGCGTGGTTTGGATACTGTCTCCAGCCCAAATTGTAAAGGAAGCCAATTCGTCCAGTTATAGGTTCAACTGCGCTATGGAGAAGTATGCTTTACCCACTGGAGACGGAGAAGACTGTGCACTATCATCGCTGAATCCGTTTGAGGGGTATTCAATTCCCGAAGGGGATGGAGCCCAAGAGAGAATTGACCGTTTTGTAGAAGATGCAGAGCCACTGTTATCCAGTTTCATTCGAGACACGAATAACGACGGAATCTGGGACACGACTGTTGTTGTCATGGGTCTGAAATTTGATATGTCAGATACTGCGATTACCCCTAGAGACGATCCCAAGGGAAAGTCAGATGAGAATCCTTCGGGCCAACTCAGAGACCACAAGGCGTTCATCAGGCACGCCGAGTTGCTAATCTACGAGGAATCTGACGCGACAATTTGTCAGATTTGTCACCGTACTTACATCTCTCCAACATCTACTATGGATGAATTTACATCCACTGAAAATAGGAAGGCTGTGACCATTACGGGATTAACTCCAGTCGTGCATGACATTTCGGATGCCATCTATCAAGAGTTGGTAGATCGAATGCTTCCAATTAGTGGAATACTAGTGTGTCTAGCAATGTTACTACTGCACCGCAATCCGAAAGTCATCATCATATGTGGGGCTCCAATCCTGATGAGTCTGACAATCACATTTGGAATCACTGTGATAGCGGATATCATGCTAACTCCAATGATCATCTCTGTCGGCCCTATCCTAGTTGGCCTGGGGGTTGATTACGCTTTACATCTGACGAATCGGATTGAAGAGAATCGAGTAGGTCTAATTGAAGAGAGGCTGGAGATGGCTTGGTCGGCCCAGAGGGATGGCTTTGAGA
Source organism: Methanobacteriota archaeon (assembly GCA_002727275.1). Lineage (GTDB taxonomy): Archaea > Thermoplasmatota > Poseidoniia > Poseidoniales > Thalassarchaeaceae > Thalassarchaeum. Next base: position 105,999 of record PBWO01000034.1, read on the forward strand.
CCGAGAACATCGACCCATGGGACCCACACATTACTCTAACAGCGACAGTTAGAGCGGTCCTGACAACCGGGCATGCAATCTTTCTCTCTGCACTGACTACGATTATTGGATTCAGCGTTCTTCGATGGCCTAGCCTAGTTCCGATTGAGCCGATGAGGACCGTGGGAACTACCTTGCTCTTAGGCATCGCAGTGACATTTGTGATGTCGATGATTCTAGTGCCGGCTCTCGTGCAGTTGCTTAGATACAGAAAATCTCCTTCCAAGGCTTTCGATAGACTCTGGGAGAAGATTGGTGAAATACCAGTAAAGAACACCGTTCTAGTTTTGTTAGTCACTGTAGTTTTGACCGTTTGGGGAGGGTCTATTCTAGAGGAAGAACTTGGCAAGGGCTTGAGTGGCTCGTCAGATGAAGTCCCCCCTGGACTAGAATCATATGAGACTCTCAGAGAATACAGCTACGTCTTCGAGGGCGGACAGACAAACATGTTCATCGTTGATGCTACCCAAAGAGGGGCCCAAAACGAAACCGCGCCGATACGCGATTTACCCATACTCGATGCGATAGACCTCATGCAGATTGAGAAGATAGATCAGGTTGCCAACACCTCGACAGTCAGCCTTGTCACAATACTCAAATCTATACATGTCGATGTTGTAGTCGGAGATTTGGAATTGTATGACCAGAGTCTTTGGGAGATTCTACATGACGAATGCTGGGACGAGTCGTCAAATCCATTCCGTCCTGATTGCTGGCCATACGCAGTCTCTAGTAGAGAAGATATGGTAAACGTCGCTTTCGATACTCTCTCGCCCGAGGTCCGCTCGATGTTGATGAATGCAGACCAAGGAAGTGGTGAGACAAAGACCCTAGTCTACGTCAATCAACCTTACATTAATCTCGCAGATGCAACAGTTCTGAGGGACGCAATAGATGGTTTCCTCTCCGGAGGCAATGAATGCGACTCCGCTTGGACGTGTACTGGACTAGATATAGAACAGGTGTTCAACTCTCTGCTGACCGGCGGTTTGCCAGTATCCATAGACGTCAATGATGGAGTCCAAGAGGCCCAATCGGAGACCACCGTTGCAACAATGCTGATTTTGCTGATTGCCATGGCCTTCCTGTTCCGTTCACCGAGGCTGGCTTTCTTCACCATGGTTGCAGTAGGGGTCGTAGTAGTCTGGCAACCCCTGCTAATGCGAAGTGGAGGTGTCAATGTCAATTTCTTCACCGCCATGGTAGGTACAATTGTGTTCGGCATCGGTGTGGACGATTCTATTCACATTGTCGACAGGATCAAAGACGAACGGGAAACTCCCTCTGGTATCGTTAAGTCTGTTGCGAAGACCGGCCAGACAATCTTTGAGACTACTACTACAACCTGTGCAGGTTTGGCTGCTGGATTATTCGTAGCAATCCCCGGCCTACAGAACTTCTTCGTTCTCATGATGCTCCTGCTGATACTAGCTCTGCTGACCAGTTCAATCCTGTTGCCTGCCATGATAGTGGCTTACTATGAAGTGGGTACGAGGATAACCAAGGGCGAGTCGTGGCTAGATTACGAGCATAGCGGGGCCCTTGCCACCGAGCCGGTACTCGATGCCATAGTAGAATGACGAGTAGGGGCGAGGGAGCAGGGAGTAAGCCCCTTTCTGTTCACCCTTAGGCTGGTCGCATTCAACTGTGCGTCCTACCCGGTCCTGCCGATGCCATACGGACCTGCTTGGACTTGCTCCGGCGGGGGTGCTCGTTCCAGCCACGGCCAGGAAACCTCTCCCTTTCG
>PBWO01000035.1 GCA_002727275.1 Methanobacteriota archaeon
CCGAGTAGTCCTCAGTACGCGACTCTGCGTTCTTTAGAGCCTCTCTGACTCTGTCTGGCAACATGCTCAGACGACCCACGGCCTGCACCTTTACCTCGTTCTCGTGAATCCTAGGGTCGTCTGCTATCTCATTTAGGCCTGCTACATACAGATCAAACAGACCTTCTAGTTCGGCTTCGGAACGCTCCTTGAGATTCTCAGTCGAGAGAGCGTAGACGGTGAAGTAAGGAATCTTGAGGTCAAGAATCCAATCCATAACTTCCTTGAGCTTCTCTTTACCTTGGGCGTGACCAACGTTTCTTTCGAGATCTTTGCCCCAAGCGAAGCGACGGTTTCCATCCATGATAATGGACACATGCTGGGGCAACTCTCCCTGTATAACTCGTTCACGCAGCCTTCTTGCTCGAATCCTATCTGTTCTAGAAATGAAACTCCAAGCATAACTGGAGTTAGCAATCATGCTAGCTGGAACTGAAAACACCCTATATCGAAGTAGCCACTTGGCAAACCAATCAACCCTCCTTCCGAGTGCTTTGCGCGCGCGACCCACGCGCCACCGAGACAATTCTGCGCTAAAGGTCGTCGCCGACGCAGACTTACTCGAAAATGACGTCCGCGTCTTCTCCGACACGGTCTAGAAGTCCTTTGTCAGGGTTGACAACAACGACCTGCCCCGCCTTCTCCCACACAGGCAGGTCGTGGAAACTATTACCGGCGTAACCGAATCCTCCTTCACCAAATCTTGAGATTAGAGCCTCGGCCTTCTTGCTACCTCTAAGATTGAATGTCTGGTCCGAGGCTAGAACATCGGAGAATAGACCGACGTGGGCGGCAACTCGCTCGGCCACTAGACGGTCTGAAGCGGTTGCAAGAAGCAGTTTCCGGCCCCGCGCATGCTCGGCAGTAATCCAATCTAGAAACGCCTCATGGTAATCCAACTCACTCGGCTCAAAATCCAGTTTGCGAGCAAGATCCCTCTTCCACTGTGCTCTCTTACCTATGAGTTCCTTCAACAGGACCCCTAGAATCATCCACGGCCTCCGCGCAATCACTCGTTTAGTGCTGATAACACTCATGTCTGAGAGTATGAGTGTGCCATCCATGTCAACGGCGAGCGGTATGTCCGAGACAGCATCACCCATACGCTTCGGTCGAGGGTCGAGTTCAAGGCTTCTTTGACCGATTCAATGAAACCCACTACTACGTCGTGCCCCCGGGGCACGCGCCATGTCAGATGATGAGACACCTTGGAGGCCTGCTGCAATGACTCAAGTCGAGTCTGACGTGGATGCACCTCCCGGATTCGTCGCGCTGAGATTCGCTGGCATCGGAATGATGGCTAGGATGATTGAGCCAGAGCAGTTGAATGAGCCAGCAGACTGGAGCAATCTAGTAAGCGAGTTGGAAGCATGGGGAGAAGTCCCAGATCCAGACTCGATTACATCTCTGAGTACGATGCCAAATGAAAAGGGTCTGAACGCTGTATTGAAAGCCGATTCAGCATGGATCGCCGAATTTCTTCCGTGGGAATCTGACGGCAGACTTAGGGCTAGGTCGAAGGCCGCTCCAGAGGGCTCTAGAGTTCCCATTGGAGGATATTCGTATGAAGGTCGAGATGTAGTAATACTGAGGCCATTAGAAGATGACATTCAGAATTCTGCTGGAATCATTTCGAACGCATTAGCGGAGGACGATGCAGAGGCGGCCGAAGCTGAGCTGCGTAATGCTGGAATGGTTCTGGGCAGGTATCACACCCAAGCGAAGGCCGCCAGGCTAACTCCCTCGGACCAGTCAAGGTGGAACGCTAGAAATCAATGGCTAGAGGAGACCCTGAGGGCCACTTTCCTTTGGCGAGCCCCGTTTTCAAAGGATCAACCCTGCACGCTGAGTTTGATGGATGTCAGATTCAGTGATATCTCAGGAAACTCACTCAGACTAGGCAGACCTCGCCTAGCAGATGCCCTAGCAGTCCCAGATTGTGAGTTCCCTGCCATGCGCGACCTAGCCTCATTGACTCATGACATTTCTCGTCTGTTATACGATTCCTCGTCGAATCTAGAACTGTTGCCTCTTAGACTGGCTTTGATAGAAGGCTGGAAGTCAACAGCTCCTGCAGATTGGACTACTAAAGACGCCTTCTATTCACACAGAGGAGGCCTTGCAATCTGGGAGTATGAACAGTGTCTGATGGATGTCCTTGAAGCGACCTCGCACCAGTCAGGCGCTCCGCAGCCTGCTGTTGAGATTCTGCGTTATGTCCAGTCCTATCAGAAGCGTATGTTCAACAATCGGACAATTGGTGCACTTTCTGGGATGGCAGCGTTCTTCGGAGCGGCCACATTAGCCCGCACATTCCCATGGACACTGGAAGATGCGATTCTCCCATTGGCGTCCATCGCTGTCGGTGCGTTCTTGATGCGTACTTATCGTAGCATGTCGCCGCCACCAGAGCGACCTTTCACGATGATTTAGAACGAATCTACTCTGACTGTACCATTCTCATCATGGGTGTAGAACATAGGCGAACCAGTAGGAATCTCAAGTGAGACGATATCTTCGGGACTGATTCCTTCAAGATGCATCACAATCGAGCGAAGCGAGTTTCCATGAGCAGAAACCAAGACATTCTTTCCACTCTCAAGGTCGGGTAGAATCTCCTCAGTAAAGTACGGAATCGTCCTCTCAGCAGTCATTTCGAGACTTTCTCCTTCTGGAGGAGGCACATCGAATGAGCGACGCCAGATATGCACCTGCTCAGCCCCATGCTTCTCTGCAGTCTCGGCTTTGTTGAGGCCTTGCAGAGCCCCATAGTGCCTTTCATTGAGTCTCCAATCATAGCATGTAGGAACATCCTCGCCAGAGGACTCGTTTTGTTGCATGACAATCTCGGCCGTCCTCTGGGCCCTGATTAGATCGCTAGTGTGTACTACATCTATACGAATCCCAGATAGTTGACGTCCTGCTTCTTCTGCTTCCCCAACTCCCTTCTCGGAGAGTTCCACATCTGTCCAGCCGGTGAATCGATTGGTTGCATTCCAAACCGATTGGCCGTGTCGAATCAAAATCAGGCGAGCCATTCCAAGACCTACATCTGTGCTCTGCGCCTAGGCTCATGGAAGCCGAGTCCAAGCTCTTCGCCTCTGGAGCGAGCCATGATGATGATATCCTCAGTAAACTCTCTCTGAATCTTGGCAGAAGAGGGGCAGTAGAAGTTGCAAGATACTGTCACCTTGGAAGGTAGTACCTGAGTAACCTTGACCCACGAGTCTTCCTGCTTGGTTGCCCTCGAGTCTGCTAGAACTTGCTCGCACAATTCATCACAGAACTGCCTGAGTGCAACCATGTCGTTACCCTCTTCGAACTCGAAGGTAGGGCGAATTCGCCTGAATCTGCGCTTGCTGTAGTTCTCAACAGGCGAGTTGGTTATGTTCGAGTTAGGAATAGTGACAATCGTATCGTTACCTGTCCTGAGCATGGTCGTGCGCAGACCGATATTGATGACTTCTCCCTCAATGTCCTCGACGATAATCCAGTCTCCAACATTGAACGGCTGGTCGATGATTATTGAGATTGCACCGAAAACGTTGGCCACCGAATCTCTTGCTGCCAGTGCCAGTGCCAGACCGGTGATACCTAGGCCGGCAATTAGACCATTCAGGTTTACACCAAACAGTCCAGCGATTACGAAGAAACCGATGATTACTACTGCTAGTCTGCCAATAGATTCGGCGACGCTAGCAAGTGAGCGGCGAGCCGCCATATCGTCACCTTCGACGACGATGAAAGCGTCGAGATAGTCGACTAGTCTGTATGCTGCAAACAGCATCAGGATGATGAAGCCCGCTCGAGAGTAATCCATCACTCTAGTCATTAGGTCTGCATCCCAAACCATATCTGATTCGTTCATGAAGAGCCAATCTAGTGACTGCCACATTACCAATAGTCCTATCATCCAAGCCAGTGATTTAGGGGCGAACAAGTCCTTCCCGTCAATTCTTTCAGTCTTTGAAAACAGATCCATCAACCAAGGAAACAACATCCTTCGAGAGAAAATTCCAGCACCTACGCTAAGCAAAACTGTGAGTGCCAGAACAGTTGCGGTTCCTTGCGAAAATGCGCCAAATTCGGCCTCTCCGGCCACGTCAATCCCTAGTACGCCCATGCTCGCTCCGAGCACGCCCCCCTCAAAAAGGCAACCCCGGTCCTATGGACCGGTCTGCGAGGGATTGAATACCGAACATACTCTCGGACAGTCGTTAGCATGCCGAAGGAAGCGAATTCGGAGATAATTCCGACAATGAGGTCGAGGCGAGTGCCTTTGACCGCAATGTTGCTTCCACTGATGCTGTCACTCCTAGCTCCAGCGACCCTAATTGCTCCCGTCGGAGCACAAGATGCGGACCCCGGATACGCTCCTGAGGACATTTGGTCCGACGAGTATGCCTTCCAGATTTTCCCATGGGGGCCCCACGGAGATATTGACAAACTCCAGTTCCGTGAGTACTACGACTACTTCTCAATGAAGGAGAGGATGCAGACCCTAGCTGCATACTATCCAGATTTCTTGCAATATCATGAGGGTCTGCTAGGTGGAGTCAACGCTCGTGGAGAAGAGATGACCTCTGATGATTACGAGGGTTGGTACTACAATCATCCAAGTCCTTGGATGAAAATTACTGGGAACGTAAACGGTGGTGAATACAACCCATTCAACGATGACGACGGCAACTATGCTGACCGCCCCGATGTCATGCTGGTTGGAAACCATCACGCCCGTGAGTGGATGTCGTTTGAGGTACCGATGTTTTTCCTTGAGACCGTCGCTTACTACTACGGTAAGGCCGGAATAGACAACGATGGAGATGGCCTGATTGACGAGGATGGATGGGATGGCATAGACAACGACGGTGACTGCGCGCTTCTGAACGCCACTAATCAGGACAGCAACGGAGACGGAATACCGTGCGGGCCAGGCGATCTCGGAGTGGATGAGGACTTCTCTGAGCAGTTCATCACAGACCTAGTCAACACTCGTGAAATCTACTTGATTCCGATGTTGAACACTGACGGGGTCAGGTATGACATGGAGGAGTACTGCGGACCAACTGCTTGGGAGAATTGCTACCGCAGTGGCTGGAGGAAGAACCTGCGAGACAACACAGTGACCGGAACGACCCCTATCCCCGATGTCGACGAGGAAGTTGACGAGGGCTGTGATGGGGTCGACCTGAATCGCAATTACCAGTTNGAGTGGGGNGCGCCTTTGGGCGCGACAGGNCCACTATTCCCCGGNATGTGNTATGCCGACGGTCCGAACAACGATGTCTACAATGGTCCGGTGAACTACGAGGACAACGATGGAGACGGANTNGTCAANGAGGACCATGTTGATGGTAAGGACGANGATGCTGACGGACAGATTGACGAAGACTGGATGGGAGGNAATAGCGAGCCTGAGACNAANTTCATNCAAGACATGACTGAGATGAACGANGATGACGGTGACGGCGCTTCGGACTTCAAGGTCACACTTACCTGGCACTCCTTCTCAGAATTGGTTCTATGGCCTTGGGGACACTGCACAAACTGCTACACTCCCGATGACGAGTATCTGGTATACCACGGCAATATCATGGGAGACATGACTGCCTATGCTCCAATGCAGTCTTCTGAGCTATACCCGACCACTGGTGACTTCTGCGACTGGCACTATGGGGTTCACAATTCATACTGCTACACCATCGAGATTGGTAACGCATTCCACGAATATCCGGAGGATATTGCTCACATCGCAGTTAGGAACGTTGGTGTCCCGTTTTACATGGTCGAGATTGCTGATGATCCGAGATACCGAGCCATAGTTGGAATTGAGAATACTACGGCGACGCAATGGCTAGAGGAACCAAAGAACGTCTCCGTCCCAGCCGAGGGTGATATCCCAATCAATATGTGCTTAGACAAAGCCTTCCCATTCACTCCGGACGTCAATCGGACTCATCTAATGTGGAGATTTGTAGAACCCACTAGACAGCAAAATGACTTCGGCCCTACCGAGTGGGTAGATGTGGCTTGGAAAATGTCACCGTTCATGGAACTTGGAGAGCAGTGTATCTTGCTAGATGGCTCCAATGGTACGATGTTGGAGAGCCACATTCCTTTACCCGATACATCAGTAGGTAAAATCCAGTACAAGGCAATGCTCGGTACAACAAACGGGGCTTTCCCATTCTCTTATCCGACAGTCGAGGAGGGCGGCAATTACTACGAGTTGGCAATACCCTACAGGGCTTCTTTCGGCTCTTCCGTGCTCGCAGTAATGATGTTCCTTGTGATAGCGAGTTTCGTTTGGGGCGGACTGGGCTATACCCTGCGCGCTATGTTCGATGACGAGCGCGGAGTACTCGGCTTGCCGGAGGATGTAGAATGAATCCACAGTCAGAACAATCCTCCGATCAGTTCAGCGGTCGATTAGGACTAATCTTCGCCACGATCGGTGCTGCGATTGGAACTGGTAACATCTGGCGCTTCCCTAGAATGGTAGGAGCAAATGGAGGCGGCTCTTTTCTCGTCCCTTGGCTCATCTTCCTATTCCTTTGGTCGGTTCCATTGATTATCGCTGAGTTTGCTCTTGGCAAGAGAAGTCGAACCGGAACCGTCGGAACCTTCCGTATCTTCGCCGGCAAGAACTTCGCTTGGATGGGACTTTGGACGGCTTGGATTTCGACGGCAATTGGATTCTACTATGCCGTTGTCACAGGATGGTGCATCAACTACTTCCAGACTGCGATTCGCGGCGGTCTGACTGAAGAAGTAGATACCACCGATGTCTGGAACAACTTCTTGCAGGACCCAACTCAGGTTATCTTCTTCCAAACCATTGCGATTTTGATTACTATGGCTGCTATTTGGAAGGGTGCGAAGGCCATCGAGAAGGCCAACGTGTATCTGATGACTTCTCTTTTCGTTCTGCTGTTCACAGCTCTCTTCCTCGCCTTCGTCATGGACTTTGAGGATGGCACACTCGATGGCTTCGTCTTCATGTTCAGCATCCAGCCGGAGTATCTTTTCGAGCCCGAGACTTGGATTAACGGATTGTCTCAGTCAGCATGGTCATGTTCTGCTGGAATGGGTATGGCAATCACCTACTCGGTTTACATGCGCAAGGATGAGGACACCACTCTGAACGCTGCTACAATGTGTCTTGCCAACAACAGCATCTCGATNATTGCTGGNCTTACCGTGATGATGGCNGTATTCGCTGTTGTTGATGACCCTCTNAGTGCTGTTGGTGGAGGAAGNTCTGCAATCACCTTCCTAGTTCTNCCAGAGGTTTTCGCAAAGGCTCCCGGNGGACCAGCGATTCAACTTCTGATGGTTACAGTATTCTTCATGGCGCTTTCCTTCGCTGCNCTGACCAGCATGATTTCCACAGTCGAACTATGTGTACGCAACTTCGTCGACCACGGAGTGGANCGCTCACAGGCAGTCGGTTTCACTAGCGCAGCCATCTTCCTCTTCGGACTTCCAAGTGCCGCAATCTGGATTATGGTGGACGAATCAACTGGAGTCGCATTCCCTCAGTTCCTAGAGGTTCAGGACCACATCTGGGGCTACGGTCTGATGTTTAGCGGTCTTTTCATCGCTTACAGTATCTGGAAGTATGGCTGGAGACAATACAAGTCATGGCAAGTACAGAATGATCGCGAGGGCTTCGATATGGGCGATTATGTTGAGAATGGTGTTTCGGCCTTCCGTGATGACTTCGTTAACACTGGAGATAATGATTGGTGGATTGGCCGCTGGTGGGACGTAATCATGTACATCGGATTCCCATTCATGTTTGGAGTTCTGATGCTCTCATACTTTGGTGACTTGCTAGTCAATGTTCACGACCCGTGGAATCCGACAAATCCACATGGCATTTCGATTATCCTGCTGTTCTGGGGTGTCACTGCATTCCTATTCGTATCACTGAACAAATATGTCCTGATTAATCGAATGATTCCAACATCAGACTCACCGTGGCCGCTATACGTTCTGTCAGGTGACTTTGAACTCGAGCCTCGCCCGCTGTACCGAAATGTACCCGAGGGCGCCGATGCTCCAATCGACATGCTACCCGGTGGAGACGACCCATTCGTTGTCGGTGCAGGTGAGGATCTACCCGAGACCTTCGTCGATGAGTATGGTGAGAAGCGCAACCATACGATGGCAACCATTGAAGCGGATCTTGCATGAGTCCTGACGTGCGCAAGGCTGCTCGCTGGGGGATGAACTGGTCAGAGGTTGCAGTACTCGACGGCAATGCAGTAGCATTGGGAATCTCTGAATCCACATTAATGGAAGCAGCCGGTTTGGCTCTAGCCGAGGCTGCCAAGGAGATGGCCAAGGGTGCTGTCCTAGTTCTGTGTGGGCCTGGAAACAACGGAGGCGACGGGTTTGTCGCCTCCCGATATTTACGCGAATGGGGATTTAGTACAGCGGTTTTGGCCAGCCACAATAATTCTCGTGGACAGACTGCGATTAATGCAAGAGATTCTGCTGGTGAGATTACAATCTGGCCAGATAAGCCCGAGGGAGACTACTCACTAATCGTCGATTGTCTATTGGGAGCAGGGGCCGGTCTGGGGGATAGTCTGAGGTCACCCATTGCAGAGGTTGCTGCTTGGGCAAGAGGAATGGACGTTCCAATTCTAGCATGCGATATTCCAACCGGACTGGGAGGCCCGGATGTACTGACAGCGGATACGACAATCACCTACCATAGCATGAAGCAGGGATTACACTCATCCAAGGCTGGAGAGGTTAGGGTGTCAGAGCTGCCATGGCCAGCCGAGGTCGAAGACTGTGGCCCGGGAGATGCCAAGCGCTATCCAAGACTCGATGCAACCGCTCGCAAGGGAGACCGAGGCAGGCTGTGGGTAATCGGAGGCGGGCCGTATCACGGCGCCCCGATTCTAGCAGGAATGGCTGCGGCCCGAAGTGGATGTGATCTAGTCCATGTGGCGATGCCAAGTAAGTCTGCATCCAGAGCAGAATGGCCAGCCTCGCTCATCCCAGAGATTCTGCCCGACTCCGAGATGCTTACCGAGGACTCTCTAGAAGCGTTTTCCATGGCATTCTCCAAGCGAGGAGCTGACGCTGTGGTCATAGGTCCTGGCTTAGGCAGGGATGAGAAAACCAAGAGCGCTGTTTCCACAATCTTGCAGATGGCTGCAGACATTGGCACTCCTGTAGTAATCGATGCAGACGCAATCTCAGCCTTGCCCAGCGGCAAATGGCCCCAGGGTTTGATTGGTGTTGCAACTCCACACGCGGGCGAGGCCGAGCGATGGCTGGGTGAGGTTTCTGCGAGCCAAGCAGTAGAGGGTTGTTCAGGCGAGGATGTGGTAATTGTTGTAACTGGAGCAGAAGATTTGCTGACTGGGCCACAGGGACGTTCATGCAAGGCGACAGGCGGGCACCCACGGATGGCTGTCGGTGGGACGGGGGATCTTCTGGCAGGGACAATCGGAGGATTACTGGCTCAGGGAATGCCAGCGTGGCCAGCGGCCAGACTGGGTTGTGCATTGCTCAGGCAGGCAGGAGCAAGGGCTGCTGAACAGGCAGGCCCGGGACTTCTGGCCGAAGATGTTCCAGTCGAGATAGCCAAAGTGCTGAGGGAATGGACGGTGTAACATGCTGGTGAGTGAGGATTATCCGTGGGGCAAACTGCTTCGCGAATATGCAACATACTGTGCAGTAGGGTGCATCAATGTCGCAGTTTTCTTCCTAATCTACGACTGGCTCTACGATATGGTAGTAATCGAGCGATGGAGAGCATCCAGCGCGTGGGCTATCGCCTACTTCATCAGCTCATGGCAGGCGCATTTCCTGCATCGCTGGCTGACCTTTGAGTCGAAGACAAGTTACGGCAAGAGTCTGTACATGATGATGATCATCTACACTGTCTTATGGGCACTCTCAACAGCTTCAATCGCCTACTTCAGTGACACTCTAGGCTACAACCACCTGTATTCTTGGGCGGCAAACACCGCAGCCTTCGGATTCCTTGCCTTCCTAGCTCTGCGCATGTTCGCATTCCCCTTGTCCGACGGGCGCATCACCCGCAAAGAACGGCTTGAGCAGTATAAGGAACGGCGTAGGGCTTGAAGTGGGCTTGTTCGTGGCGCGGGCGTGACCAAAGGCGTTCGAGGCACTAGGGACTTCTATCCCGAAGACATGCGGATACGCAATTGGCTGTTCGACAACTTCCAATCAGCCGCACGCAGTCATGGCTTCGAGGAGTACGACTCATCCGTACTCGAGCACGAGGAATTGTACACCCGTAAACAGGGCGAGGAGATTACTCAGCAACTCTACAACTTCGAAGATAAGGGTGGCCGCAAAGTTGCACTTCGCCCCGAGATGACTCCATCCCTCGCTCGTATGGTGATGGCTAGAGCAGGAGCACTACCTACTCCAATCAAGTGGTTCTCAATTCCACAGTGTTGGCGCTATGAGAGAACCCAGCGCGGACGCGGACGCGAGCACTACCAATGGAATGTTGACATCTGGGGCAGTGATGCAATACAAGCGGATGCGGAATTGCTCTCTGTACTAGTCTCATTCTTCGAAGGAGTAGGTCTGAATGCTGATGACCTCGTTATTCGAATCAGTAGCCGCAAGGTGCTCGAAGAGGTACTCGGCTCGCTCGGAATCTCAGGTGATGCCTTCGCAGCCACCTGTATTATCGTCGACAAGATGGACAAGCTGCCAGCAGAGGCTGTCGAGCAGCAACTCTCCGAGCAAGGACTCGACTCGGATGCAATCGCTGCAATCCAGTCCACATTGGGTCTGTCAGACTTGGACTCTCTAGCCTCTGCACTCGGTGAAGGAAGTGAGGCTGTGGCAGAATTAGCGACGCTGTTTGATCTGGTCGATGCCTACGGCATCGCTGACTGGGTGGCCTTCGATGCTTCAGTCGTCAGAGGACTAGCCTACTACACCGGGCCGGTGTTCGAGGCGCACGACAGGGCCGGTAAGTTACGAGCAATCTGTGGAGGAGGTAGGTACGACAGACTCCTATCCAGTTTGGGCGGTAACGATATGCCCGCGACTGGTTTTGGTTTCGGTGATATGGTAATCATGGAATTACTCAATGAGAAGGGATTGGTCCCAGACCTTCCTTCCGGTAATCAGGATATTGTGATTGCAATCAATGAGGACCTACGCTCTGCAGCGATGTCAGTGGCGACCAAACTCAGGGCGAGTGGCCGACAGGTGGATCTTGTATTGGAGGACAAGCGTATGAAGTGGGCTTTCCGACATGCAGAGAGAACCGGAGCTCAACGACTCGTCATGGTGATGCCCGATGAGTGGGCTGCAGGCAATGTGAGAATCAAGGAACTCGAAAGTGGAGAAGAGTCCGATGTCGCACTCAGCGACTTGTAATCACTCTTCACGAGAGAATCTGCTTCCAGCGACGGC
>PBWO01000036.1 GCA_002727275.1 Methanobacteriota archaeon
CCCTTTCGGTGCTACAAGAAGAACTGGCAATTTGTTCTTGATCATGGTATCAGCGAGTTCGAGCATATGCTTACTGCTGTTTACAGCCCAATGATCGTAGATTGCTGCAGCAATCATGAACGCGATAATCAGCACAGGTACGAAAGAGACTCCAATCAGAGTAATCACACCAGCCCCAACTAGAACGCCAACCGTGTTGACAACATACCACTCAGGATACTTCACAAGCAATGTCATCAGACCCACGCTTACGGCGACTGTAGAGAATAATGTCAGATTAACAGACGATAATCCAAGCAGGTAGTATAGTAGCGAGATGTATGGCCATAGGATGTAGAACAAACTCATTCCTAATGCTAAGAGTACGATTCCTTTGATGATGTAGTCAAGCCCTTTTCGAGCAAGCCAGATGATTACCACAGTGAAAATCAAAATGAACATCATTTCCATGGCAACATATCCGCCCTTGGATGCTCCTTCCTCTCCGAATGCTCTAGCCTCGGGAACATCGTAAAGTGGCTGGATACTGAGCCCTAGCAGGATTGTGCCGACAAACATACCACCCATGCTTACCATAGAGGCCCACTGCTGACGCATCACCTCGAGGATGCTCCCAGACTCTCCATCCATGCCCCCACGAACTTCATGGGCCATATCACCTTGACCCGTTCACGCACACCAGTGAAATACAGGAGGAATCGGTATCGGACCACGCGAATGGCTAGATTCTCGCATCTCAATGGGGATGAAACTGGGTCTGGAAAATTGTCGGATTCTATTATCTAGATTAGGCGAACCTCACCTTGAATTCCCTTCAATTCATGTTGCCGGAAGTAACGGCAAAGGGTCACTATGCGTCCAACTGTCTGCTGCTGCTTCAGCAAGTGGGCTGACTACTGGGCTATTCACTTCTCCACATCTAGTGACTGTCGAGGAGCGTATTCGAATAGATGGCAGACCGATTGAGCCAGAAGACTTTGACAGAGCTCTAAGCAGAGTAAGAGAGGCCTCAGAGCAGGAGCCCGAATGTAGTCCAACTTACTTTGAGACCACATTCCTTGCTGCAATGCTGGCATTCAGAGAAGCAGGAGTGCAAAGAGGAATCATCGAGACTGGAATGGGAGGTAGGCTTGACGCGACTAGACTGGTGAATGCAGATTTGTGCTTCTTGACCACCGTATCGATGGAGCACAGTGAATACCTTGGCGAAACTCTTCGCGAAATCGCATTTGAGAAGGCTTCTATCCATCGTCCCGGAGTGCCGATTATTGCTTTGGAGCATGAAGACTCCGGTGTGAGAGAAGTCATCGAAGAAATCGCAGACTCAGATCTAATCTGGTGGCCCTGTGAGGCCACCAACCCATGGGAGATTTACGCATCTATGGTGCTTGAAGCAGCGGAGATTCTGAAATGGTCTACAAACTCAGCCGATTGTCTCTGGCCGGGGCGCTCCCCAGGCTTTGGTAGTGATTGGGTCGATGGAATAACGACTCGAATTAGTGCCGCGCACAACGCTGAGAGTTTGGAAGCCGACTTATCTGATGTAGATAGACCATGTATTCTCCTACTCGGAATGACCACTAAGAGTGACCTTAGCCAAACTCTTGAGCCCCTTACTACTAGACTCCAATCAAATCCTCTCTTTGAGGGATTGGTGTTGACACAGCCAATTACCGGACGCAATCCAGCGGTCCAAATTGACGAATTGAAAAGGACACTAAATGGTCTAGGCGCTAAGCCCGATGCTGCCAACGAGAATCCGATTGAGGCATTCTCAATTGCATCGGATTTAGCGATTGATGGAGGCTTTGATTTGATGGTGATTGGTAGTGTGTATCTTGTCGGAGACATCTTCAGACATATGGTAGAAAGCAAAGGATGGGACCTTTGGGAAGCCTTGACTGCTCACTAAGAACCCAAGTATGATGACTTTCGGTGGCTCTCGCATAGTATGACTGAGAAGTCCGACGACAAGGTCGAAGTGAAAGTTGTAGTCGAGTCCAAGGACTCGGCTTCGAAAGTAATCCTCGCCGGTCTAACTGTCGTCCTATTGGGTATCCTAATTGCTCTTGCTTCAGGCGGAGGGGTGGACAACTTTCTGCCCAAATCGTCAGTTTCAGATGGTAACTGTGGTGACGGAATTGACAATGACAGCGGAGGTCAAGCGGACCAAGACGATCCAGATTGCTACTCCAATCCGACAGTCTGGGAGGGTTACGACCCCAGCAGGACCGAGGCGAACCGAGATAACGATCCACCCGGTGGCCGTCCCTGAGGTGTTAGAATGAGCGAGAAGTGGGACAGAAGATTCCTTGACCTAGCATCCCATATTTCCACATGGAGTAAGGATCCATCCACTAAGGTCGGATGCGTAGTCGTCGGCGAAGACAGAGAGATTCGCTCGACTGGATTCAATGGTTTTCCGCGTGGCATTGAGGACGATGAGGAGAGACTTGCTGACCGTGAGCAAAAGTACCCACTCATTTGCCACGCAGAGGAGAACGCAATCATGCATGCGGCTAGAACTGGAGTCTCTCTCAAGGGCAATACAGCATATGTGACATGGCCTCCATGCTCAAGATGCACTAGATCTCTGATCCAAGCAGGAGTTTCAGAGGTAGTTTATCCAGCTGATATCGAAATCCCAGACAGATGGCAAGATGATTTCGCAACCGCTTCGGCGATGATGGAAGAAGCCGGAGTAAATGTCAGACAGGCTTAGGAAAGACGCTCAAGCATCTCTTCCAAATCTGAGTATAGTTCCTCAATTGAACCATCATTGACCAAAATTAGGTCTGCCATTTCAGCGGTTGCATTCAGAGCCTGTCCTGACTCATCTTTCGCAACCGCTTCTTTCTCTTCATTTGCAAAGAAAGTCTCCTTATCAGAAACATCTCCAGTTCTTCCACGAGACTGTGCTCTTTGCCAACGTGCATCCATACCTGCTCGGACTTCAATTAGGATGAAATCTTCACGTTCTCGTAAGGCTTCGACTTCACCAGGTGTTCTTATTGAATCGATTACTGCATTCTTTCCGTCCAGCCTTTCGAGTAACATTTCTGCTAGAATACCCGGGCCGCCGGTTCTGCGCAACTCATTGCCACCTTCGATTAGGTTCTCCCGAGATTCTTCGACCCCCTTTTCTTTGAGATAAACACGAATAGAATCAGAGCAGGATTCACTGTCGAATCCCTTGGAAACAAGCCAGTCAACAACTGTAGATTTACCTGAGGCGTAGCGCCCAGTCAGTCCAATAAGCACAACATGTCGGCACGAACTCCGTGCATAGCGATTTCGTCACGACCAGTACCTTCGGGTACGAGCGTACTTCAATTCAGCATTGTGGATTGATCTGAGCAATCGAATTCTCTCTCCCTTCACGTGCCCGCGCATTATACGAGTAGCAGTCTCCTCTGCTATTCCCCGTCCCATCAGACATATCACTGCCTCAACTCCGTGATTGCGTACCAACTCCGCGTTCTTCTCCATCTTTCCTCGAATTGTATGATCTCTACTGGATACCCACTCAGCCAACATACTCTCCATCCTCTCAGGGGCGCAAGCCAACATTCTCCCTCCGCATGATGAGCAGCCTTCGATTCTATCTTCCATTCTGCCTACTCGCCCCCTTCGCTTATTCTGGCAGTTGAGACAGATTAACACCGCTCTCTCATTGACTAGCCGAACCTCTAGACGCTCTCGTANNTCCTTGTCGGACCAAGATGGTAGTANCAAGTCACGTTCACCTTTGGGGCTCATCCCTAGAGGGCCAGTTGCTGTATGNGAGACCTCTANTGAGCCACCCTGAATCTCTCTCATCACATCAACAGTNGAGTCAACATCCATTCTCTCGTGGAATAGTTTGTCTAGTGACTCCTCAATTACAGGAGTACCCCGGTANCTCTCCATCAATCCTTCTAGGTTGACCTTCCTTGGATCAACACCCTTGGCGAGNACACCCATTCGGCGCGCTACTTGCACCACTCTCCATCTAACAGCTAATCCATTTGGGATAGTCATCCTAAGAATCGAGGGGAGTGCGTCCGGCGGAGTCTCTTCCAACCATTCGACGACATTAGTTGCAGTCATTCCGGGAACTTGGAATGAGATTCTGTAAGGATCAACTAGGGCCCTACCCATCTTTCCTTGCAGCATCGAGCCCATGGCTTGTATGAAGTGAGCCAGAGTCTCGTTAATCTTGGAGCCTCGACAGGTGTTCAGTACAATGGTTCCATCCCTATCTTCTACAGTCATGGTCCTTTCATCAGGGATTACGCCTGTGGCATCGAGATGTTCTGCAACACTAGTCACGATAGTCTCGGCAGCCACTTCCGATAGAGGATAGGATGAGAAAGGCACACAATCATCCTCTTCGGGTAATGCTCCAATCTCTATTGCCGCACTTCTGCGCAACCGCCCAACTTCCTCTGCGATTTCACGAGGCACTGGTGGCAATTCTCCCGCCCATATCGGGGCTTCCCCACTCTCCTTCACTGGTGCTACCAACAACTCCTCTTGTTCGGGATCAGCATCGATAATCTCCCATGTCCGTCCGGCCATTACGAATTTACGAGCTCGACCTACAGAATCTCCACTGTCGTCTCCCAGAGAGAGTACGAATGCCTCGTCAACAGAACCCAAGACTCTACGAGTAACAGCATCCCTTACTCTGTATGACATCTCATCAGGAATCATCGAGTAATGGTCGCCCCGAGTCTTGCCAAGCCTACCTGCGGGAGAAAACCATCCTGCCTTGAGGGATTCAGGTAGAGCCTGCAGTAACTGCTGTCGCCACTTCTTCTTGTCAGAATCAGAAATCTCATCTTCCCAAGAGGGGCGCTCTTCAGGAACATCTCCTTTACTCCTTGAGGCGAGCTCGATCCACAACTTCGAAGACCAAGTTGTCACATCTGATTCAGCAGGGTTTTCAATCAATCTAAGCAACCAACGATCATCGAGGACCCTCAATACTGCCATAGTTGACTCGTGGGACCAATCTTTCAGAATCGAGCATCGTTGCAAAATCTCCGTGGCCATTGTGAGCGGCACCACTCCTCTTTCTATCGCCATCTGGAGAAGCTGGTTCGCAACCACGATTCCGGGATTGATTCTCCATTCTACTCCCTCGATCTCTCCTTCCATCGCCCTACGGGCGATGACTCCTGCCTCTGAGATGCCGTCAGCATCCCAAGCCAGAACCCGGCCTCGTCCGGTTCCGCCCATGTGATGCTCTGCTCTACCGAGACGCTGCAACATCCTGTCCACTGCTCTTGGACTCTGAATCTGATGCACTCTTCGAATAGTACCGATGTCTATGCCCAATTCAAGGCTGCTAGTGCAAATCAATGCATGCAAATCGCCCCTTCGCAGGGCGTTCTCCATATCCTGTCTAGTCTCGGCTGCTAGGCTACCATGATGCACACCAATCGTCAATTCAGGAGAGAGATGAGATAGCCTCTGAGCTACAGTTTCTGCCGCACTTCTTGAGTTGACGAAGACCAGTGAAGGATAATCCTCCAACAAAGTTTGCGATAATGATCTGAATGCTGCTACCGAACTGGGAGAGATTGACCACTCCACAGACATGACTTCATCCTCTGGCATTATCCGTTCTCTATGCACTTCGATTTTCGTCGTCCGAGGAGCGGGCCCAATTACAGGCACAGCATCTGCGTGCATCCATCTAGCCATCTCATTTGGATTTCCGACCGTGGCAGATAGTCCCACTCTCTGAATTGACTCTTTGCAGTATTCCTCAACTCTGGCTATTCCGACCAACATCTGAGAGCCACGCTCGGATGCAGCCAAGTCGTGAACCTCGTCAATCACAATAGCACGGACCCCGGCAAGATGTTGTCTAAGGCGACTACCTAGCAGCATAATCTGTAATGTCTCTGGAGTAGTCACCAACAGATTAGGTGGCGAGCGAGACTGACGAGTTCTCTCTTTCTGTGGCGTGTCTCCATGACGCAGTCCAACACTCAGCCCCAGAGGGTGTAGCATCGCTCCGAGCCTTCTGTCAATGTCTCGGTTCAAGGCCCTCAGAGGGGTGATATACAGAATTGACAGGCCTTGCCATTTTTCCGATAGTGCCCTAGAGGCCAGAGGCAGCACCGCAGCCTCGGTCTTGCCACTACCTGTGGGGGCTAGCAATAACCTGTGACCTCCCTCTAGAAGTCCAGGCATTGATTCCTGTTGAATTGGAGTTAAATCCCATCCTAGGTCTTGCACAAGTCCGGAGACGAGAGGATGAAACCCATCGCTCGATTGCTCCGGCATGACTCTTCGCCTCATTACACAGCCGAAAACCCTCGCACCCACTACGGATGCTCGGGAACAGGGTCGGACCAGTGTGACATCTTGTTCATGGTGATTGTAACGTTGGTGATTTCACCTTCTTCCCAGTAGTCTACGGCAATGAATGTGGGCCTGTTGTCCATAATCTCCCAGCACTCAAGAGCCCTCTCCAGAAGATTGTCGTAATCGTTGACATCTACAGCCCTTACCGGATCCGGTAGCCCAAACGCGTTACTAAGCCAGTTGTTCAAATGCCAAACTGGCTGAGAACCATCTCCTCTGTGTACGGTGCAAGACATTTCCTCGGCACTACTCTCGGCATAATTTGTGGTCCAACTGAATACTCCGAAGTCATGTAGCCAAGGAAAATCGTCGTTCTGCGATTGCTCCCAGAACACGACTAGATCAGTACCCGCTAGAACCAAATCACCCAAACTTGGCCACGATTCTCCGAGTGTATGAGTGTAAATCCTCTCGTACATACCTGTCTGCTTGAAAAGGAAATCAAGGTGTTCAGCAGGAACGTAATTTTCGATGAGTAAAGTGACGACATCTCCGCTACTGTTGTTCATCAACGAACCTAGAAGCCGTAGCCAGTCGAAAGCATCGACTTCGCCGAATAGACAAGGGTGGAAGAACTGCCCAGTACCATGGCAGAACCTAACATCTTCTGCGCTGGTATTGTCATCACTCCGATGATGTGAGTCGACCATGAATGCCCTGATTCCTCCATCCCACTGCCACTGTAGGCCTGTGTAATGGTTTACTCCAATTAGGAATTGGTCCTCTACGGTAGAATATGCGTTGTGAGTCTCGGGAAATGTGAAGTCATCAAATGTGCGCAAGCAGTAAACTGTATGCCCGTGACAAGTCATCATACTCTCTGCATCACGCGGATCAAATCCTCGCTCCTCTTCCCAATCGTTTGGCAAACCATCTCCATCAATATCCGAATCAAGCGCATCACACAAACCGTCCCCATCAATATCTGAAGGCGTGGATGTAGAATTCCAAGCATCACTCATGCAATCAAGTTCGACAGTATTGTTGTAACCGTCTCCATCCACATCGTCATCTTCGGAATCTAGGATTCCGTCTCCATCCAAATCAGG
>PBWO01000037.1 GCA_002727275.1 Methanobacteriota archaeon
GGAATGATTCGAAGACACGGACTGAGGCTGTGCAGACAGTGTTTCAGAGATGTCGCTCCCGATATCGGATTCAAGAAGTACTCATGAGGTGAAAGAAATGCAGTTTGATCCAATTAGCGATGCCTTCACCCGCATTTTCAATGCGGAGCAAGCCGGTCACTACGAGGTGACCGTAAATCCGGCCAGCAAGATGCTGGGCAACATGCTCGACATCATGCAGGCTTCGAACTACATCGGTGAATATCAGAGAATCGAGAACGGACGAGGCGGCTCTTTCAGAATCGAGTTGATTGGTGCAATCAATCGCTGCGGTGTCATCAAGCCAAGGCACTCAGTGAAGCGCTCCGACTACGAGAAGTGGGAGTCAAGATACCTGCCAGCCAGAGACCTAGGTCTGTTGATTCTAACCACAAATCAAGGCGTCATGAACCACTACGACGCGAAGAAGGAGAGAGTCGGTGGACGACTTCTCGCATACATATTCTAGGAGGAGAGAGGATGCCGAAACTTGACCACATCTCGCACCGAATCGACTTACCTGATGGAGTAGGTGCGAGCATGAATGGCAATACTGTAACATTGGTCAAGGATGGACAGTCATTGTCCAGAGAGTTCCGTCACCAAAGCGTCGAAATCAGACAGGCAGACTCCGCAATCGAGGTTTTCTGTAATCTGCCTCGCCGAGCCGACAAGGCAATCGCTGGAACTTGGGCAGCTCACCTAAGGAACATGGTCAGAGGCGTGGACGAGGGCTTCGAGTACCGCTTGAAGGCAGTATTCAGCCACTTCCCGATGAGCCTCAAGGTAGAAGGCCAGAAGTTCACTATCACAAACCTGTTCGGAGAGAAGGTTCCTAGAGTCGCCAAACTACCTTGGACGCCCTCCGAGGTCGAAGTCAGGGTCGAGAACAAGACAGATGTCCTAGTCAAGGGTGCTGACAGAGAGAAGGTAGGCCAGACTGCTGCAAATATCGAGCGAGCATGCAAAATAAAGAAGCGAGACAGAAGAGTGTTCCAGGATGGAATCTACATTGTCTCAAAGGGAGTGTGAAGATATGGCAGAATACGAATCACTTACTGTTGCTGAATTGAAGGATTTGCTCCGCGAGCGTGACCTACCTGTATCAGGTAAGAAGGCCGAACTCATTGCTAGACTGGAAGAGTACGACTCATCGGACGCAGTAGAAGATCTTGCAGATGAGGCCGTCGAAGTTGAAGACGACTTCGAAGACGACGATTTCGATGACGATACCGATGACGATTTCTTCGATGATGAGTGGGATGACTTCCATGTCGCTCGTCAGAAGCCTGTGCTCGACGACTCCACTACGGCCGATATTGCCATACTGAACTCTCAGAAGAAGAAGCAGCCAGCCTTCAGGAGACAGGAATGGTTCAGGTACAAGAGACTCTCAAAGACCGGCTGGAGGAAGCCGAAGGGTCTACAGTCCAGTCAGAGAGTGAACCGCAAGTACAGATCACCTATGGCTAGAGTCGGATACCGCAAGATAGCATCTGTCAGAGGTCTACACCCATCAGGGTTTGAGGAAGTAATGGTGTACAAACCAGCCGATCTCGATGGCATCGATCCTGAGCGACAGGCAGTTCGCATTGGCGCTAGAGTAGGCAACAGGAAGAGAGCACAGATTCACGACAGGGCCGACGACCTCGGCCTGAGGGTACTCAACAGAAGGCGCTTCCAGCGCAAGGGGGACATGCAATGATGATCACCAACCAGCGCAGGATGGCGGCTCAAATCCTCTCTCAGAAGGAGGGCAGAACAGTCGGAGTCCACAGAGTCTGGATTCATCCTGATTATCTCGATGAGATTTCCAGTGCTGTTCAGAAGGATGACATCCGAGAATTGATTGAGGAGGGCCTAATCAAGGCCAAGCCAATCAAGGGGACTAGTCGCGCAAGAGCTAGGAAGGCAGATGCCCAGAGGGCAAAGGGTCGCCGTAAGGGCCAGGGTTCGCGAAAAGGTAGTGCCAACTCGAGGAACCCAAAGAAGCAGCGCTGGATGAGTCTAATTCGAGCACAGAGAAGACAACTAAAGGAACTCCGTGCCACTGAGCAACTTACTCCTTCCCAGTATCGCTATTACTACCGAAAGGCGAAGGGCGGATCTTACCGTTCGGTCGCGCACATGCGCACGAACATAGAACTCGATGGAGTCACCCTAGGAGGCGATGAGTGATGGCACACGGAAAGAGTCAGAGACTTCGATTCAAGCGAAGGCGTAACGGCAAGACGGACTACAGNAGAAGACTCAGAATGCTCAGAGGAGGAGCTCCTCGGGCCATAGTCAGAGTCTCCAACACTCAAGTGGTCTGCCAATTGGCNCAATTTGATCCAGAAGGAGACAGAATAATTGCTTCCGTGAGCGGCAACAATCTAGCCGCCTATGGATGGCCCGCCGGCGCATCTACNAAGTCAGTACCTGCTTGCTATGTAGCAGGATATGCACTGGGTAAATCGGCTCTATCGGCCGGATATGACAGCGCCATCCTAGATATTGGACTGGCCGCTTCTTCACCCGGAAACCGAATCTTCGCCGCCCTCAGAGGCATGGTAGATGCAGGACTGGATGTCCCTCACGGAGAGGGCGTTTTACCTTCCGATGACAGAGTCAATGGAACTCACATAGACGACTCAATAGCTACAGCAGTTGAGTCAGCAAAGAATGCGATTGAGGAGGCATCAGGATGAGCGAAGAGCAAACAGAACAGACAGAACAGACTCCGGATGTTCCCGAAGTTCTAGCACCAGGTCTAGCTATGGCACTGGCACCTCCTGAAGAGCAGCAAGAGCCACGCCGTCGCGGCCCAGATCCATTAGCAGGACTAAGATCTTGGCAGCCCAAGACAAGACTAGGCCGCATGGTCATGAGTGGGCAAATTCACACATATGAGCAAGCACTTTCTTCAGGACTTCCAATCAGAGAGGTAGAGATAGTAGACGCACTTCTTCCTGACCTTGCTGACGATGTTCTCGCAGTGAATATGATTCAGAGGATGACCGACTCGGGCCGAAGGGTCCGATTCAATGTCCTGTGCGTAGTCGGTAACTCTGATGGCTACGTTGGACTATCTATCTGCAAGGGCAAGGAGGTCGCAAGCACAATCCGCAAGGCTATCGACAAGGCCAAACTGAACCTGATTCCTGTAATGAGAGGAAACGGCTCATGGGAGTCTTCAGAAGGTCCTGGTAACAGTATTCCATTCAAGGTCACGGGTCGCTCGGGTTCAACACGAGTTACTCTAATGCCAGCCCCTGCAGGAAAGGGCCTAGTTATCGGCGACTATGGACGCAGAGTTCTGACACTTGCCGGCATCACCGATGTGTGGTCCCGCTCAGCAGGCCAGACTCGCACCACTATCAACTTCGCCAAGGCGACATTCAATGCATTAATTGAGCTCAACCGCACTAGGATTACTGATGCGGATAGGCAGAGACTCAACATCACAGAAGGGAGGAATATCGGATGACCTTCCTAGTAATTCGAGCCCGCAGTGATCGCGGTGTCAAGCCAAAGATAAGGGACACCATGTCCATGCTCAACTTGACTAGGGTCAACCACGCAGTTCTGATTCCAGACACTCCTGCTTACGCGGGTATGCTGCACAAGGCCAAGGACTACATCACTTGGGGAGAGGTCGATGCAGATACCATCGCCACTCTGATCTCAGAACGTGGTCGACTAGTCGGCGACAAACCGGTGACCGACGCTTCAGTGAAGGCCGGTAGTGAGTATTCCACAATTAAGGCAGTATCGAAGGCCATAGCATCTGGCGATGCACGTACAACTGACATTGAAGGCATGAAGCCAGTTTTCAGACTCCATCCACCACGCGGCCCTAAGGGCTGGGGTGGAATCAAGCGCAGTTTCACTGTAGGCGGTGCTCTTGGATTCAGGGGCGAGGCGATTACAGAGCTTGCTGGAAGGATGATGTGAGGGATTTCTATGGTTTCTAGGACAAACAAATTCCGAGGACGCAGCCGCTATCACGGCCGTGGAAAGAAGGCTGGACGCGGTGCTGGTAAGCGAGGTGGCCGCGGTAATGCGGGTATCAACAAGCACAGACTCATGACCCGACTCAAGTACATGCCAAGGCACTGGGGGATGTACGGCTTTAACCGCCACCCCAGTCTGAGAAATGTCAACGTGACTATCAATCTCCAAGAGACAGCCAAGTTGGCCGAGGGCGATTCCATCGACCTCGGAGAACTCGGTTATGACAAGCTGCTCGGCAAGGGAAGCGTCAAGCGCGCCCTGCACGTCACTGTACCAGAGGCTAGTGCGCGAGCAATCGAGAAGATCGAAGCCGCAGGCGGATCCGTCACTTTGGACGACGGAGACGACGATGACTGGGGCGAGTGGGAAGAGGAGTGATTTGAATGGTTGAGCGTCGGCCGAGCGGGCTTGGTCTGACGATTATGGCCACAATTTACTGGGGCGCCCTATTCTACTGGCTTAGAGACGATCTCTTGGACGGTGCTGCCGATGAGCAGACCCGTGCTCTGAAGATGTTCCTCGTCTCCTTCCCTTACGTGGCCTACGTAATGTGGGCCACAATGACGGACCTGCCTGAGAACATCAGAGAGATACCATATCTAGGCAAGTCGCTAAAGGGATTAATTTGGCTTACATTCGTCTTGGCTCTGGCATATTGGGGATGGGTCGACAAGGCCGCAGTGGGATTCCTTCTAGTCGGTGTCGCCCTACTAGGTCTAGGGGCCTCAATGGCCATGACCTGCCTGCTTTATTCGGGTTCGGAATCAAGCCGACTGTATGCTCTTTCCAGACTCGTTGATGTGTATCCAAGCATTACCAAGCCAGAGGGCCACGTTAGATTCAACCAGAAATTGTGGACTACTACTCTAGTTCTCATCATTTACTTCATGATGACCAATGTGATGATTTGGGGACTGTCTGATGATACTCTAGACATCTTCTCCTCGTTCCGTGCCATCATGGCTGGAGCATCTGGTTCAATCATGCATCTTGGAATCGGACCTATCGTTACTGGTTCGATTATCATGCAATTGTTTGCTGGAGCCAAGATTATCCAACTTGACCTACAGGATTCCAGCGATAAGCAACTGTACCAAGGCGTTCAGAAACTACTCGTTCTGTTCATGATCCCAGTCGAGTCAATCCCGCAAGTGTACGGTTTCCTCGACCCGAGCGTTGCCATCATCGACAGGTTCGGAATCGGTTGGGCAAACGCAGTTATCGTCTCGCAGTTGTTCATCGGCTCGTACCTTGTATTCCTACTCGATGAATTGGTCAGTAAGTGGGGAATCGGCAGCGGAATCTCTCTTTTCATTGCTGCTGGGGTCGCCCAATCGACATTCGTCGGAACACTATCTCCTCTGCCAACGGTGCAAGGTGCGGCAATGAGTTTGGAAAACCCTCCATCCGGAACTTTGCCGATGATATTCTACACTCTGCGAACCGCTACCAACTCAGAGTTGGTGTCACAGAATGGGTTCGAATTGATTCTGCTTGAACACGCCAATCCAGTTGCCGCCTTAGTTTCGTCAATTATCGTGTTCCTAGTCGTGGCCTATGCTGAATCGAGCAAACTCGAGTTACCCCTGACCCACGGCAAGGTAAGAGGGCACAGGGGCCAGTACCCAATACGATTGGTCTATGCGAGTAACATTCCAGTAATTTTGATGGCAGCACTTCTTGCCAACGTCAACATGTTCACACTACTGTTCTGGAGCCATCCAGTGCTTTCCACGGTTCCGATATTAGGTAGGAATGGATGGGGCTCAAAGGCACATTGGTTCGGCTCTTACGAAGTAGGTGCGACCACACCTTCAGACGGTTTCGCGTGGTACTCATCAATGGTCAATGGTGTGGGCGACTGGCTCTTGCCATTACTCAATCAAACAGGCGATGCCTACGGCCATAGCTTAGGCCAGATTATGACTCACGTATTCGTCTATGTGTTCTTCATGACCGCAGGGTCAACCGTGTTCGCGAAGTTCTGGATTGAGACTACTAACATGGGTGCCAAGGATGTTGCCAAGCAGATTGAGCGAACCGGAATGCAGATTCCTGGATTCAGGAAGAATCCAGTAGTTCTCGAGCGTATCCTCGAGCGCTACATCCCTCCCGTTACCCTGTTCTCTGGTGCCTTCGTCGGTCTACTGGCTGCGGGTGCAGATCTACTGGGAACAGTAGGAAACGCAACGGGGACCGGATTGTTGCTAGCGGTTGGAATCATCCTGAGAACCTATGAGCAGATACAGAAAGAACAGGCCATGGAAATGCATCCAGTCCTACGTGAGTTCTTCGGGGCTGATTAATTCGATAATCGGCGCACTGCTAGCCATCAGGGATTATTCCTCTCTAGTCAATTTGATATACCGCAGGAGGGTCGGCGAGACGCTGCGTCTAACCGGCGTTGGAGATTGAGCACTTAGTGCGATGACATCTTCCTTCAGGTTCGACGCATGCCGAGGAAGTGCGGCCACGAACCTTTTCGTGGTTGAGGAGGTTAACCACAATTATGACTTGACCCCCGTTTCAGGGGGTGCAAGAAGCAGATATTACATTCAATCAATGAAAGTGCATCTGC
>PBWO01000005.1 GCA_002727275.1 Methanobacteriota archaeon
GAATCATACGGCCTGCCCGGATCCATACCTGGCCCAAGCCACCCTGTGATTGACGCCATCGTGCTGGGTATTGTCGTCTTTGATTATCTATCTCACCAGCACCTAGAGAGCAAGGATAACCGAACTCAGGCGATCAAACTCAACGGTTGTACCGATTGCGGCTCCTTTTGGTTCGACAACTTCGAGATGTCCGAAGTCGAGAGCGCCGCCAAGGTCACCGAGGCGGATTCAGCATCCTTGGAGATGCTGGTGGAGAGGGAGAGAGACGTGTCCGAGCGCGAACCATCTAGACAGGCCCGAACACGAACCCGCCACGCCCGGTCCGCAGGAAGGGCGCAGAACACAAACTGCCTCCACATCGACAATAGGACAAGCAAGAAGTGCCGCAGGGTCACCTATCGAAGCAGCGAGTACTGCTACGTGCACCAATCACAGGGTTCCAAATGAGTGGCGCCCCGACCGGGATTTGAACCCGGGTCGCAGCCTCGACAGGGCTGCATGATAGGCCACTACACCATCAGGGCAGGGCCTCTTCGACAAGGCACCTCTTTTTCAATCTTTGACAGGGCATTATTCATCATCCGGCCGCTCTGCGGTTTGGCATGGACGAATCTCCCCTAGTCATCGATGTGATTGACAACGGAGGCCAGTGGACGCACCGTGAATGGCGAATGCTGCGGTATCTGGGCGTCGATACCCAGATTCTGCCCAACAACACACCCCTAGCAGAACTCCGCCCTGTAGACGGACTCATCCTGTCTGGAGGTGCAGCCCGTGTCGGGCTGACCGGAGAGCTAGGAAATTGCGCAGAATACCTCACTCTCGATGTCCCAATACTGGGGATTTGTGCAGGCCACCAATTTATGGCAGCGCATTATGGAGGCAGTACTGCAGAAGCACCCAAACCAGAATTCGGTGCTGCCACAATCACTCTTGTTGAAGGCGGAGGTGCCATCTTTGAGGGAACACCCGATGAGCAGACAGTGTGGGAGAGCCACAATGACGAGGTCACAGAAGCACCCCCAGGGTACCGAATTACAGCATTTAGCAAATCTTGTCCGGTCCAGGGAATGGAGAATGAGGCAGGCGACCGCTTCGGTTTACAGTTCCACCCCGAGGTCAATGATTCCGAGCATGGTGCCAAGATGTTTGAGAACTTCGTTGCAACCTGTAAACGGGCCCAAAGGGCCCGCTGAGGCATAGGACAGATTGAAGAAGGCCCGCTAGGTCGCCGACCCGATGGCCAAGGATTCAGACAAGTTAATTCTCCACAAGTGCAGGAACTGCAATCGCACCGACAGGAGGGCATGGAACCCAACTGAGTTGCCCAAGTGCAACCACTGTGAATCCACCATGGATCCCCTAGAGATTCGATACAAGTGTCTGCGCTGCGGCCACCTGACTTGGAGCGAGGCCGGAACCACAGGACACTCCTGCCACAAGTGCGGTTACAGGGTCTTCGTAAAGCCCCGTAAGGAAGGCCGCTACAAGGAACTCAAGGCCGAATAAGAGCGCGGGCTTCAAGACCCGCCAATCCGACGGAGTGCCGTGTCCGGNTGGCTCAGTACACACGCTCCTCGGTCTTTTACAGACTTAGCAATGCCTGGGCCAGTCAGAGAATCACTATCCTCGGCTAGTCAGGCCGCCGACCCACCACACCTGCTGATTACTGGCCCCTCAGGAGTCGGAAAAACCGCCGCATGGCGCTTGGTCGCGCGCCAACTACTCGGACCGGGCTGGAAATCAACGACCCATGTACTGCAGGCCAGAGATCTTGTTAGACAGAGGGGGGCGATGAATACCTTCGAAGAGTTCCTCCGTCCGGGAGGGTCAGGTTCTGCCGACACTCTGGCTGGCAGACTAAGCCTAGATGCATTCGATCGTGGCATCTCTGCCTCAGATCAGGGAGAGGCAGCCCCGGCTGGTATGGAAAACACAATTGCAGAAGACGCACTACCAATCAGCCGCCTGATTGTTATCGAGGATGCCGACTATCTTGGCTCAATCAGACAGGCCTATCTGCGCCGCATGATGGAGACGGTAGGGNAGGCCTCGAGATTCATTCTTGTTGCAAGAGCCCCCTCTCGTATAATCGATGCATTGCGCTCTAGGACACAGATGGTTAGAATCCCATCAACATCGAGGGAAACGATACTATCATGCCTCTCGGAATTGACTCATATCGAAGGGGTCGAGACCGCCGATGGGGTTCTCGAGGATATTGCATACATATCAGAGGGCAACCTGCGCAAAGCCATCTTCACACTGGAGATGTTACATTTGCGAGATTTGGCAAATGACCGCTCCGCCGTTCACACGTTAGTACAGTCAACCACGATGCAATCGGGCAGACACCTGATTGAACTTGCTCTGCGCGGTAGAGTAGTCGAATGGAGATGGGAAAGTCAAGGCGGCAAAAAGAAGAGAATCCTCACCGGNGCTCTCGCGGAGATTGACCGGATGATGAACGACCACGGGTTGGACTCCGATGACGTAATTCACCAACTCCACGATGTCCTTGTCGGCCGTCGACTATCCATTCCGGATGAGTTGCGTGAGGAGTTGCTAGATGCACTAGCTGAATGTGAGGTTCAATTGAGAAGATCCTCNCTTGCCAGAGTCCCATTTGAGAGATTCCTGCACAAAGTCGCTCAAGCAGGAAACCAGCACGGCCTTGCGTTCGGTTAAGTGGCGGACGCGGCAGGATTCGAACCCGCGGTCCCCGGCTTAGGAGGCCGGTGCATTATCCAGGCTATGCTACGCGCCCGACTATGCCAGCACCCACCCCCCAAGAAAGGTGACGCTCGAAAAATCGGCCTCTGACCCCCCAGCACTAGCCGATGCCATCAAGCATTCAACGTTCTCCGCGGCTCCATGGAGGACCCGAAATCCAACCTCCCAACTCCATATTCCGACTCCGGTAGATTTGGCAGCACACGCCAACGTGCTCTGTCACGAAGAGTCTCTGCTAGGGATGCGGGTAGGCGACTTTGGACAAGACTCTCGGTTTTCGGCCCAAGCTCTTCTCTACGGGCTCTTCTATCAGCAGCAGCACCCATCTCAGCAGCGCTCCTTCTAACAGATTGGTCATATGCATATTATGAGGTCGCCATAACAATCTTCGCCGCACTCACTCTGTTACTAATTCCAACCAACCTGGCTGCAATTTTCTCACGAATGTCGGCCCGGGATCGACTCAAACTTAGGGATGGTAGCAAGAGTACGATGGATGCCTATCCCGGAGTTGAGAGAATCCTGAATACACTACGCGAACGTCTTTTGCGCGAACGAATCAGAATATTCTCCTCTAGTATCGCTCTTCTTTCAATNGTCACGGTCTGGAGGCTNGAAGCGGGCTCCACCCTCGACACCTTGCTATTGGCTTCGGCCTGCCTATTGGGCATACTTTGCTTGTGGAATTCCTTTTTCTTGGACGACTCGATCCCAATGCGCTCGAATTCATTCCCACTTCTTTCTCTCCATGCTCCCACTCTTCACAACAGCATCCTGGATAGACCTCTGTCCGACCTGATGGTAGCACACCTAGACCCCGAGACAGCCGCCNCATGGGATGAGTGGAAGATAGAACTCACAGCAAGCGTTAGAGAGGANCAGACCCCAGAATCTGCAATCGAACACCTACTGAGGGCATTACATCTGAACGATCAGGGACTACTCGGCGACGATCGACTGATGACCGAGGCGAAACAGGTCTTCAAGGTACGAGCGACAGACCAATTAATCGATACTCAGAACAAATTCAATATGAAANCACTCCGCACACTTCTGACACACACTAAGGCATGGGAACCAGGCCTGTTCAGACTGATTGACAGGTTGCAAGACGCAGCAATCAGAGAGATGACCAGCCAGAACTCAGCGCCGTGGAGGCTAGATCTAGATATTCCGCCCCGCTGCTCTCAAGGCCAAGCAGAACTCTTTGTAATTCTTCACAACAATACTGGCGCTGTTGTAGATGTCGAAATCGACATCGTCACAGCAGAGGGGGAACCCGCCCTACAGACAATTGGCGTCGAGACCAAACCATCACGAAGAATCAGACGAGACGGTGCTTCAGATCCGGTTGAGGCCCTAGGCCGCCTACTAGACGACGCTACCGTACTGTGGATAGGGTTAGCATGGCCCGATACCAGCAGAGGCCCGCATCCCGTCCAAGTCACTCTCAAGGGCGAGCGCGGAGAGACACTTTCAGCCATGGTTGTGAAGACCACACTGTCTCCGAATGCCCAACAAGAGAGTGCCGCTCAGCGAATGGCAGAAGCCTCTTCCTCAGTCAGAAGATTAGCGCTTTCAATGGCTGACTGATATTTTTCGGGACATAGTCCCGAGCGTCACGTTCATGACAGTTATTCCATTCGTAGCACCAACATGGAGTCGTGGGATGTAGTCGTAGTCGGCGGGGGCCCTGCTGCTCTTAGAGCCGCTATTGCATCAGCCGATGCCGGTTCATCCCCTCTGATGATTGATTCACGTGGCACAGGAGCAGCATCGGGCGATGCACCGACCGCTGGCCTGGCCGCTTCAATCGAGGAAACGGATTCTTCAGAGCACCTTGAGGACACAATTACCGCTGGGGGCGAATCGGTCAACGAGGAGGCCGCTTCCAGAATATGCTCCAAAGCAGTATCCACCCTAGCAGAGCTCGAGAAGTGGGGATTGGTTCTACGCAGAACAGATGCGGGGCTACCACATGCTTCTGAGGCCCCAGGTCACACTAAACCTAGGATGACAGGATGTGGTGACAGTACCCTGCGAGAAGTAACCAGAATTCTCGAGGAGCAGGCAATCAAGAGGGCAATTCCTAGGCGTACTGATATCGTCCCCATCTCACTAGTCATGGACAACCAACAGGTCAGAGGAATAGTGTCATTGGATCTAATGTCTGGCAATATCGTCAGTATTCAAGCCAAGGCAGTAATCCTCGCTACCGAGGGCCACCAAGGAATGTGGTCGGATCCCTCACAAGGTTCTGGCTCTGGAGCTGCACTGGCTGCTCAAGCAGGGGTCGGCCTTGCTGGGATGGCCCATACTCCAAGGCACGCTCTTACAATGAGTGGAACAGGCCTGAAACTTCCATTCGATCTTCTGGGCTCCGGGGGCAGACTACGTAGGGGCGACGGCGAAGACGTCGGCCCTGAAGTCGTTCTAGATGGCGAAGAATGTGTGTTGGACCTNCGATTCCTCGAACCCGAGGCGGCGGTTTGGTTCACTCAGACATCACGTCGGGTTAAGGACAGAGCAGGACTTGATATTTCGATGGATGTAATTCCCCTGTCTTCTGCTATCGCTGATACGACCGGNGGTGCTCCTGTTGATGAGCACGGAAGAGTCACCTTCGACAATGGAAGCATGTGGTTTACTGGNTTGTATG
The DNA here is from genome assembly GCA_002727275.1 of Methanobacteriota archaeon. Classification (GTDB taxonomy): domain Archaea; phylum Thermoplasmatota; class Poseidoniia; order Poseidoniales; family Thalassarchaeaceae; genus Thalassarchaeum. The sequence goes on from PBWO01000005.1 coordinate 5,393, forward strand.
CTGCAGGACGCTCAGCTCACACCGGGATGCATGGCTCTGGTCTACTCCCTGGAAACCTACTGCTTGAAGATCTAGTCGGCGGCAATTCCGCTGGCGAGCACGCAGGAGGCTGGGCAACTCAGGCAAACTTCGCTTCCTCCTCATCAATCGAAAACGCCTCCAAAGAAGCCGAGGCTCAAATTGAAGCCCTATCTTCCAACTCTGGAGACCCGGTTAGCCGAGTTTCAAACTCATTATCATCCATCATGTCGGCAGTAAACGGTAGCAGAGAACAGAGCTCTCTGTCTAAGGCGGCCGAAGATCTCTCCAGCCTCCGAGAATCTGGAATGGTATTGACAGATAAATCACGCATCATGAACACCGAACTGGCAACCGCACTCCAACTTCAAGGAATGTTAACTCTTGCCGAGGNGATTGTGAGTACGGAGGACTAGGATGTCACAAGATGCGCCAAGTATCTTCACACAAATCATCAACGGTCAATTGCCTTGTCACAAAGTGTACGAGGATGAACACGTAATTGCATTTCTTGACATTCAACCATTAACGAGAGGACACACTCTAGTTGTTCCCAAAGAGCCAGCACCTTCCTTCGATCAACTAAGTACAGAATCCGCCTCAGCACTTGGCGGCGCTCTTCCTGCAATATGTCGCGGAGTCATGAAAGCAACCGGAGCGATTGCATACAACCTAATCCAAAATAATGGTCATGAGGCCGGAATGTCAGTCGCCCATGTTCACATTCATATAATTCCAAGATTTCCAGAATCAACTCATTCCTTTCTTTGGGAATATGGAACAATCAATCATGAAGAAGCGAGTAGCCTCGCTGAGAGCATCCGGGAACTATTGGATTGACCCGGTGTATTCTCAACCTGAACCCCTCCCCAAGCAACGTGAGCGAAGCCGACGAAGCCCCGGATGTTCTGCCGGCACTGTCCAGCAGCGCTACGAGNATAAACTCCNAGAAACTCNTNCAAGTTCCTTGGGANCACAGNGGTAAACACCCAGGAAACCGCCCGTTCTGGAGCCTACTCTCAAATGCAGTCTATATGGCNTGGTCGTANCTATTCCGAAGAGTTGAGATTGACCNCGAGCCTAAGCACGAGGGNGGATTAGTCTACGCTTCAATTCACATCAANGGTTTGGTTGACCCGCTGGCGATAATGAAATCCCAATCTCGCAGAATNATTTCCATAGGCNGTCATGATATCATGACCATGCCAGTGATTGGCTGGCTGACTCGTAGAATGGGTTCTCAACCGGTAATTAGGAAGGCAGAGATTGAAGGCGGTTTTGCAGACAAGGAATTAGCCAAGAAAATCAATCAAAGAAGCATGCTGACGATGGCCAACTGCATCGCATCAGGCCACGCAGCCATTGTCATGCCAGAAGGAAAGTCGCACCAGGACTCGCATCTGCACGCCCTGCGAACCGGCCCTCTGAGATTCACCTTGAATGCAGCCAGCATAGCACATCATCGGGGCTTGGACATCCCAATGATTCAGCCTGTCGGACTTCACTACAGATGTCATCACTGGTTCAGGACGGATATCTACGTCGAGTTCGGAGAGCCCCTACCCATCCCTCTTGTTGGAGATGAGGAGACTCACCGGAGAATAGCTGAGGGTGAATGGATAGAACCACCAGCAGAGAATGTAATCCCCCTCAAGGAGGAGCTGTACAAAAAACTCGCACCCATCACTCCGGACGCGCCGGATTGGGAGACATACAGAGCCTGGCACATCCTAGGCCACCGTCAAGCAATTCAAGATGGAAAGAGTTTGAACTCCTACAAAGAAGAAGTCCTCGCTGCTCGTGAAGTCAGGAACTCCACAGTTCCCGACTCAGTGTTGGATACTGCAAGCGAAGCCGCACAAATCCTACACTCAAATGATCTAGATGCGCGCAGCCTGAACCCTGAGGGCAAAATAAGGGAAGAAACCTCAGTTGCCCCCGCTCTTCTAGGTGTCCTAATGATGGCACTAGCTTCACCAATCTCGATTCCATCGACCGGATTACAGGCGCTAGTAGGATGGTACGCCGGCAACCACTCCGACGAGGGAATCGATGCTAGAACAACTCACCACATGATTGGGGCAATACTCTCGCCCCTCATAATGTGGCCAATTATCTCTTTAATTGCGGGATTTTTCGTCTTCGGATTTCACCCAGTGTTGCTGATATTGGTTTTCCTCTCTCTTCCTATCGTGAAGACTTTGCCCCCAAGTCTAGCAGACATCTATCATTTCTTCAATTTGGTTTTCTTGAAAGGCTATGATTTATGGGTCGATTATGGCGACTCTAAGCGAAGAAATTCTTTGGCCAAATCAGACCATGGCAGAAAGCTGGAGAATTTAATCAAACAGATCGATTCTGAACTCGTCGTTCTCAAATAGGTCGGTCTGCTCGTAATTGACATGAACTCGCGCGAGGCCACCGATTCAATTAGAGATTGGTTGAACAGCGAGCGCTTGGAAGCGAAGGAAGTCTCGGACAATCAAGCCTTACTGCACCTACACGTGAGATATCCTCCAACCAAGCAAGGACACGTGTTCAACGTGGTCATCCCAAAGAACAGGAATCTAGTTCTGATTTATACAGTCACAAGAGTAGATGAGGGCCAGCAGAATCAGATGTCTGACCATTCTAGAAACGCCTCTGATGAATGGGAAAGCTGGCTTCATGAGACGAGAATCCACCTTACTCAAGCGGATTTGGATTGGGTGCTTCATGTAGGCAAGAAGAGCAACGACATCCCCGGCCCACTACAGGCATTCAACCTCTCTCGCCCAATATGGTTCGACGGCCTTACTCAGAACGAATTTATGCACACAATGCGCCATCTTTGGCTTACCAAGTTGGCTTTGATTCACAAAATAAAATTTTGTTACGGGCCGGGAATTGGTAAGCCTGGCCCTGTCGATGACTGGATTTCGAAGAAGACCCAAACTCAGGGCGGAAGGCGTCCGGAAACCCAAGAGGAACCGTCGACAATAGACACCGATGAGACAGGCGGTTTTGGCGAAGAATTTGATCCCTCTGAATGGGTCTGAACCTTTCTAACTCCCACACGCGCGCGAGTGACCGTTAGGGGTTGAGGTTAAGTATCCTTGAATACGGAACAAACTCGTTACAGCAGTAGTGCTGGAGGGTTAGAAATGGAAACTGGAAAGATGAGAAGCAGTGTGTCAATGGTTCTTCTAATGCTGATGAGTATTTTCGCAGCAATGGATATCCCCGAGGCCGAGGCCAGTGAAGTGGTCTTGACCGACGCGATACAGATCGTCAATTGTGGCACGGCTAACGACCGAATGGTCGCTACCGATGCAGACTCAATGGGCAATGTTCACTTCGTTTGGAGTCGTAACACCCAACACCTTTGGTATCAGATGCATGATCCAAGAGGTGAGGTCCTAATCGCTGAGACTCAGCTATCTAACCCTGGGGCCCACCGTGCTTGGCATCCTGATATTGCTGTAGACAGCGAAGACAAGGTCCACATTACCTGGACCGACAAGGCATCTCAGTGGACAATCCAATACACCCTGGTAGATCCATCTCAGGACGACCAGAACGGCGACTCTGCCATAGATAACGTGATTTCACTAATCGACGACTTCGAAGTATCTGTCCATACTCAGAATCGAGACTGGCCCGCTATCGACACAGATTCCGAGAACAATGCACACATAGTCTGGGAGGATTCCTTTGAACCCCTTGAGAAGTTCTATCAACAACCCCAGATTTACTACTCGATGATTCAGCCAGACCTAGTCTCTAGAGAAGCCCTCGTGGCAATTGATGAGACTCTACTGACCCCAATCATTGGCCATAAGGGCCACCCAGACATTGCAGTAGATTTAGACGACTTTGTTCAGATTGTTTGGGATGATACCCGTGGTGGTAAGGTGGAGATGGTAGCACCAATCGACACTTCCGGTTCAATGAATGCAGAATGGGCTGACATGTGTGTCGTATTCTATGGAGGCTACTTCGTTAGTGGCGGATACTTTGAGGGACTCAAGCCAATGCTACTCGAGGCTAACATGACAGTTTACGAGACCTTGTATGCTCTCAGTGGTAACTGGCCCGGCGCGGCCACTAGTGGCAATTGTGCAGCAGCTTACCAGACAGGAGGATCCGGCAGCCAAGGACCGAGAACCACTCCGTTGGGTATAGCACCGGGCGATGATTCGGGAGGAATCAGATATCTAACCGAGGTTGTATACAACAACGGCGCAGTAAACCTACCACAAGACGGAGGATACTACAGCGAGTTTTGGGGCCCGGCTTCGACTTGGGCTTGCCTGTCTTGGAAGGACTCAGCGGGTGGAGTTCCAGGAAACCCCCCAACCCAACTTGACCACAAGTGGAACCCAAATGCTACCAAGATCATCATCCCAATTTCTGATGAGGGGCCTTACGGAGGCGATCCTTCTCAACAGTCTGATGATACACAAAGCATCAATGAGGCCCACGATGCCTGCGTCGAGGCTGGAATAATTCCTGTACCACTACTGGCAGCAGGCTTCGGCACCGGCTCCTCAGATGTTGGCTCGCACATGATGGACCTAGCACAATGCCCGAATGGATTCGTTAGCCTGAATACTAGAACATGCCCTGGCTCAAGCCTCAGACTAACTGATGCAGAGGGCCAGATGTACAGTTTCCCGACTAGCTCCTCCAATTCCGCAGAGCTCCAACTTATGGTCGAGGCCATGGTCTATCTATCCACAAACAATTCAAGAGAAATTTACATGACAATCCTTGACCCTCTATCTCTGGTAGAAAACCCTCCCCCAGGTTGGCAGTTTGGAGACTCAGGTACGCGCATTACAGGCAACACATACACTGAGGATCTTGGACCTTCAATCGACGGCCTTGGCTATGGCCATCTAGTAGTAGTCAATGATACTAGACTGACACTAAACGACGCCTACAGTCTACATCCGGCCATAGCCGTAGACAACTCCGGCAATACCCACGTCGCTTGGATGGACGGCCGTGCATATGGTTTTGACATCGATGTGAATTACGAGATTTACTACTCTCGATTAAGATTGAGAGGGGCCGGCGAGTGGAATGGGGCTCCAGACGGACTACCATCTTACGGAATCAAGCAGATCGTAGACTCCGCAATATCTGATGTCGAGGGTCTTGAATCAGTATCTCCTGATCGCCCCTTCGCACCCAATTCTCACATGCCATCGATTTTCACCGATTCATTCGACAATGTGCACCTCGCATGGATTGACAATTACAATGAGACTCAGGGTGAGACATTGGTATACACTCGCCTCAATCACACCAATGATGACTACCCCAGTGGATTCCCTCTCAATTCACTTGCTGCTGGAATATTGGAGCCATGGGAAGTAGTTCCAATTACCGAGTGGCAATCAGATAAACTCGGACCCAACTCTCCCGCGGTGCCAGACTTAGGGCAGCCACCAGCCTTCGCCAACGACCTAGGTAGTGGGGCACACGTCGCCTGGTCTGATACCAACAAGTGTAACGATGTTAGCAATGGCGGCACCTACACTCTGTGTTATGTTCATGTTCTAACCGGTCTAGTCGAGGTCTCTCTAACCGAGACTGAGACCTACTATCATACAATCGAACCAGGAGAACAGACCCTGTACAATCTAACTATCTCCAATCCAACACCCGGGCCTGCTGAATTAGTCTCAGATACTTTCACTGTTACTATGGAAGGAGTGCCAAACAATTGGACTGCGACACTGTATTTCACAACAAACAACACCCCAATCTTTGACTCAACCCCCGTTTTCCTACGAGGAGGGGACGTGGTCCCGATGTACATGCGAGTTAGAGCTCCGTCTATCTATCAGGCCCATGCCGATGAATTAGCAACCATCACTGTGACAGCCGTGTCTTACAAGGATCCGGCTATCAGAGATGAGAGATTCACTGTCACTCTGATGGACGTAGTTCATGGTATAGATTTAGACACCAGCCACTATCAAGTAGATGTCGAGCAATGTGAATCTGCTTACTTCTCGATTACCGTGACGAATACGGGCAATGTGTACGATACATTCGCATTCTACGATCCATCGGAGTTAGAGGGGCAGGTCGAATGGGCATTACCATTCGGTTGGGGCCTCAACTTCCCTCTATCGGTATCACTTGATCCAGGTCAGTCAGTAACCCGTAATCTACAGGTCTCCATTCCAACCTCTCAGGAGCCCGGAACGTTCGTGATTTACCTAAAGGGCTGGTCTACTGGGGAGCCTGTACTATCTATCGATCAAGGCACATTCGATGTACTTGAACTCTGGATCAATGTCTCCATCAAGAGCACCGGTAACATTGTCTTCAACATGGGCGAGCAAACTAAGCATGTGTTGCCTGGAGATTGCTCAGAGTTTGAAATTGCGGTAACCAAACACTTCACTCCGGGCTATCTGATTTTCACTACCCCAGGAGGACCTGAAGAAAGACCCCCTGAGATTTCTGAGGAGACTTGGAGACTAGATCATTGGACTGTAGATTTAGACTTTGAAGGAGCTCCAGGAGGTAACGCCGTCCCTGATAATGCACCTAGATATTGGTCGTTGGTTGATACTCCAATCAATGTCACTGCAATTATGTGTGCACCGTACAACGCTACTGCAGGCTTGGGCGAATCAGTCACCGTCAAGGCCCATCTCGAAGGAGCGACTAGGGTCAGAGACTCGGTTGTTCTGTTGACCAATGTCGTCCAGAGATATGACCTAGAAGCCACAGTACCAGAGACCATACTTTCCTTGTATCCCGGTCAAACCTACCAGCTGGACACTATGATAGAAAATGTAGGCAACGGCGCGGATAGGTACGACATCTCGGTGAATTCTATTACCGATTCTATGGGCTTATCACAAGTATGGGACATCGAAATTCCCAGAGTTCTATTTGAAGAATTAGATCGAGATGAATCCCAGACAATTCCGATTCATATCTCGGTTCCTGAGATGACCCATGCTGGTCAATACACCGTTATCCTCGATGTACTTAGTGAGGAGCCCTATGAAGGCACCAAGGTTAGAGACAACATTATCTTGCAAATTGAAATCATAGAATTCCATGATATGAGAATCGAAGTTGATCCAATGGTCGAGAGCAAAATAAAGACCACTGCTCCAGGTAGGACTGTTCGATTCATTATGAACATCACCAACTTTGGAAATGTCCCTGACCAACCAACTCTGCACAACTACACTCAACAGATTGGAGCCTCCAACACAATGGTATGGAACACCGCTCCTTCGATGTCGCCACTACTGACCAATTGGGTTGTATCCTATGCTCTATTGGAGGACTTTGATACAGAATATCCGATTGAGATGCCCTGCATCGGTCAAACCGGTGAAGACGCTCTGACCCTCGGTCAACCCGAGCCCACTGAGGGATGCTTCAAGTCGGCCAGCACCAATGCCATTACACTCCCTGTGATGGAACCGTACACAACACTGCAAGTTGTTGTAATCATAGACATTGATCCTGCGGCTCAACTTTCTAATCGAGAGATTGGCATCAAGGTCATGTCAGAACACGGCTCTTCTGTAGCAGACGGCGATCACGATGAGACGGAAATTTGGGATGACTCTTGCACTCTCGATGAGAACAAGGACGGTATTCCCGACAACTTCCGTCCAAACTGCGATACAAACGAGCAGATAGTTGAACTCAGATTGAGAGCACCAGATTTGCGCATTTTGGATGTGCATGTGGAAAGATACACAGGTGACGTAGGGGAAATGCTCTCTGTCAATGTGCAGGTAGTGAACGAAGGAAACGCCCACGCTACCGATGTGAACATCATATTGTGTGCAGATCAAACAGAGTCCGACATTGAGAAGAATGGGTGCGAAGAGGAGAATATTGTATACAGGCAGATTGTTCAAGCCATTATGCCATCAGACGACGAAGATCCTCCTCAAATCGCTCTTCTTTACATGGTCGAAGCGGGAAGGCATGACGTAGTCGTAGTAATCGATCCAGACAATGTAATCGTCGAGACCGATGAGGGCAATAACGTGCAAAGAGTCTCCAAGAAGATGGGCTCGAACCTAGGCGCACTTGATGTCGGCATCGAGATTATTGCACAATTTACAGTGCCTACTCTAATTGTAGGAGCCACTCTAGCATTGCTTGGAGTAGTGGCCGTAGTTATGAGAGGACGCAGAGAGGAGGCGAAGCTACGCTACGCAGAGAAGACGAGTATGCTCTCCAACCTAGATGATGAAGACCTAGTCTTTTGATTACCGAGCCAGCCACCAAGGAAGGGGAGTCCCTTCCCTTGCTGCCACAAGGCTGCCTTGGCCAGATCCAAACTCTCGTAACAGACGCTCTCTGATTTCACCCATCATCTTCTCAGCATCATCCGATCTGATTCGCAATCCCTGTGAGAAAGCATCGAGGTCCAATGGCCTTCTTGGCTCATTCATCATGGCATGAGCCAACTGCCTCTCCTCATATGTCCCTGACTCCTCGGATATACTCGGAGAGACTTTGCGCATGACTTGTTGATGAAGCGCAATTATGGCATCCCTACGTTCATCAATTTGTTCTAGGGCCATATCTAACTCAGACAACATTCCCATGGCCTCTCCCATCGGTATCTTGCGACGCGTGCCGAGTCGATCAACCACACCATCCAACTCATCGGGTAGACGATTGGACAATCTCATGGGACCTCCAGGAGGCATTTTTCGATGCTCTGCCCTGAACAGATCTGGACCCAGATCCAAACGAAGGGAAAATGACTGATTGACTCTGTACATCTTTGCGGGTGGTCCACCCTTTTCTGACGGAACTTTCTCTGAATCAACGAATCCGGCTTCCTCTAGGACTTTGAGGTGTTTGACGACCGCTTGCTGGCTGACATCAAGCAATTCTGATAGTTGTAGAGAGTAATGTGGCTCCTTCACCAACTTCCGTAGAATCTGCCTACGAGTGGGGTTCTCTAGTATGGTGAGGGCCTCTTCAAAATCGACCATATACTTCCCAACCTGAGGTTGGGTAGTGGAGGCCTTCTAAAAACCCAACTTGAGCATAGAATAATATCATTTGAATCTACGAAACACATCATGGGAGCGGCCAAGACTGTATTTCTGACGATTCTGACAATAGCAGGTATTCTGCTGATAGCTCTATCTTTCGCTGCTTCCTATGCAGATGAATATCTCAAAGAAAGGATTACAGAAGATTGTGAAGACGAAGTCGGAACTATCGGCGAGTTAATCGGGGCCGATGAGGGACAGTGTCAAGATGCCCGTGACTTACGCGAGCAGGTTGCCTCCGTGGGCCGATCAATCGGCTTTATCGGAGCAGGGTGCATAGCCGCAACAACATTGTTCGTAGTACTTGGAAGAAGAGGCGACTAACCCTCATCCCACCATTCCCATCCGGGTTTAGATTCCTCATTCTCAATCTCTTCTTGTTCTACTGGTTCGCTTCCATGTGATTGCCCAGTTTCTGCAAACGGATCTGGGATTTCCTCTTCAGGACTTGCCCCAATACCGTGATATTGTCGATACAACTCATCGGTTGTGGGTAGCCTACCTTGGTTGTCCAGCACTACAGGAACATTCCCCTTGTCTCGTCTCCCCCACCCAATCAACGCCAGAACTAACCCAATTATTCCGAAAACCGGACCCAGACAGCAACCAAACATCATCACAACGAACCATGGTTTTGTGAATAGAGCGGCCTGTGCCGACACATCATCCACGAACCACAACACCGTTGTACCATCATTATGCAGAGTATATTCTCCAGCCGCCGAAGACCTGAACACTCTCACTGGAACATACGAGGCACCATCCTCTCCGGTCCTTGCAATATCGAATGAGGTGGGATCCGAACCCCGATCTTCTTGTCCTTCAGAATCTAAAAGCCTGAGATCTACACTATCGTCCCCTTCCAATCTAAGCGCGACATACTCACCTAGCGCTGCAATCTCTACTTCACCACTCTCTCCTGGCCCAAGCTCCAGCATATGACTCTGAGCAGGGTCTAATTCCTCAAACATCGATGGCATTGCATTGTAGTAGGAAACCACTCCGATTAGTAGCAATACAACCGAGACTCCAGTCAGGCGCTTGGCCCACTGCAATATCGCCTCAGTCATGGGTGCAGGCAGGGAATCCTCGATATCAGGCTTCTGAATCAGTATCCAAGACCGATATCGGGATGAGCTAACTTCTCCGGCAGGTAAGTATCGGTCACGAAATCCAAGCCGTACTTAGCGAGAGACTGTTGCTCAGACTTCTTTCCTAGTTCTTTCATCAAATCAATCTGCTGCTGCCACCATCCCGAGGAGAAACGCGGGTCACTCAACTCCGCTTCCAGCGCCCCAATATCCTGCTTCGACAAATCGTCACTGGGTAGATCGTATGCCAGAATATCATCAGCCGTGATTCCCAGATAGACCGCTCCCTTTGTTGCGAGATATTCGGAAATATGAGCGGTTTTAATCGCCCCATAAGCGATACTAGCGAAGATTCTGAACGACCAAGGATCACAGTCTGCGAACACCACGATTGGCTTGCCCCACTCTTCACTCATCCTCCTCATGATTCGTCTAGTCGAGCGGGCCGGCTGTCCTTTGAGGTGAATCAGTGCACAACGCGCCTCCTCATCGAAACCATTCTCGACCAATCGGTCAAACATACCACCAGTCTCTATGGCCATGACAAAGTCAATATCTTCTTCAATCAGACGTAATTTCTCCGACTCGACATTGTAAGGAACGCCATATCCAGAGTCTCCAACATCATCACGGCAATTGATTCGCATCCAGTCTCCGCGCCTATTCCGTTCTTCAAAGGTCACATTACCGATGATTCTAGCACCATCTTCCTCCGGTCTGAGCTTGAAATCCTCACGCAGACACTTGGTCACTATTTCTAGGTCTTCAGCTAGGTTGTTACTCTCGTTCTGAGAGTGGAACTTACCGTTACCCCAGGCTTCTGAGATGTAGTACATCTCTCTTAGGGTGGATGACTTGCCGCTGTTGATCATCTCCTCAATGAACTCAGTTACATGAAGCGAGCGCAATAATTGGCGAGCTGAACCCAGACTACTGGCATCGCGCACAGTCTTTTTCTTACCGTATTTGTAGACACCCAACCTGTCATCAAATCCGATATTGCTCTTTGTTCTAACCGGCAAAGTCATCGTTGGTGCAACGCCCTTCAACATCTTGTTGTGCATCTCTGCTGCCACATTGTGCAAAGCCTCGATGACATCCTCCTTCGGCTTGCTGCCACTGGTACTCATTCATCCACCCCCTGATCGATAACTAGGGAGCCGTAATCTGGCTCACTATCAATCTCTGAATCCCTCTCTTCAATCGAATCGGCCCTCTCGGCCAAACCCTCAACAATCGGATCTTCTCTCAATTGTGCCTCTTCGACGGCTGCATCCAAAGCCTCGCGATTCCGCATCTCCTCTAACAATTTCTCATCTATCCTATTGGCTCCGATGATATCCTTTGATCCGCGGAAGAATATCTCAGTATCACTCCAGTCCCCTTTGCTCAGACCGGACAAAGTGAATGAGATGGTTGCGGATGAACCAGGGTCGAGGGTATCGAGCCTCCAAGCCCAGAGCCCTCGCGCCTCTTTTCTTCCTCCAAGGGGATTGTCCTCCATTCTCACCGTCTCAGATTCTGGCCATTTAGCGAGGATTGTGTACGCTCTGGCTCTAGTCGTATAGTTGAACACGACGATGTCACAGGTTGCGAGCTTACGCTCACTATCCCAACCCAACTCCTCTTCACAGAATACATCATCCATAATCTGAGTAATAACCGGAGCCAAATCAGGCTCTTCCCTGCCTAGCAACTCTGAGGACTTCTTTGAAATCTCAGGCAGTATGATGTTGATCAACTCGAACTTTTCTCGTGCCTTCTTTCTTTGTGAGCTCTTCTTCAGATGCCCCTTTAGGCCACGACCGACCTCAAGCAATGCTCGCCGAATTTCTTCAAGCACCTCTTCGTTCGAGGCGACAGCCTCCTTGGCCTCGCTGGTGAATTGTACATTTGTCGAGGCGAGATGAACTAGAACGGCGGCAGGACCTTTGGGTATGCCCTTGCCACCAGGTTGATCGAGTCCGTACCTCTTCCAATCTACAGCCTCAATAGCCTTCGTCAGCAAACAGCCCCCTTGCTGGTACATTAAGGGGACTCGGTTTGCAAATCTGAGTATCTCAATCGGACTGTCGGAAGCTAAATCTCCTCCGAAAACTAACCCCACCTCGATTTGGAATGGATTGCCTTGACTTACACGCGGCTCCCTTGTCACAGTTGATGCGAAGCGGGAATCAATCGCTTTCGAGAGCCCCTTCTTGATCAACAAATCCTCAATTGGAGACAAACAGTCTGTAGGTGGATTCAGGAGCTTGATATTCTGGAATGAGTCCAATACTCTCTGAGCCTCCTCGGCCTTGATTCTGCGAGGTTGCCTGCTCTCTTCCAATTCCGATTTACTCAGAATCTCTCTAGCGGCTCGCATACTGACACCCGAGAAGTTGTGACGAAGGAAAGAAGTCATCTTCCTCTCTTCGGCCTCTCTCAACATCCTCTGCAGGGTGCCGAGATGAATTCCATGTGGGTGCGGTTTAATTTCCTTAACCACAGTAGGCAAACGATCTGTGGTTCGCGGCCAATGACCTTCTTCGATTACATCACCATCTTGATCTCGCACAACTAGGCTGATTGATGCGTGTGGGTTGACAATCGAAGTCATTCTCAGATACTGGTAGACCGACTGACGACCTCTTTGGTACTTGGCCTTCATCTCGGTCCTGATTCTGAGGCCATGTGCGACCTCTTCACCAGTCAACTGATCGAGCCATACATCTCTTCGCTCACCTGATTTGATGGCCTTGTTCTTGCGGGTATCAATACCAAGATCGACATAGACTGCCGAAGACTCTCCCTTAACCTTCGAGATGACACTGGTTTTACCCCCAGTGGTTAGTTGGGAGTACATCACTACGCCTGTGATTCCAATCCCCTGCTGACCCCTTGTTTGACGTATGGCGTGGAACCTAGAGCCTAGGAGGAACTTACCGAATACATGCTCGATTGCACCGCGTGGAATACCCGGACCATTGTCTTGAGAGATTAATTCTAATCGATCCCCTTTGAGCCGATTTATTTCGACTTTGATGTCTGGAAGAATTCTCTCTTCCTCACACGCATCGAGAGAATTGTCGACGGCTTCTTTCACAGCAGTAATTACCGATCTCTGAAGAGAATCGAATCCGAGGAAGTGTTTATTCTTCTCGAAAAATTCGCTGATTGCTATTTGCTTCTGCTTACTGGGCGGTGGATTTTCCTCACTCATTTGCAACCCTCCATCAGGTCCTCCCATGCCCGAATGGCATAGGGCCTCTTTTGGATGAGAGACCCCGTACTAGGGACGCTCTTAACTCTGTGCAAACAAATCGGGATGCCAAGCAGTAATCTTGCCCATGAAAGCACTAGCCATGACGGTTAGCGGACTTGCGAGGTACAGTCTGCCCGGGCCCGAACGACCTTGGAAATTGCGATTTATCGCAGACACGGTCACTTGGTCCTCTAGTTCAGAAACCCCCGGTCCGGCGCCGATGCAAGCGCCACAACCTGGATCAATGAGTTTCACACCAGCGCGTTCGAACAACTCACTCCACCCATTCTGCTCTGACAAATCCTTGACGGCCTTCGAACCAAATTGAATGTAACAATCTACACCCTCTGAGACGGTTAATCCAGCTTCCAAAGCAGCCCGTGTAACCATTGCATAGTATGCAAAATCATCATCTTTCCCAGCGGTGCAAGAGCCGGCGTATGCGATGTCGATCTTCACATCTCCCAAGTCCTCAATGTATGCTCCGTTTGTTGGGTCGGACGGGATTCCAGCATCCGGGTCCCCAGGGTGTGCTACCATTGGACGAATTGCAGACAGATCAATTGTATGCACTCCTCCATGGTATACTGCATTCTCGTCTGGAAGGATGAAAGCAGAACGAATCTCTTCTTCAGTCAAATCATTCCTCCTTTCCAATAACCACTTGACAGTCAAATCGTCGGGCTCGCAAATTCCAGTCTTCGCTGAACACTCCGTTGCCATGTTGCATAGAGTCGCTCTCTCATCCATTGATAGCGAAGCTAAACCGACCCCTCCAAACTCCATTGAACGATCGAGAGTGTCGGATTGGGATGCGTATTTCCAGAGGATGTGCAGAATAACATCCTTGGCAGTACACCCGGGATCTAGACTTCCAACCAATTCGAAGCGGATGCTTTCTGGAACCTTAACGAATGCGAATTGGTTGTGGACCAAGTTAGCGTATTCCGTCGAACCCACTCCATATGTCAGAGCATTACTGGCGCCCCCCATACAGGTGTGGCTATCCGTCGCCTGAATGAAGTCGCCCACATCGATGAATTCCTCACGTGCAACTTGGTGACAAATGCCGGGACTTACTCCGTCAACAGCCGAATAATCCCTCACGCCCGTATGTTGCTGGAATGAAACCTGCAAGTCTCGTAAGGTCTGAATCTTGTCCTCAAACCGAGCGAACCTTGCGACACCAGTTGCATACAACAAATGGTCCTCAAACACCGCGAACTTTGGGGGGTTTGGTAATGAGTAATCTTCACCATATTCGGCAGCAAGGAAGCTGTGTACCTGAGCAGTAGTGAATTCGTGAGAATACCCTCCATCGACTTGCGCCAGCACAGCATCTCCTGGCCTGACATAACCACGCATTCCATTCTGACCGAGTAATTTGTTGGAAATCATCTTCTCCGCCATTGTCATTGGAACTTGCTCGGCACTAACTGCGGGCAATGTTACATCCCCGGCCTTCAATCGCTTAGCAAAGGGGAAGATTCCACCATTCTCTACAATTAGTTGAGTTACTAGATCGTATTTACCTGTGAACTCGCCTAGGTTGATACTCTCTCCATTTTGCAATCTTTCAAGCATCACATGGTCACCCATCAACTGACCGAGGTTGATGTTGTTCCGCTCGTGTATTGGGGCAAAAGAAGCAGCAATCACAATCCTAATTCCAGACCATCTCTCACATTGAGCAGCGGTCTCCCTGCTACTTCCTGTTCCCTTTCGATGACCACTGACTATGACTTCGAATCCGCCGTCCATCAATGCTCGCGATTCAAAGACACGACGGCCTTCGTGTATCAGCCCAGCATATGCATTCTCTGCCAGTATAGCAGGATCGTGATCGAAGCATACCCAAGCAGGAGTCATTACATCGGTGTTAATGTCATCCAGAAGGTCATCGATCCTCAGATCCTCCATCCGCAAATTGAGTCCTTCATAGAGCTGTTTTCGGATAAGATCCAGATCCTTAGTCAGAAAGAGCACTCTCTTTCCAGGGGTCAGCGAAACCTGATCGGGGGGCCAATTCTCCGACATACACTCTCACCGTCCTCAGTCTACGTCAATACAGGGCTCTATTTCATTATTCTCAATAACCAAATTTGAGCGTAATGGCTCCCAGTGTAACGATTTAATTACTTTTTATTATACTGTCACGCTTAAATAACATGGTCTTTCGGGTTTTATTACCTTTGCTAGCGAAGGTAGGGTGATGGAATGGCAAATGATGATGGCTATTTGGTTGAAGACACAGTGAAATGCAATGAATGCGGAAGCAGGAATCTGAACAGAGACGAGACCCGCGGAGAGGTCGTCTGTGAGGATTGTGGACTGGTTCTAGAAGACAATGTAATCGATCAGGGCGCTGAATGGCGCGTGTTCAGCCCCGAGCAGGGTGACCAACGCGCTCGTACTGGCGCACCGATGACAGTCATGCTACACGACAAGGGACTGTCAACCGACATCGACTGGCAAAACAAGGATTACTCAGGCAAGGCAATCTCGAGCCGCTACCGAAGCCAATTCTACAGAATGAGAAAGTGGCAGAAGCGCTCCCGTGTCAGCAACGCCACAGAAAGAAACCTCGCCATGGCTCTCGCTGAACTAGACCGCATGGCGAGCCGCCTCGACCTTCCTAAGTCGATTCGCGAGTCAGCTGCTGTGAACTACAAGAAAGCAGTCGAAGCTAGACTTATCCGCGGCCGCTCGATTGAAGGCGTCGCCGCTGCAAGCCTATACGCTGCCTGCAGACAGTGCAACAACCCACGTACTCTAGATGAGATTGGAGAGGCTAGCAGGACCGGCCGCAAGGAGATAGGACGAACCTACAGGTTCATGGTTCGTGAACTCAAGATGAAGATCCCTCCTACCAAGCCGGAGGACTACATTCCGAGATTCTGCTCCGGTCTACACTTGGACGCTGAGGTCCAGTCGAAGGCATACGAGCTAATCGCTGCTGCCCAAGAGAAGGAACTGACTAGCGGTCGGGGCCCAACTGGAATCGCAGCCTCAATCATCTACATCGCTAGCGTACTTTGCGGCAAGCGCAGAACCCAGCGCGAAGTTGCTGAGGTTGCTGGAGTGACTGAGGTTACAATCAGAAACCGATACAAGGAACTGATTCAGAACCTAAACATCGAACTTGAGATTTGAGTTCAAAGATTCAGGAGCAGCCTGTGGTTGAGCCACAGTCGTTGCACTTCAGGCAGGTGCCGTTACGGACCATCTGGATGCTACCACAGTCATCACAGATATCTCCGGTGAATCCTCTCTCACGAGCCGCTTGTATTGCAAGAGCCTCTGAATCTTGCTCTTGAAGAGGGGCAACCGCTGCATCAAGCGTCATCTGAACTTCCATTTTACCGCCCTCAGATCTTACCACTCCAGCATCGGTCAACTCTGGCTTACTGATTGAGAACTGATCGAAATCCTCTGTGGCTACATGAGCCAAATCGTCTCTTCCGGCATACTCTATAGCGAGTTCTCTGAAGATCCAGTCGACTAGACTTGACGCCATCTTGACCCTTCCACTTCCACCTTCGACCATACCACTAGGCTCGAACTTCTGGAAAGTAAAGACCTTGATGAACGCCTCCAGAGGTACCCCATGCTGCAAGGCAATCGATACTGCAATGGCGAACTGGTTGAGCATGGCTCTCCAAGCAGCTCCTTCCTTTGACGTCACTAGGATGATTTCCCCGAGTTTCCCATCAGGGTACTCGCCAGTGATTAACCTCACACTGTGCCCCCCGATTCTTGCCTTAGTCGAGGTTGCCCTCTTCTTATCAGGTAGAGATCTTCTGGTTGCGACGAAATCAACGAACGACTGAGCAACAGGCTGAGCTACTGGTTCAGGCACTGGTAAAACCTCCACAACTTCCTGAACCAGCTTCTGCTTGACTTCCTCTTCCGATGTTTGTTCATCCTCGAGATCACTTGCATCCACCAGCTGATTCATCAGCGGCTGGGAGAGTTTGGAACAGTCACGATAAACTGCACAGGCCTTGTTCATTGTAGTGTGACTGAGGTTGTATGCCTCACGCACATCATCCACGGTTGAGTTGGATGGCATGTTAATTGTCTTTGAAATCGCACCAGAGATGAAGGGTTGAGCAGCAGCCATCATCTTCACATGTGCGGGCCAAGCGATTGACCGAGTCCCTTTTGCTCCACAAGGTGTAGCACAATCAAACACTGGAAGATGCTCTTCCTTGAGTCCAGGTGCCCCCTCAATCGTGAGGTTGCCGAAGATGTGATCTTGGGCCGCCGTAATTTCATCAG
Source organism: Methanobacteriota archaeon (assembly GCA_002727275.1). Lineage (GTDB taxonomy): Archaea > Thermoplasmatota > Poseidoniia > Poseidoniales > Thalassarchaeaceae > Thalassarchaeum. Next base: position 23,077 of record PBWO01000005.1, read on the forward strand.
GAGTAAATCCTAGGAATCCGAGCGTGTAGAAGAACGGATCCTCAAATTGCGCATCACTCATTCCTAGGGCGGCGCATACATCCTTTCCGAGTAGGGAAGGTGCGAAGGCCGAGCGCAAATCAAAGACATCTGCTAGACTTCCTTCGACAGTATCCAGATCGGCCTTGCTGAAACCAACACCCATTAGACGATCCATTGTGATATGTGGGGACCCACCAAGTTGACCGGTGCCGATAATATACTCCTCGATTGCCCTGCACTCACTGTCTGAGTAGCCAAGTCTGCGCAGTGCACTAGGAACTCCTTTGTTGACAATTCTCAACGAACCTCCTCCTGCTAGAGTCTTGAACTGGACAAGCGAGAATTGCGGCTCGACACCAGTCGTGTCCGCGCCCATGATTAGACCGATTGTGCCGGTTGGGGCAATTACAGTAGTCTGAGCATTTCTATATCCATGCTCCTCGCCCTCTCTGAGGGCACGGTCCCAAGCCTCTCTTGCAGCCTCAAGTAAATCCTTTGGACACTTGCTGGCGTTGATTCCCATAGGTGGAACCGTGAGTCCTTCGTACTCTTCCATAGGGGCATCGTAAGCGGCTCTCCTATGATTTCTCATCACTCTGAGCATATGCTCCGAGTTTCTCTCGTAGTCGGCGAAGGGCCCCAAGACCGAGGCCATCTCAGCGCTGGTGGCATAAGTCTCGCCGCACATTATCGAAGTGATAGCACCGCAAATCGAGTAGGCGCGCTCATCATCGTAGGGGATTCCCATATGCATAAGCAGCGAGCCGATGTTGCAGTAGCCTAGACCCAGTGTTCTGTATTCATACGACTTTCGTGCAATCTCCTGTGATGGGAACTGAGCCATCAGTACGCTAATCTCTAGAGTCATCGTCCACAATCTTACACTGTGTCTGAAATCATCAACCTGGAACGTCTGAGTATCCTTGTCGTAGTAGTGAAGGAGATTGATGCTCGCTAGATTGCACGCAGTATCGTCTAGGAACATGTACTCGGAGCATGGATTGGACCCGTTGATTCTCCCGCCCTCGGGACAGGTATGCCACTCATTGATGGTGGTATCGAATTGAACTCCCGGATCAGCACACGCCCAAGCAGTGTAGGCGACTTTATCCCAGAGGTCCCGAGCATCAAGAGTCTTGCAAGGCTCTGGATCCCTGTTCTGAGCATTGGCCTTATCTAATTCAGTTCTCCAGTGCAAGTTCCAGTCAGTCCCATTGTTGACTGCCTCCATGAATTCATTTGGAACGCGCACCGAGTTGTTGCTATTTTGCCCCGAGACAGTGAGGTAAGCCTCTCCCTGCCAATCGGTATCAAAGACCTCGAAGTCTACACCCTTCCATCCTTGTTTTGCGAGGTCAACAATTCTCTGGATATGGGGCTGAGGGACATGCTCCTTGATGGCACTTACCATTGCTCTGCGAAGTCCAAGGTTGGTGCTCTGGTCGAACCGACCCCCATCATCTCCATGATCCCAGATCGCATCCATCAACGAGTTGGCATGCTTCTGCAAAATCGTACTACCAATCACGAGTGACGACACCTTCTCCTCTTCACTTGACTTCCAATCGATGTATTCTTCGATATCTGGGTGGTCGAGATCCAGAGTCACCATCTTCGCGGCTCTTCGAGTAGTGCCACCGGACTTGATTGCACCTGCAGCCCTGTCACCAATCTTCAGGAAGGACAGCAGGCCACTTGAAGTTCCTCCGCCAGACAATGGCTCCCCCGCCCCTCTAATCCTCGAGAAGTTTGAGCCTGTTCCTGAGCCATACTTGAACAACAGAGCCTCTCTGTTCCAAAGCCCCATGATCGACTCAGTTCCCCCGACTAGAGAATCTGAAACAGACTGAATGAAGCAAGCATGTGGTTGAGGATGCTCGTACGCATTTGTGGAGAATTCCAACTCGGCTGTATCGGGGTTTACGAATGAGTGACCTTGGGCTGGACCCTCTATGCCGTATGCCCAATGCAGGCCGGTGTTGAACCACTGGGGGCTGTTTGGTGCAGATCGCTGACTAGCAATCACATAACACATCTCATCGAAGTACGCGCGAGCATCTGCCTCGCCGGCGAAGTATCCGTACTTCCAGCCCCAGTAGGTCCAGGTCCCTGCGAGCCTCCGGAAGAGCTCTCTTCCATCGGTCTCCCCACCCATTCTATCATCAGCCTCAAGCGTCTGAAGCTTCTCATGGTCCGGCTCACTTCGCTGTAGCCAGACTGGAACATCGTCCTCAGGTATCTTTCTCAGATACCTCGGAACTCCTGCCTTTCTCAGATATTTCTGAGCGCAGACTTTGCCAGGAACCCCGGCGAATCCGGATGGCAGTTTGACACCCTCAATGGAATCGGCCATCGATCCATCTGGGTTCCTAATTTCCACATCCATCTCAATCCATTCGAACGCATCGAATGGGTCATCACCGGAGGTGGTAAATCTTCTCTCAACGACCATGCCGGTTTCTGCATCTCCACTTTCTGCATCGCCCTTGACTCTAGTCTGCATTCAATTCCTCCTAATTTTGCCCTCGCCTTTCGCCTTGCGCGACGCAAGGGATTCCGTCTTCTGGATGGGGGGTGTTTAATGATTGAGGACGAGAGAGGTTTCATAGCCG
>PBWO01000006.1 GCA_002727275.1 Methanobacteriota archaeon
AAACTCGCCCTCACGCCCTGAGTCGCTATCGGCAGAACCGCCGGTATTGGAGCCAGAGTCATCTGCTGCAGACTCAGGTGCTCCATCCATCATTGCAACNTCTTCCTCGAACATGACTCCGCCACCGCGCCAAACAGGNCCAGCCCAATGCCAGTATGACTGCTGGTCTAGCGAGACTAACATCTCGTTGTAGATGGATTCCTGAAGATCGGATAGTAGTAGGTCGCATTGGTCATAAGTCTCGAGTACGGGCGAGGATCTCTCACGCTCGGGCAAATCTAGGTGCGGGTATTCACTATCGAGCCAGTCCAAGACTGAGTCNATGACCTCTTCCTCGATATCCACTATGTCTTCTACTGCGCCCAGACATCCTGAGCTCAGCATCATCATTATCGCAATAAGTGCAGCCTTCGGGCTTGCGTTCATGTTGATTGCCAANGGNCTGATGGATATCAAGCGGTTGGTTNATTGATTTGACACTAAGGCTGCTCAATGAGTAATGAAAGCGGTCGATTGAGCGATCTCGGGGCTGGGATTGGGTCTTCTGAATCCTCCTCCTCTAGGGTCAGGGCGCTCGTCGTTGCAACGTCTCCTTCTTCGGCGAAACCGGAGACGAGGGCTTGCGTACCGCTCATGAAAATCAGGGCGGCGATGTGTAGGTCCAAGTTTCGGTCCATGGAACCCCTATCATCGCCATCTGGATGATAAGTGGCTTGGGTTCTTGAGTCAGTCTTGCATCATTGCAGATCCTGGTCATCGAACTCTTCGTCCAACTCGCGAGGATCAAACCCGGACCAAGACTCAATCATGTCGAGGTCTTTCGCTATCTGTCTCCTTCTGGTCCCGACATACGCGATTCCTGCCATAATAGCTAGAGTGAGTACTACAATGATTATTGGTAGCCCACTTCCAAGAAGCCAATCGAGCATATTTCTGTCCTCGGGCGTTTCTATCTGGACTATCTGAACTAGGCCGGGACTAACTGTGTCCCCATCTAGAGCCCAGACCTCAACTCTTGCATTGGACCCGGTGAGTGTCCAAATTGATAGGTAGGTCCAGATGCCGTCATTTGCCGTAATATCGCCCTCGGCTCCATCATCGCGGAACTCGAGTACCTGTGAGATTCCAGCGGACCTCAACTCGCCCCTAACCATCGAAGTCGTTCCATCTGGGTCAACCAATCTGACTGTGATTAGTACTGGTGTAGGTTCCTCGGTCTCAAACTCAAGTGGGCTGACTTCAAGTTCATACAATTGGGGTGAGCTTGAGCCTATTGTGAGATTAATCGAAGTAGANGATGTTGCACCTCTGGAATCCTTGACTAGTAGTTCTACGCGTACTGGCCCAGGTGGGAAAGTTACCGAGTAAAGTTCCTTGTCACTAAGCAGAGTGCCGTCACTGAGACTCCACTGATACAGGATGATGTCGTCATCATAGTCGTATGATGTCGAAGCGTCGAGGACAACCGGTTCACCTGGAGGTATGTACTGCCCCTCCGAAAGTCCAGAGATTGCAGCCACGGGACCTGTCTCAAGGACNGTCAGNGACTGAGAATGGGCACGTTGTAATCCGGTTGAGTCTGTCAGTTCAAATCGCAGAACGTGTTCGCCTGCTGGCAGATAGTCGTTGTACCAATACTCTGTTGTCTTGCCCTCAAGGATTGGTTCTAACAGTAAATTAGAGAAAACGCTGACAGTAAAGTCATCACCATCTGGGTCAAATGAGCGTCGGAAGTCGAACAGAACTGGTAGGTTTGAGTAGACTTCAATGTCTGGCATCGGGGAATCGAGGATTAGAACAGGGGCTGACTCATCGACTCTGACCATTATTTGGTATGAGTCTGATGCACCGGAACCGTCGTCAATAGTCAGAGTTACTTGATGAACTCCCTCAGGCAGCCTAGTCTCCAGAGTCCATCCACTTCCTATCGGCTCGCTGAGTTTGTCGCTTTCCCACAAGACGCTAACTAAGTCTGTGCTCTGTTCGGTGTAGGGGTTGCAGACCAGGCCACTTCCGTTGTCTGGGAGGTCGATACAGGCAGTATCCCAGTCTCCCGAACCAGTAGCGTCGAAAATTAGCAGTTCTCCAGAGTCAGTGAGTATCCCATCAGAAGGGGTTGCAATTATTGCAACGGGAGGAGAGTTGGTTACTGTCAGTTCCTCACTGGTGGTGCTCCACATACCTGCGTGATTTGCTATATCGTCGCTGGCGTGCATAGTGATCTCATGGTGCCCCTTCGACAAGGTACCTTCCCAAACCAATTCTGAGTCTGGAGTTACTCCGGATGCTAACAGGCCATCCTTGTCACTCCAAAACTCGAATTTGACAGCATCTCCCTCGGGGTCAAAGGTCTCGGTTCCGTCCAGTCNAACAATATCAGATGATAGTTCTCCGGCTCGAATAATTTGCATCCTAGCTTCTGGAATCTCGTTGAACAACTCGACATTGAAGGTCCATGATACGGGTGCGTTTACTCCATCGGATGCAAAAACAGTGACTGAAAACTGATTGGGCGCTCCCGGAAATGTGGATATTATGGTGTTAGGACATTCTGGATTTCCAGTTGGTGGTTGTCCAGAGCCTCCTTCATACGAGGTCTCGACCCAACATGATAACGCATCACCTTCAGGGTCGTATGTATTTCCAAGATGAATCGTAACATTAGCTGTTATTCCCAAGTAAAGAGTACCCCAAGATGAGATTCCAGGCGTAGTGCCGACCGAGAGAATAGGTGGAAGATTGACGAGTTCAATCTCTCTGGTCTCCTGAACGCAGTGGCTATCAGTATCACATACTTCAAGTGTAATCTGGTGTGTTCCATCGGACAAGCAAGTCGAGGAATCCGAATTCGCCTCGAATACTGAACCGTTTCCAATGAGCGGCCCACAGGCGCTTGCTATGTCTCCGTCTATGCTACTGGTCCAAGAATAGGTCAAACTGTCTAAATCAAGATCCCAAGATTGTGAGGCGTCGAAGGAAACGGCGCTGCCGCTGGCGAATACCTCCTCATCCGTAGGCGATTCCCATAGGATGAATGGTGGTTGATTCTGCAACTCAAGGCGGCAGTAAATCGACAGATCTGAATCTAGGGCGACAGAGGAGGAGTCATTGTGAACGCCATCATATTCGCATCCTGTATGGACTACATTGGTGCTAGACCAACCTTGCATAGGAGTCCAGCGCTCTCCAACGAAGGGTCCGAATTCATCTACACCTGCGTATGGTAAGGCGGCAATATGCTCTAGTTCGTACAAGTCGAATGTCATGTTTACATCGGCGAATGGAATGTGTAGTAGATTCTGATTAACGGCGTGAACCTCAACCATCCACATTACATCGACAATGTTGTCAGAACCGGTGTATGTCGGAGTCCCGATATATGATGACGAAATCCATCTGAGATGACTATTACCTAGCATCTCAAAACTGTCTGATGATCCAGATGAAAACGATGAGTCGGTGAAATTGGCAAAACTGTTAGTCATCGAAGCAGGTGAGTTGGCATTGCAGTTGAGAGCCACATTATCTGAGAATAATTCCGTATGGTCAACTAAGTCAAAACAGGATACAGAGTTCCCAGAAATAACGCTGTTCTCTAGATTGGAGAAGTAATCTCCTGCGGCATCCCATAACATGCCTCCATTATCGCCACTAAGGTCAACTCCCCTGACCAAACCGTCTACTTCGTCGAGATTGATGGCATGAATGCTAGAGTTAGCAGCCACCCTCAAATCATCAATAATGACGGTTCCTTTTTGGCTCATACCAGTATTGTCTATATCTAACGCAGGCGCATTGACTGGGTCCCTAACCTCAGTTGCAAGTAACTGTATATCGATGCTGTCTCTGATTACTATTCCATGCTGATCCTGAATAGAAGAGCATTCGAAGCAAGTTACGTTCTTACCGCCACTCATCACGTCATTGGATTCGTCGAAATAGATTCCAGCACCGAGTTCTGGAATTGAGGTTCCAAGTCCGTTCTGATAGGTTGAGACGTAGGCTAACTCTACATTGCTTGAATCTCTGATTGAGACTCCATGGCCAGTATTTCCTGTACTCAGAATGCCCGAGATGGCTGGATGGAATTCTCGGAAATCAACTCCATTAGCACCATTGTCAGCAACCACCCAATCCGCACCCTGAGCTCCTCCTTTCCACAAAAGCACTCCGGGGCCTGTAGAATTTCTAACCACTAGGTCATTGATAGTAGGGGCCCAGTTGGCACTACGCATGAATAGACCGGCTTTGTCATTCAGAGGGGCTGCTGGGCTGGTTGCTCCGTTTCTGTACAGTTCAATCTCATTGAGAATAGTTGAAGGTCCAATCATGTAAGCCTTGAAGCCCACAGCAGAGTTGTCCTCAATGAGTGCATCTGTAACTCTGACTCCGCTGGTGTTGACTTCGAAAGCGGCGTACGCAATACCGGGGGTCTTGGCTCCAGGGCCTCCCGTTCCCCTCACCTCTAGTTCTGTAAAGATGGCATTGTAAGGGACGTTGGAGAACTGACTGTGGTTGTATTGCTCGACCATCACTCCGCGGTATTGGCTGTCTTCGACAGTCGTGCCTACGAAGTTCGGTCGAGTGGTCCAACCCGTAGTAATGTGACGAACAAATATGCCATTATCGCAACGAATCACTGTAGAGTCAGAAATTAGTGGGATAGAATCCTCCACCCAAATTCCTGCAGCGACTGAAAGGGTAGCCCCTGATATATTGGAGATTTGCAAATCAGTAATTAATCCGCCCGAATTACCCCAGTAGTTTACTCCTCTAGTGATTAGTCCATCGGCGATAACACCGTCGACAATAGGGGCAGAATACGCCCCAACAGAGAGTCCAATTCCGTATCTCCAGGAAGTTGAAACTCCATGCAGATCTTGGCCTCCACCGTCAATCACAAGGTCGTTTATGCGAGGTGAAGCTCCATCGAACAGGTCAACCGCGACTCTGTCAGCATTGATGACCTTGAGATTGTTAAGAGTGGGGTCGCTGTCGTAAATCGTAACTCCCCACTCGGCTTGAGTGATGGTTAGATTTTCGATTTTTGAGCCTAGGCCACTGCTACTTGAGTTGAACTCGATGCCATGATGATTCCCGATGATTGATTCCAGCAACACTGGATCTGCAGATGTCCCCTGTACATTCATTCTGCCAGCAACAACGATTCTCTCATCGTCACCCAGTTGGATTGTGGTCCCAGATTGAACCACTAGAATTTCTCCACTCTCAACTGTATATCCATTTTGCAAGACCACTGTTCCCGACCAGACTGTCGTGGAGCGAGTTTCAGGACTCGTGGCTGACACAGCCAACGGAGCATAGGAAGTGAGCAGAAGGACGACTATCGTGATGACGGCCATACGGCCGTCCTGTCGCCCATGCATGGCTTCGGGCTTGCTCTCTGACTGTTATCCCTTGCGGGCCGATGAGCAGTGAGGTATTACTGCACAGCAGAGGTCATAAACACCAACCGAGCGGGTCGCTTCGGGAATTCAATGAGCACAGCATTCGTACTCATCAGGGCAGAGCCCGGTTGCGAGCGTGAGGTCTACTTGTCGCTGTTGGAAATCGACAGTATCACGGAGACTCATGTCGCTTACGGAGAGTACGACATCATCGCAAGAATAGACTTCGATGATGAGCAAGAGATGGCACAAACCCTCATCGGTCAGATGAGGTCCTTGCCTGGGATAATCAAGACTGAGACTCTAATTGCGGTGGAGGTTTGAGAATGGCTGTTGGATTCGTTCTAATCACTACCGAGACCGGTTGCGAGGTGACTGTTAGAGAGGCTGTCAGCTCAGTCGATGGAGTTGTTGGACAGTGGATTGTGTTTGGCCCACATGACCTATTTGTGAAGGTCGAAGCTGATGATGAGGCAGAATTGACTCGCTGTATCGTGAAAGGAATCAGAGAGATCCCAGGAATCATCGAGACTAGGACGCTGATTGGTGCTGAAATCTAGATTTCACGGGAAATCATCGAGATTAGTTGATTGGCCGCGGAGTTGCACTCGGCCATCCTGAATCGGTTCACCGCTTCGTTCCAATGCGAGAGTCTACTGTTAACTTCCAAAACACCTCTCCAATACCACCTCTGAGCGCAAAGTCTGCGTTGCATAGGCATATCATCGCGGAGCCTGAATCGGATAATCGATGAATGGGCTTCAACCAACCAGTCAGGGTATTCCTTCATGGATTCAAGTGTGGCATGAATTAGTCTGATTCTATAGATCCCCTCACACGATTCTATGGCCTTACGAGCGGCGTTCATTGCTTCAGGAGATATGTTCCCCTCAGTCAGAGATGAGAGGCTTGACCTCAGGTCTAGCAGAGCAATTGCATTGTTGTCTTCACCTATACTGGATTCTATGATAGTACGGGCCCTAGCAGCTTCCGCTAGATCGCCCGAATCCAGAGCGATACTGTGTCTGACCAGCTCAATCGAAAGATTCCCGGCCGCCCTTTGAGATTCTTGAAGTCCGGTGAGATCGATTGAGTCTGCCAGACGGATGAGCTCTGTGGCCAGAGGTTCGTGAACTCTTCCAGGTAGTCGGTCGTCGTGGAGTCTGACGAGTGTAGAGATGTTTGCCTTTGCACGCTGGTCTGGTGGCATCTCGGATATAGCGCTCGACTCGAGTTCCAGTGCGGCCTCGGTATCGCCTTTCATCCTGGCTACTCTTGCCATCCGTATTTTCCTCGATGCTCCTGGGCGCAGTTCGGAGATATGATCCTCTGCGACTGAAACCTCGCCCCTCTCAAGGGCTAGGTCTACAGCCGCCTCTCTGAGTGGCTCGGAATCACTGATTTCAACTGCCTGCTCTAGTATGACAGCGGCGGCGGCACTATCGTCATTGGCGATATCGCCGATATTTTCGTTCATCCAATCAGTATCTATCTCTCCTGCGTTAATCATATGATGGCTCTGGATTCTGCGGGCCCTCGCTCCAGCTCTAGTGGCCCAGAGCAACGCGGCCTTGGAATGCATAGATTTGGCTTCATCAGAAGTCCAAGAGCCTCGTCTGACATTTCTGATCAGGTGATGCGGTTCGGCAATTGTCCCCATCCATCTGAGAATTGCAGACTCGTCAAGTTCCAAAGTGCCTGACTCGTCAAACAACTCCTCAATCGCAAGCGGTGTAGGAGAGAGACAGAGCTCATCGAGAGTTGTCATACCATTCTCACTCAACCGGCGCATCACTGTTGATTCGACAAACTCCTGCACCGCCTCGACTTTCTCAGGTAGTGTCTCACCAGGAGACCAAAGGTGAAGCGCGAGAGGGTGTCCTGCAAGTTTCTCAGCCACGCTCACAGCCTCTTTCTCATCCAAATCACTGGGCAGTATCGAGATTGCGTGCTCAGGCTGTAGACCATCCAATTTGATCTCTGAAAGTCCCTCTGGTACTCCGAAAGGGCTAGGTGACCTGACTACAACAAGGATAGATGAATCGCCAGAAGAAGTGAGGTTGATCAGTTTAGCAACACCATCCGAGTGACGCGGGTGCAACTCCTGAGCCTCGTCAATCACAAGCAGTGTCCTCTGTCCAGTTGCGGATGCAGAGATTGCAGAAGATTCCGACAGAGATTCACCCAACCACATCTCGCCTATTGCAGAAGCATCGGAATCGATTGAGCACGAAGCCCATCGGACTGTCCAACCACTGTTGACAATACGCTCAGCGGCATCTCTGGCTAGACTTGACTTGCCTACCCCGGGGAGTCCACTTAGTAGAACGCTAGTCCCTTCAGAAAGTGTCGCTGCGAGGTTTTCTGACGCCTCATCTCTACCGTGCAGGACTGACCTTTCGGGCAATGGCCCGTAGCTCCTGCCTCTTCTGGTGGCAGACTCCGGTTCGTTGTCTGATAGGGTCTGTCTACCATCATCAGTGATGTGAACTACCGTACGACGGCGAGAACCCCCTCCGATTACGTGTGCTGTGCGAGTGATTACCAGCCCCTCTTCTTCCATCGATGTAAGTGGAGCATGGAGAGCCGACCTGACTACTCCTAGAGATTCGGCGAGCCCAGGAAGTGAGAGTTCTCTAGGTACGTCCCAGGCCTCCTGCATCTCATCTCCGAACTGGGCGAGCCGGGCGAGGATGCGACGCTGGGACTCTGGAATCACGACACGTGAGCAGAGGCACGGGTTCATGGGCGTTCACCTGCGGCGCATCAACCACATGGCACTCAAACAGGATAGTCTTGAGATGCCTCGTAAGCCAGGAGTCTATCTTTTCCGGCGTTCTGATGACAGAGTCATGTATGTGGGCAAGGCAACTGATCTGCGCTCTCGTGTAAGGTCCTACTTTGCCGCGAATCCTGATCGCGATATGATCCCCCTGCTGGTAAGGAATTCAGATAGCATTGACTTCATCGTGACCAAGAGTCCTAGTGATGCCCTAATTCTTGAGCGGCAGTTAATCAGAGAACACAGGCCTCGTTACAACTCGATGCTGAAAGACGACAAATCGTATCCATTCATCGCCTTGAGCTCCGATGAGTATCCAAGAATTATCTACACTAGAAACCCCCCTCAGGATGCTAAACTATGGGGTCCCTTTTCGGATCCAAAAGCAGCAAAAGAGGTCATCAAGTTAATCAGACGTTTTTTCGGAATTCGTGATTATCGCGATAATCTTCCTTTCGGTTATGTCGAATCATCAGATACGGATGACTATGCAGTACGTGTAAAGGCCGTTGAGAGTGTTCTCGATGGTGATGCTTCATCGTTGATTAAGAATCTTCAACAAGAAATGGATGAATACAGTAAGAGTCTGCAATATGAAGCGGCAGCTAGGAGCCGTGACCTGATTGCAGCAGTGCAGCAAACACTGGCACAGCAAGCCATCCACTCGAGATTTTATCAGGAATGTGATGCGGTTGGATTTGCTAATCAGGGTGATCTAGGGGCTATCGTTCTTCTATCTACAGAGGAAGGCATGGTTGTCGGTCAAACACAGTATCCACTGATTCATCGCGGAGATATCACAGAATCTGTGTGCCGCGTTCTCTCGGAACACTATGCCCAACGTAGACCGCCAAAGACCATTCTTGTTCCATCTCCGATTGGTGAATGGATGGAGACTTGGTTAACTGAACGCAGAGGTGCGAAGGTTGTGGTGAGGAATCCGCAAAGAGGTGAATTGACAAAATTACGTCGAATGGCCGACGCCAATGCTGAAGCGCAATTGATGCGGAATCAACTAAGGCATAGTGGCAATTTGGAACAAAAAGCGGCAAATGAGGGAGCGAAATTACTAGATATGGAAAAATTGGACAATATTGTCTGCTTCGATATGGCTCAATTGCTAGGAGAGGAGCGTGTTGGTGCAAGTATCTGCCTTCGCAGTGGTCGACCTAACAAGAAGGAGTATCGAACCTATGTGGTCAAGGACCCGGCCATGGATGATGTTCGAATGATGTCCCATGTCGTTGAAAGATGGCTCAAGAAGCAAGAAGAATGGCCCGACCTTCTACTCATCGATGGAGGAGTCGTTCATCTAAATGAAATCCATAACCTATTGCTCAATCATGGTTTGGTCGACTGTCTTCCCTTAGCATCTCTCTCTAAACGTGAAGAAACCATTCACAGAATGAATGTTGATGATATCGTACTAGATCGTCGTGGCCGAGTACTGGTCTTCGCGCGAGATGAGGCACATCGATTCGTCAATTCCTTCCATCGTAAGAGAAGAGGTAAGGGTGCATTGACTGACCCTCTAGAAGAGATAGAAGGAATTGGAGCGAAGAAGATTCAGGCTCTACTCAGGCACTTTGGCGGTAGAGGAGGAATCGAACATGCAAGCATCAGAGAATTACGTGAAGTCCCGGGTATTGGCAAGTCGATGGCGGGGCGTATACACCAGCATTTGAATGGCTAACCCGGCGGAGCTCATGGAAACTTATTCGAAGAATGACTCGTCAACAATTGTGGCTCCATCATCGAGTTTTCCGAACTCCGACTCCAAAGCTCGTTCAGTAAGTTCCTGTTCTTCGTTAGTGGCTTCCTCTGCCTTCTTCTGTTTGCGCTCTCGCTTCCGCCTCCTGCGTCTACTGATTAGCATTCCAATTGCAAAAATCAGCATGAAAATGTAAGAAGCCAATTCACCAATAACGAACATCCAACTCACTTCAACCGAATACGATACAATGTCTTTGTTTTCGCTGCACTCTGACCAACTAGTAGCATCGGGACAGATTGGCGTTCTATACACCAAAACCTGTCTGCCATCCTGCTCAATTAACTCGCCCAAACCTTCTCGACTTTCGAAAGTAAGTAATCTAATCGAAGATGGGAGATGAATCTCCATTCGGGCTGAAGAACGAATGGTTCCAAACACGGTGTGTTCCATCAGAGGAGTCACCTCAAGAAAGAACTCGAGTCCGTCGATATGAACACCTGAAGAGTTCGCGACAGGGTATCCGAATGCAGCGAGAATCTGTCTTGAGATACTGAATCCAATAGAGGCGGGTTGCGCGGAGATGGAAATCTCTTCTCCGCGTAGCTTGGCACTAACTACGGTGCTCTCGATTTCGAATCCGAGGCGCATCGGGACGGTGTCTCCGGTCTCGGAGTCAGTAGGCATGGTCACCGTGTCGAAAACGGCCACTAACGGGGTGTCGTCGAATTCTCCGGTGATGGTGTAGGGGCCCATTCCGAAGTCTTGGACCATCTCTATGCTACCGAATGATTCGATAATCTCTCCAAATCGCAATGTCAAATCGTCGCCGAATGACTGCAGACCCTGATTGGATATCTCGAGCATAATCGGATCACCGACCCCGAGATCGATAGGGGCCTCGAGATCTGATCCTGCCAGTAACCCTCCATCTATCCTATCTCCTATCACAATCCCTCTCCTGAGCAAGTCTGAAGGAACTGGGCTGAGTTCGACGCCTTCCTCTTCCAATTCTATCCCTAGACGATAAATCTCCATTACTACATCGGCAGAGAATTCGACCTCGGCAGCGAAAGAAGTCTCTCTGATTGCGAACTTCTCTATGTCCACCACGATGTCGAATGAGATACAGGTCATCTGATTGGACCCACAGATGAGGTCTGGACTCTCCTCCTCACAGGGATCGGAATCAATGCAGATAGGATTTCTCCAGTCGAAAATACGGGTCCCCTTGAACGCGAAATCCTGCTCCTCGCCTCCTGATGAAGTTGCGATGATTACCACTTTAGATGGATCATCGATAGTGGACTCTATCCACTCTGGAAGATGTAATGTGAGTGTCAACTCGGTATTCGGCATATCATCGGGCAGTAGGTCGTGCAGCCAAGAGGTGTCAGCTTGTATCTCCACCTCTAGGATGCCCATCAGCGATGCCAGGTCCTCGTCGGTGACCTTCGACAGGTCGATTGAGGCTATGTCACCGCCTGTATTCTCGAGGATACGTTCTACAACAGAAGCGACTCTCATCGGAGTTGATTGGGAGCTGGTCTCGAGCATGACCGGCCAATTCCCACTCATGGCATTCTCACCCTCTATACAGTAGCGTACCTGCAGAGACTCCTCACAGGTCACTCCGGGCGTGTGTTGGAAGTCTAGACCGCCGGTTTCATCGGCATCCGAGAATTGCGGTGTGTCGAACCATATCTCTGCTCCAAGGGACTGAGAGAATGCAGAAGAAATATCTGCAATTGGAATTCCCTGAATCAATGCAGATAGGTCCTCACTGACTTCTTGATCGAGTAATCTGATTCCATCAGAAGAGATACAAGGAATCTCGATTGTGCCGTCGTGCAGGTCGGCATTCCAGTCGCTCAGCGTGTCAGAGTTGAGGTGGTGTATAGCAATCTGTAGTTCAAACTGAGAGTTCTGAGGATCGGAGGCGTCAATCTCAAGATTGATCCTGAGCGAGGGATCCTGTTGTTCAAATGTGTATGTTGGAGTTGTCGTAGGTCTGTGACTGAGTTTGGAATGTAAGGCAACTGAAGTTATGGCTGCCTCAGTAACTGCCTGAGTGTTGTCTACTGTAACAATCGAATAGTACTGCGGATATCCATCGAGTGTTCGGCTCAGAATAGACCCTGGTTCCTCGACGCTCTCAGCATTCGCATAACTAGGTGGCATCACAGAGAGTTCCAACCAATGCCCCATAGGAGAAGTGGCATTGAATTGCGAATTCAGCGAGGCGCCCATTGTGAGCATTCCCTGCATCATTCGATTAATGTCCGAGGTCTGGGGTTTGAGGCCGAAGGCAGCCGTATCGACCTGCATCTGTAGTACTGCTTGGAAGCATATAGGAGGATGAAACGGGTCGTTCTCATATCCATTAACCTCGTCTATCGAGTCATAATCGGAGTCGTAGATGCACTGAGCATCGGACTTCGACTTGTACTCCACCTCGGAGACCGTGGTAATTGTCGTGGTATTGGCATTCGGGAAGTTGATGTCGATGAACTCCTCCATAATCTGCTCCACGCGCTCTAGTACAAGATCGGAAACAGAGTCTCCACCTCCTCTATCAAGTCCCTCATAATTCCTGATATAATCTGCAGGGATTCCGTCCCAAGGAGCGCTGTCGCCCTCAAGATCTAGGTCATTTAGATTCAAGTCATCTCTGGACATCTCGTGTACTGCTAGACCTACTCGCATCTCGACCATCTCGGCGTCGGCTACATCTATCTCTACAGAGCTTGCAATCCATTCTGGACCTGGTGTCAAGTCTAGAGATGAGTCGTAATCGTCACAGATACCGTCGGAGCTGTTCCAAGTCGAGCAGATGTCGTTGGTCACTTCGGGCTGACCGGGAGGTGGTGCGGCGACGACGCTTTGCATCAACAACAGCATAGTCAGTGCGACTGCCGCGCGGCTCATGCCGCGCGGATGGGCAGCCATCCACCATAAGTCTGAATCCGTCATGCGTCGTCACAGAGGCGATGCGTGAGCAGGACCCTCATGGCCGACTACGTGAAAGCGTCGGCCAATTGATTCAACGAGAGGGTGCTGATTCATCTCTGTTGGGAACTCTTCCAAAGCGCTGGGAGAGGTTTGCTGATGTCGCCCTATTCCAACGTGATTCATTCTCTGAGGAAGGTTGGGCTTCCATTGACAGAACTGAGTTGTGGACTGTGGTAGCAACCGCACTAAAGGTCGAGCGAATAGGAAGATTTAGTGAGATTGTAGGAGAGAAGAGAGAGCCCACTGTCGAGATGGTGCTCGGCGACGAAGATTGGGTCATTAGACGAGAGAATGGAGTGGACTACGGCTACAACCTCACCGAGTGCATGTTCTCGGCCGGGAACGTCAACGAGAGGCGTAGGATGGGAGAGATTGTACAACGAGGCGAGGTGGTGCTCGATCTCTATGCAGGGATAGGCTACTACACTCTGCCCATTCTGATGCACTCGCAGGCTGAGCATGTCCATTGTTGCGAATGGAATACCAATTCATTCAGGGCTCTGGAATCTAATCTCAAGGACAATGGAGTTTCTGAAAGATGTTCGTTGTATTTCGGAGATAATCGAGTTACTGCGGACGATCTGCAAGGTATTGCAGACAGAGTAATTCTGGGTCTTTTACCATCTTCACAGGATGGTTATTCTGTGGCTATGCGAGCCCTAAGTGAGTCGGGAGGGGTGCTGCACATACATGGGGTAGCACCTGCAAAGGATCATTCTTCTTGGGCTGATCAAGTAATGGATGAGTTGCAGTCAATCAATACAAATCGTAGAATCGAAGCTAGAGTCCCAATTAGGGTGAAAAGTTACGCTCCGCACTGGGATCATGTAGTTCTAGACGTGTCTGTCGAATGATTCCGTCGAACTCAAGTCAAGCAGCCTCGACCCATGCACATGGCAGGTGGCTGGTTGGTGGACGCCGCTACCAGTTACAATGCAGATTCGATTCGGTCGAAGAATGCCTATCCAGCTCATGTCCTGATGCCAATAGATGCCCTCTCAACTATTCTGGAATGGACATTTCAGTCGCTGCCGGATGAGATTCTGGTAGGAATGGATGCAGATACTTCTCTGCCACATAGAGAAGATGTCGAGGTTGCCTTACGTGGTTCTGACTTTGAGAATGGACTTTTCTCCGGGCAGGGATTTGTACTCGGAAATCCTCACATGGTGAACAGAGGAGATTCGTTCTCGGTGCACCATGTCCCAGAGGAGTGGATGGATGGGCTGTTTGACAGCTCTCGTGGAGTCCGTGGTGGTCGCTTCTCATTCTGGCTCCACACTCATCCCAATGCACCAGCAATCCCGAGCGGTGCTGATGCCGAGTCGGCCCAATGGACCGAGGGTTGCGACATGATTCTGGGAATTCGTTACTCGCCGGAGGGAATATTGCCATGGCTCGATGGTGTGGAAGGTGAGCGTAGAGAGCTTGTCCCCACCGAGGATGATCGTCCAATACTAGGACGTGCTGTGACAGGTCATCTGATACATGGTCTGGAGTTGATTGCTTTCCACCGAAGAGGTTTCGGAATCAATGTATTGCTAACCGATTCGGATGGGATTCCAATTGGTTGGGATTTGGTTGAGACTCAATAGTCACTCTTCAGGAATGAAGATGTTCTGACGATAGTATTCTAGTTCGGCTATGCTTCCTTTGATGTCGTCAAGAGCCCTGTGACCTGCTGGCTTGGTAGCTCTTGGTA
The DNA here is from genome assembly GCA_002727275.1 of Methanobacteriota archaeon. Taxonomy (GTDB): domain Archaea; phylum Thermoplasmatota; class Poseidoniia; order Poseidoniales; family Thalassarchaeaceae; genus Thalassarchaeum. Next base: position 14,616 of record PBWO01000006.1, read on the forward strand.
AGTTTGGGTACCATCTGTCTGCAAGTTGCTTAATAGATGTCACATCGACGCTGCGATAGTGAAAGAAGTCGTGCAAGTTCGGCATATATCGTCTGAGAAATCGCCTGTCTTGTCCGATGGTGTTTCCACAGAGTGGTGGTTGGCCATGCTTGCAGTGCTGACTGACGAAATCTAGTGTCAATTGCTCAGCCTCGGACATGGGAATGCCCTCATTCCTGACCCTATCTAGAAGTCCGTTCTCTGTGTGGTGAGTGACATTCCAATCGTCCATCTTAGCCAGCTCCGACTCGGGCTGAGAGATGGCAATGGCTGGGCCGATAGCGACTATTTCCAGGTCTCCCTCCGTCACTATTGTTGCAATCTCAATGATTGTGTTCTCATCCGGATCTAGGCCAGTCATCTCGAGATCAATCCAGACCAAGCGCTCATCGACCATGTAATCGCCTCCGGCCGTTTGGTCTTATTGCTTCCCTTCCGTGGGCCACAATCATAGCATACGAGCGTCGGCAGAGACCTATGGCGAAGATTGGATATATCCAACTGCTAAGAGAAAATCGTCCCTTCAGACGTCTTTTTCTTGCTAATGAAATCTCGTTCATCGGCGATTGGTTCACCGTCATTGCCTTGTTCATCCTTGCTGGAGAGGCTACAGACAACTCTCCCTTGGCCATAGCCGGGGTCCTCGCATCGAGGAGCTTTTCTCTAGCTACATTCACTCCATTCGCGGGGATGTTGGCAGACAGATATTCTCGCCGCGGGCTGATGATACTCGCAAACCTATCTTCTCTATTTGTACTAGTGACGGTGCTGTCTCTGGATCTTCTGGGCAGCCTGACCTCTGTATACATACTCGCAGTCGTGATGGTGGCAGCAAGGGCCGTCTTCGATCCTGCAGAGTACGCCTACTTGCCAAACATCTGCAATGAGGAGGAGTTGCTTACCGCCAATGCCCTTGCCTCAGGAGGATGGTCGGTCGCGCTTGGACTTGGTTCTGCCATAGGCGGGCTGACAATCTCAGCCTATGGTATTGAGACCGCTCTATGGATTGATTGTGCTACTTTCGCGCTAGCGGCTCTCGGAGTCATGACATTGCCTCCTGGAGGGCCTGAAAGTTCCGAGAGGCGTAGCGTGGCCCCTTCTGTGGTTCTAGGAGAAATCGCCGATGGTTGGAAGTACATCCACTCCAATCCTTCGATTCGCAGGATAGTGTTCGCCAAGGGGTTGTGGGCATCCGGAGGAGGAGCTCAGGTTTTCCTTCTGATTCTGATTGGTATGGAGGCTGGTTTTGGAGAGGTTGCTGCTGGAGTGGGGGTATTATTCATGGCTCGTGGATTCGGGAGTGGATTCGGACCTTTGGCTGGACGTCCTCTGATGGAGAATGATTCTCTCAGACCGTATCTGATAGGACTAGCGGTAGGAGTCTGTGGTGCTTTCTACATCGCCGTTTCTGCAGTTGAATGGACTAAGTTCGTACTATTGCTGGTGTTTCTCTCACATGCCGCAAGCGGCCTTAATTGGGTACTCTCGACTACATTCCTACAAGAGAGATCTGATGATGAGTGGAGGGGCAGAGTTGCTGGAACAGATCATTTTGTTATCACACTGATGATGGGTATCTCCGCAATCAGTGCTGGATACATTATGGACAATGGAATGCTTTCTCTGAGAGAAGTGATTGCACTGACTGGTATGGTACAAATTTTCCTCGGATTAGTCTGGATATTCGCGATCTCTCCCAAGGA
>PBWO01000007.1 GCA_002727275.1 Methanobacteriota archaeon
ATAATATTATCGCTGCCATCTGGGCTGCATTCTTCTCAAGTTCATGACAGCGATATCGTTGCCGACAGGCTTCTCCGTCGACTTCGTCGCTTCCTTCAGCTACCCGTCGTCAGCCCCGTCGCAAGAGGAAGAGGGGTACCGAATTCACACTCGACGACTGAGGTGTTCAATTGAAAGTCAAAGAAGTCACAAATTTCTATTTCTTTGAATATTTAGAGAACTATACAGGAAAAACTGCCCTAAAGTATAGCCCCACCATGTTTTCAACTTGGCTTTTAGTGGGAACTGCCAATTTTCCGACATGGTCGCCAATGCCATATAACGACTGGGGCAATCGTGAGAAATTTAGCCGTACTCTTATTACAAATGAGAGAAAAGCCAAACGCTTTTTGTCAAAGAATAATGTCTACAAAATCCCTCAGCCAGGTGAATACCCACCTATAGTTTCCAAATCCAGTCGTTCAATAACTAAGTTTGATATTTGTCCTCCTAAATTCATCCCGAGGCCTGCGTGGCATTCTCGTAAGCCGAAACCCCATTTTCCCACCAAACATTTTGGATTTCGGAGATTTGATGAACCAATTATCAAGAAAGCCCACGCCGATAAACCATTCAAAATAGATAGGAAGAAAACAGGGCCAGGAACCTACTTTTTTTACAAATCAAAACTCTACCTCGCGGAAAGTGAGGAGGATGTAATCAATCACATTAAACAAACTGAACTGGACCATTCTCAACCCAATTCAGGAAGGGAAAGAATCCCCGATCAAACCCAAATATTTGTCTGGAATAGAGATGATGGAACCTGCGTCAAATGTGGAAGTAGGGAAAATCTCGCTTTCGACCACATCATACCCCATTCCCTCGGCGGTAGCAATTCTAGACGCAACCTCCAACTACTCTGCGACACCTGTAATCTAAAGAAGAGCAACAAGATTGGTGGCTAATCCCCAGGAGATGGAAATATGGGCTTATTCGACCGCTTCAAGAAGCGCTTCAAGAAAAGTACCGAAGAGGAGATTTCAGCCGACGAAGAGACCGTCGAGGCAAAACAGGCTTCGGAAGAAGGAGCCAAAATGCGTCAAGATATCGCCAAGATTAGAGAGGCCACAATTGCACAGGCACCAGTCAAAGAACCAGACGATGAGTGGGATGACGACGACGGAATCGTTCCTGACCCATTTACTTCCGCTCCAACAGACCGTAAGCAGAGGAAACAGGCACTGAGGGCAGCTTCTGTAGAACAAGCGGAGCAGCCAGAGCAGCCGGAAGAGCCCAAACCAACCACCGATCCGATGCAATCAACCACAGGTCGCAAACTAATCGCTACCGGACCCGCGAAGTTAGAGGTAGACTTCGGAGATAGCGCCACAAAGACCGGCGGCCGAGTTATCACAGCCAGCTCCAAACTCGATACGATGCTCGAAGAACTGGAGGAAGATCTCCTAACTTCTGACATGGCACAAGGAGCAGCCGAGGAAGTCATTTCAACATTGAAGGCAAACCTGATTGGAACCCGACTAAGTGGCGTTAAGAAACTCGATGTAGTTCTTGAAGAGGCACTCAGAAACACATTACTTAGACTACTGGAATCGGGCTACTGGAACTTCAACAAGACAGTCGACTCCTTCCTAGAAGATAGCAGTCCAGTTGTAATCATGATAGTCGGTGTGAATGGCACAGGAAAGACCACCACCACTGCCAAGATTGCTCACAGACTGGCCGAACAGGGCAAGACAGTCGTCCTAGCAGCAGCTGACACCTTCCGTGCCGGAGCAATCGATCAACTGGCAACCCACGCCGAACGTATAGGGGTTCGATGTATCCGTAGTCAGAGAGGAGGTGATGCGGCAGCCGTCTCGAGAGATGCCGTGGAAAGCGCGAAGGCGAGAGGAGAAGANATCGTCATCATNGATACTGCAGGNAGGATGCAGAACAAGACCAATCTGATGGAAGAACTGAGGAAAGTGCACCGAGTGACNCAGCCCCATTTGGTATTATTTGTGGCAGACGCNCTAGCAGGAAATGACGCAGTAACTCAGGCGGTTGAATTCCAGCGCATGTTGAGTTTCGANGGTGCTGTGCTTTGCAAACTGGATACCGATGCTAAGGGGGGCGCAGCACTCTCCATTTCACATGCAACNGGCAGACCAATCGTTCTAGCCGGAATAGGCCAGGGATACGAAGACCTCATTCCTTTTGATCCAGAATGGCTCTTGGACTCAATTCTCTGATTAATTGAGTTTGCACCCCTATCGCAACGACGATTTGTTCTTGAGTCCCCACCCACACGTAGCGTCGATGTCGAGCGAGGAACAACCTCTGGCTTTGGTCGTCGTTGGCAATGCGACAGTTGAGGGGCGCCTACGGAGTATTCTGAAGAATCAAGGATGGAAAACTGAGACATGTGGTGATGGCGACAAGGCAGTAGATGAGTTCGTAAATCTCCGCCCAGCACTCGTGTTTCTCTCTCTGGACATCCCCTCAATGGATGGACATCTGGCCGCACTTGAGATGAGAGAAACAGATTACGAAGCTAGGATTGTAATCGTCAGCTCAAGACAACGCATGACAACAGCTCGCAATGCTGCGTATTCAGCTGGCGCTGTCGCTGTACTAGAGACACCACTCACCCAATCCGTATTCGATGAGAATTGGGATTCGATGATGGGTGAGATACCTCCTGCCCCCGGCCTGGCCGATCTCGACGAACTCTATCCTGAGTCTGATGAACCCGAAATTCCACCAATGCCGATGCCCCCGGTTATGCCTGTTATGCCCGAAGCAGTGGTGATGCCTGAAACCCAACCAACAACTCCAGAGGCCACTGAGAAACCCAAGAAGAAACGTAAATGGTCGAGGCGAATCATACTCCTACTGGTACTTTCGGCCGCCGGGGCAGGAGCCGCGCATTACAGCGGTTATCTTGATCTGACCGAGTATTTTCCAGTGTTAGAAGAATATCTTCCCTGATAATCATCTTGAGTTCAATGCCGACCAGGTAGCATCAGCGTAAGCCTTGGCGGCTGAAGCAGGATTGTCCGACTTGTGGATACCCGTACCGACTATGACAGCGTCAGACCCGGCCTTGATGGCATCTGAAGGATGACCATATCTCTGCCCAAGGACTCCTTCCTCGGCAGACAGGTTCACACCAGGAGTCCAGATCATCTTACCCTCTCCGACTTTCTCTCGAAGAGATGAGATCTCATCGGGGGAACTTCCATTGCCAATATATCCCATCACATGCGGTGAAGCGGCTCCAGTGACGATTGTTTCGTCTGTATAACTCCCTGTCAGTAGATTGCCCCTACTAGACATCTGTGCAAGTAGGAAGATACCACCAATTCGTTGTACATCATCCCACCCAGCGGCAATTCCGTCAACAATATCAGGACCTGAGATTCGATGTGCAGTGACAATGTCAGCCCACGAGCGAATGTCGTAAACCCCACCCATCTGAGTCTGAGATACCCTCCCTATGTCTGCGAATTTTCGATCCTCAAACAACAATAGCCCGTGTCCACGAGCCGCGTCCACAACATCATTCCAGGCATCTTTGGAGTAATCCTCGACCATGTCGACATGTGTCTTGAGGGCGGCTATGTGGGGCCCTACTTCGTTAATCAGTTGGACTAATTCTGCTGTGGTTTCCAAGTCGGCAGCCAGAACTACCAGTGTCTGCTTTTCTACAGCCGCTTCCATGAATCGATGCGATAGTGGATGTGCTGTACTTGACCACCTGCTGCCCCACACATCGGCCGCTTGCATCGAACCACCCCGCCACCCCGCCTATCTCAAGGCTTTCCCCAAGTCAGCATCTAGGCTGAGGCGTAAGCCGCTTTGTTCATGGACGGGCGTTAACCGTCATCTGGTATGGGGGCGCTCCCTGTTCATTCGGTTGAGGTGACCACCAAGGACATGGAAGGCCTTCCCGATGCCAGAGGCGACAGTGTCAGAGGGATGCTTTCATCCGACTATGGCATTGATGTCGGACGAGTCAAGGTGACTCTGGGTTATCTAATCAAGGCAGATTTGCAACCAGAGGAGTTGGAAAGAACAGTCTACGATCTCTTTGCAGATCCGATTATCGAACATGGCACCTGCACAGGAAAACTGCTAGACTCACAGGAAATCTTCCCCGAACCACCTGAGGCCATTGTACAGGTTGGATTCAAGCCAGGAGTAACCGACAATGCAGGGCAGGCAGGCCTTGACGGCCTGACAACACTCTTCCCATCAATAGGAGAAGCTCAGGTAGCCTACACTCGCACCTACATGTTCTGGGATATTCCCAAGAACACCACTACCCAACAACTCGCAACCCCACTTCACAACCCAATGATCGAAAGGTGCGCGGTGGCCGACAAGGATGAGTGTGCAACCGGTGACTGGCCATCCTTACCGTTTCCCGACCGACCACCCGCTGCCTTTGCAGAGTCNGCGGTGGTAAATNTAGAAGTCAGCGATGAAGAACTTCTCAACATCAGCGAGAAAGGCCTTCTCGCACTCAATCTAGAGGAGATGCAAGCCATTCAGGCACACTATCAAGACCCAGAGGTTAGGTCTGCTAGGGAAAGCCTAGGACTTCCTCCAAATGCCCCCACAGATGCGGAATTGGAGTGCCTTGCACAGACTTGGTCAGAACACTGTTCGCACAAGATTTTCGCAGCTAGAATCACTCACACGGACAAAGAGACAGGCGAACAATCGGTCATTGATTCACTGTTCAAGACACACATCATGAAGCCGACATTGGACATCCAGAAAGAAGTCGACTGGTTGTTGAGTGTGTTTCACGACAACTCCGGAGTAATCGCCTGGAATGATGAATGGAGTCTGTGCATGAAGGCAGAGACGCACAACTCCCCGAGCGCCCTGGATCCCTTCGGTGGTGCGATGACAGGAATTGTTGGTGTTAACCGCGACATCCTCGGCACGGGNCTGGGCGCCCGCCCGATAGCCAATACCGATGTCTTTTGCTTCGGACCGCCGGATTACGACGGTAACCTTCCTGCAGGTCTATTCCATCCTTCGAGAGTTTTCCGTGGTGTGCATGCTGGGGTGCGTGCGGGAGGCAACGAGTCAGGTATACCAACTGTAAACGGAGCAATTGTATTCGATGAGCGCTATATCGGCAAACCTCTGGTCTATTGTGGTACTGTGGGTATCATGCCCAGAGTTCTTTCTGATGGCCGTGAGAGCCACGATAAGACCCCTGAGGCTGGCGATGTAATCTACATGGTTGGAGGAAAAGTAGGCAGCGACGGTATCCACGGAGCTACATTCTCAAGCCTTGAACTGACTGAGGAGAGCCCCTCCTCTGCAGTTCAGATCGGCGATCCNATAACTCAGAAGAAGATGATTGACATGATCATCGAAGCGAGGGATGCCGGACTGATACAAGTCATCACGGACAACGGCGCAGGAGGCCTTTCCAGTAGTGTCGGGGAGATGGCCGAACTGACTAACGGGGCTGAAATAGACCTCTCAGTTGTTCCGCTAAAGCAAGCCGGTTTGTCATCTTGGGAAATTCTAGTTTCCGAATCACAGGAGCGCATGACAGTTGGAGTCAGGCCAGCGGATTGTGCCGAGTTTGAGAGACTGGCCGATCTGCACGAAGTTGAGGCGACCAACATTGGAACCTTCACAAACTCAGGTGCGTTTGTTGTTCACCATGGTGACGCGCCTGTAGCACACCTGCCAATTTCTTTCCTTCACGATGGTTGTCCGCAATTGAATCTAGAATCCGAATGGGATCCACCGGTGCATGAGGAGATGGAACCCCCCGAGGCTAACGCAGAGGGAATGGGAGACATTCTCAGACGGCTGATGGCAAGACCAAACATCGCCAGTAAGGAATTCTGGGTCCGCTCTTATGATCACGAGGTCATAGCCCAGACTGTAATCAAACCATTCTGTGGCATCGACCACGACGCTCCCGGAGACGCCGCAGTAATCGCTCCCATTCACGGCGGAACACAAGGCGCAGTGATTTCGAATGGAATCGCTCCCCGATATTCAGACATCGATGCCTACTCGATGGCTGCTGCCTGTGTTGATGAGGCTCTACGTAACGCGGTTTGTGTCGGAGTAGATTTAGACATGGTAGCCGGCCTCGATAACTTCTGTTGGCCCGATCCGGTTGTATCTGAGAAGACGCCCGATGGCCGCTACAAACTNGCNCAACTNGTTCGAGCCAACCGNGCCATAGACGANGTCTGTAGAGCTTACCAGTTACCTTGCATCAGCGGAAAAGACTCGATGAAGAATGANGTGACNATGCATGGAGAGAAGATTAGCGTCCCACCAACCATCCTGTTCAGTCTNATTGGAAATCACAACGATGTCCGCAAGGCAGTNTCTAGCGACTTCAAGCAAGTTGGCGACCACATCTTCCTCCTCGGTGAGACGCACCATGAACTAGGTGCAAGCGAAGTCGCCTACATGTTCAGAGATGAGTGTTCAGGGGGTATCGGTGGAAGAGCCCCAGCAATCGACGCTGAACGCAATCTGGCGATGTATAGGGCTCTGACTGGAGCCATGTCAAGAGGATTGGTCGCAAGCGCACATGACTGTAGCGACGGCGGCCTCGCAGTTTCACTGGCTGAGTGCTGCTTCGGTGCAGGCTCTGGGGCCTCGGTTGAAATTTCAGAACTAGGGAGCAATGACCCGGATTTGGATTCCTTTGGCGCACTATTCTCAGAGAGCCTTGGTCGTATTCTAGTCAGTGTTAGCCCTGAGAACTCACAGGCTTTCACTGAAGCCATGCAAGGGCACACTTGTCACAGACTCGGCTCGGTGAGCGAAGGCGACAATCTCTCAGTTACTAGTGAAGGAACACCAACCCTAACTGCATCAGTTTCTGTTCTGAAACAGTCTTGGCAAGGCTCACTTGGAGGAGGTGCACAATGAGCAAACCAAGAGTAGCAGTTCTATCCGGTTTTGGAATCAACTGCGAACTCGAGACAATGGCGGTGTTTGAGATGGCTGGAGCCACTTCGCACAGAGTCCATGTAAACCGCATCGTTAGTGGAGAAATTTCTCTCGGAGATTTCGATATCATGGCAGTTCCTGGTGGCTTCTCGTTCGGAGATCATCTAGGTAGCGGCCGTTTGATGGGGAATCGACTTCGGTTTGGTCTGAGAGACCAAGTCAGAGACTTTGTGAAGGCAGGTAAGCCGGTAATTGGAATTTGTAATGGCTTCCAAGTTCTAGTCAAGATGGGCCTTCTCCCTGGCGATTCAGACGTGAGTCTAACCCAGACTGCATCACTAGCACTCAATGACAGCGGTCAGTATGAGAACCGCTGGGCTACCCTGGAATTTGACCCCAATAGTCCATGCATCTGGACCAAAGGAATTAGCCGTATGCGAGTCCCAGTTCGTCACGGAGAGGGCAAGTTCGTCACCGACGACCCAAATCTGCTAGATGAGTGGGCAAGATCTGGACAACTCGCAGCCCGCTATGTCGATCCTGTCTCAGAATACCCAAGCGCCAGTGACGAGGTGTTACCATATCCAACATCCCCAAATCAGAGTTGGCGCAATATCGCTGGAGTATGCGATCCATCCGGCCTCGTGTTTGGTCTGATGCCACACCCAGAAGCCAACCACTCGACTTGGTTGGGCGCCACATGGTCGCGTGAGGACGGAGAGCACGGCGAAGGAGAGGGCATGGCAATATTCCGAAACGCAGTCAACCACGTTCAATGCGACTAGACAACTCCATACTCTCGGACCCACACGCATGTGAGTGACCTCCTACAACAAGGACGAGAGAGCAACGGCGAGAGCGCCGCGACAGAAGCGCGAGTTTGACAGTAAGTTGTTCATTGCTGCAATCGTCACTGGAGTCGGAGGGTTGGGGTGGATGACCATGGCGATTGGTGTCTGGCAAGTCCCATTCTTTTGGGAGACCACATTTTTCGGAGAGGGAGGACATCATGGAGGACCAATCAATTGGGGTACGGGGTTCGCTGCCATAGGACTGAGCGGCGTAGCCCTCTACCCATGGTGCTATGCAACACTTTTCTTGTTCTGGTCCTTTTTTGGCAAACCCAATGCTCGGAGGACTGCAGAAATCATTGGCGGCATCCATCTAACTCATTTTGGACTCATCTGGTTCTGGCTAGTTTTCGTAGGTCCTGGAGTGTATATCTGGTGGGGAGGAATGTTTGGAATCGGAATGGACCCAGAGGGTTGGTACTGGGCACTATTCGTCCCGTCTCTCCTGTTGACAGGGCTTTCAGTACAGGGATTGTTCTGGGGCCTATACTTGATATTCCGTGGAACACCCGGAGCTAGAGGACAGTCGGAAAGAGGATCAGAAATCCAAGAAAAGATAATCGAACAAGCCACCAAGTCTGGCGAGTTGGTAAAAAAACCACTCAAGAATTGGTGGGAAGATTAGCCGAGCGCGGAAGACGGGTGAAACGCCCGCTTAAATCCTCGACTTCGCGCGAAGGGACATGGCCGAGTCCGCCCTGTCTCGCTTTGGCCGACAGATGCACAATGCCAGGAAGCCCGTGTTAGCTGCAGCATTCGCTTCTCTCCTCTTCTCCTTGCTACTAATTTCACAAGGCAATTCTTTCATCGATGGAAACTCACCTCCACCTACAATTGAGGCTGGCAGAGCATTGGATCTGGTCGACGACGAACTCCCAGTTACTTCCGCTAATTCAGTCACTTACATATTCACCCATGACGACATGGTTTGGAGCGATGAGGGATACCAACAGGCCGTTGTAGCGGCTCTCGAAGGACTTTCTGAACTCGATATAGAGATACTCAGTATCAGTACCGCATATGATGCCGCTGAAGACCCCGTACATCTAGCATCGCACGTATCCAGAGACGGCCATACAACTGCCGCTTACATCAGAATAGGAGGTACCGACGAAGAGGTATCCGCCTCCTTTGATGATATCATCACAGCAGCGGACAATGATGTCCTCGATGTATTGGTGACAGGAAGTTTGGTCATCAGTACAGACTTCGACACTGCCCTCAAGAATGACTCCATCAGGGCCGAGATAATCGGCATCCCGCTCTCACTGCTAATCCTTCTCTTTGTATTCGGAACTTTCACAGCTGCAATGCTGCCGATGGCTATTGCCTTGCTGATGATTACACTCTCCACAGCGATATCATTCTGGATGTCTGACTGGTGGTTCTTCGGACTTACCCAGTATTCTGTTAACATGATCTCACTAATCGGAATCGCTGTTTCGATAGACTACAGTCTGTTCATGATTAGTAGATTCCGAGAGGAGTTGCATGGGGGAGCAGAAGTCGAGGATGCAATAGCCAAGATGATGGAAACCGCGGGAAAAGCAGTTCTGTTCTCAGGCGCCACCGTCGCAATCAGTCTGTGCAGCATGTTCTACTTCACTGCCACACACATACCTTCGATGGCTATGGGGGGCTCCCTTGCTGTCGCAGCCTCTCTGATTTACTGTTTGACAGTACTTCCAGCAATGCTCTCTTTCATTGGGCCAAAGATAGACTCACTCAAGGTCCCCCTTCCGGGAGCTAACACCAAGACACAATTCTGGGAGAAGTTTTCCACCACTGTGATGAAGCGACCCATTAGCTGGCTAGCCCCTGCAATGGTCCTACTGTTACTACTCGGATCTCCTTTCCTCAGAGTTGAGTTGAATGCCGGTGGAATCGAAGCACTACCTCCCGATTTTGAATCTAGAATCGGCTACGAAGTTCTAGTTGATGAGTTCCCAGCCTATACCGCTTCAACAATCCCCCTCGTCATAGTTTTCGATAATGAGCAGCCGGCCTGGAAGACGATAGCCGAAGACCTCGCGCCTGTTTGTGAAGGCATCAGAGAAACCACGGGCGTAATTTCGATTGAGCATCCTTTGTGCTACCCCCATCTTTTTGATACCACGATAGAGGACTGGCCCGAAGAGACTCAGAGTATCTGGTACACCACCGTTTCTGAAACCTTGGCGATGATAAATGTGGCCACGGAGTACAGCAGTGGCACCGAGAATGCTGAGCAATTGGTAGTTGACATGAGGGAGCACACATCCTCCTCTTCCAATGAGATTCTGGTAGGTGGCTGGACTTCCTATGAGGTCGACATTAAGGAACACCTCACAGAGAGAATCCCTGCCGTTTTGGCCTTCGTCATCATCGTCACGATGATCCTCATTTGGATGCAGGTTCATTCAGTCATCGTCCCAATCAAGGCGGTTTTGATGAATGTCCTTTCCGTCTCTGCCTCTTTCGGACTAGTTGTCCTCGTTTTCCAAGATGGCCTGCTGGCTGAGACACTAAATTTCACTCCCCAACCACTTGATCTGATTGTGCCACCACTTGTTTTCGGTATTGCCTTCGGATTGTCAATGGACTACGAGGTTCTGATGCTTTCGAGAATCCATGAGTCTTGGTTGGAGACGGGAGACAATACCAGAGCGGTTGCCGAGGGGCTACAGGCTTCTGGTAGCCTGATTACAGGAGCAGCTGCTATCATGATAGCAGTATTCTCAGGCTTTATCTTCGCTGACGTTCTAATCATCAAATCGATGGGATTAGCCTTGGCCGCTGCAGTATTCATCGATGCAACAATTGTGCGTGCAATCGTTGTCCCTTCTGCTATGCGGCTGATGGGGCGTTTCAATTGGTGGGCACCATCCTTCCTCAGTAGTTCCACTGAGTAGTAGTATTGATGGCGCATGGAGATGACCGCAGCGCGTGAGCCTGCCCCGGTCTGCGATGAACATGATGGGTTTCGCAGTATGCTGTCTATGCTGTGACGAACCCGACGTATCGGGCTCGGATAGATGCAAGACCTGCATCAGATCACATTCACGAACCAGAGAAAGACTCTCCAAACAAGCCGTTTCTAAGGCCGACAGACTCTCTAGAGAATTGGTCACAATGCTCTCAGATCCAGCCTCTCATATCGACGACCACACTCATGGCAAACTCATGATTCACTATGCCACACTAATCGACAAGCACCAAGGAACAGCCCCTGCAAGTACAGCAGAGGAAATGCTCGAGGTCTACGAGAAACAGAAATCCAAGAGCGAAAAATCATTGATTCGCGACGTCGCTAATCAAAATCCTTGGCAGAATGTTGAGTTGGACGCCGAGCAGCGAGAGGAAATGCTTTCCAAACTCTCTAGCAATGCTCCAGTTAATGTCGATTCATGGGATGAGTTGCTGGCCCAAGTCGAGGATTTCCTTGAGGAGGATAAGGAATGACTGGGGAGAGGGACCCCAGAGCGCATTGGCTGGACGATGACCCATTCGACAAGCAAACATCACCAGGAAGCCACACTAGAGCACGAGACGATGGTAATTGGAGACAACCGCACATCAGAGTCGTACATGCCACCCCTCGTTCAGGGGCACCATTCGTGCAGATATTCGGTTTCGAGGAACAGACAAGACCAATCCCAATTCACACGGGTTCTATCTGGCACTTCTCCAGAACAGAAATTCAACACCTAACTCAGGCCACCATAGCGTTCGCGATTGCACTGGGATTCATGTTCACTGGAGGAATAATGGGGGCTCTGGGTAACACTTCTGTGTTTGTTTTGTTCACAATTGTTGGATTACTGACATTCACTCCAGGATTCCTAGTTCACGAAATTGCCCATAAGATACAGGCTCGGAAATATGGTTGTTGGGCAGAGTTCAGGGCTTCACCAGGAGGACTACGTTTCGGAGTCATTCTAGCCGCTCTTATCGGCGTAGTTCTGATGGCGCCCGGAGCGGTTATGGTCGCGGGCAATACCACAAAGGAGCAGTTTGGGAAAATCGCCTTGGCAGGGCCGGTGAGCAATGTCGCCCTGTGGGGCATCGGTCTGGCGGCAGCTGCGACTATGGGCGGCTTTAGCGAATTCCTGGACCAATTGATTCGATTCTGGTTGATTGCAAACAGTATTCTTGGTGCATTCAATATGCTTCCATTTGGACCTCTAGATGGAAAGAAAATCAGAACTTGGTCCATCCCAATCTTTTGGGTTTGGCTGACTATTTGTTTCAGCACAGTATGGTTCACATTCACCCAACTGTCCTTGGTACTCTGAGGTAGAGCATGGCCGAGAATTATGAGGAGCCCAAGTTTGAGGTACTCAAGAAGTACAAGAAGTTCGAAGTCCGAAAATATACTGATACCATACAAGCNAGAGTGNCAACAGNTGGNATGAATTANGGCGAATCATCTAGACCNTTCAGAAGAATTGCAGGGTANATTTTCGGCGGAAATGAGCGGCAACAAAGNATTGCAATGACTGCACCAGTACATATGTGGAAATCGGGCGAGGAGTCCCTCATGGCCTTCACAATGCCTGCCGAGCACAAGATGGAAGAACTACCAAAACCAAACGATTCAGGAATAGAATTACTACATGTTGAGGGAGAAGTTGTAGCGGTTCTGAAATTCTCAGGTCTCTCACGCCCGAGCAAGACTTTGAGACTTCAGAAGAAGCTACACAAATTGATTGAGGCAGAAGGCCTAACCCCTTGCTCAGAGGCGAAGCTAGCCGTTTACGACAACCCCATGTCGACTTTACCATTCATGCGCCGAAATGAGATTCTTGTTCCCATTGAATGGGCAGTTTAGAGTCATGCCCAGGACAGTTCCCCATCACTTCTTGGATGATCTGTTAGAACGGCCCTTGCCCGAAGACTTTCTGAAGTTCTTGGACGGGGCATTTTTCATTCCTTTCTTGGCTATGATATCACCTCCTCTGCCTCATTACTGACCTCCGAGATCAGAGAGCTTGCTAAGCTCTGACTTTCGCTCATTTCATCATCATTGAGCTGGGTTTGCGAATCCCATCCTATTTTCTGTTTGAACCTTTGAACCAAATCTGGGTAGAATTTCTCGTCGAAGGCTTTCGATGATATTCTGTAGTGAAAATCAACGAATTCCTTTAATCCTCCAAATGGAACTTTGCTGATGTGCCCATACTTCTGGATGTAGTCCTCATTGAGGATTTGTCCCAACAGAGTATTACATCTGTTACATCGGGCTTCTAAGCACCACTCCTCATTCACTCCTCCACACGCTCTAGGGAGCATATGCTCTGTCGTTGCAGCATCAGGATACTTATCATCAATCAATTCACCTTCATAGTAGGTCATAATGTGGTCACAGAACACAACGGGGCACTTCTTCCCGTGCGCCGCCTTCTTGATTTTCCTACTCATGTCGTCTGGAGCATGACCACAGATCCCCCAGTCACCTCTACTCCACCATTCGTGGAGCCGCTTCCTAACTCTGTCAAGGCTCATGGAGGACTCCTCCTCCAATCACGGCATTCTTCTCGAAGCGGCCTATGTCTACCAAGCCAGTAGGCTGCTACGCACTGGGTCTTAGGACCAGTGTTCAAGGCTTCAAGGAAACAACTAGTGTGATTCACTGTTAGAACAGTGACCACAATCAAAAAATCGTACCAATTATTTCCTATGTATCTCTTATCTGTATCTCCTTCAATATATTGAATTTTAATCCCTCCAATGGGCCTAACGCTGTTTTGTTGGAAGTTTTCGCAAGCACATGCGAACCTTCCTGTAAATATCCAGGTTGTGCTACCTTTGACTCAGTGGGCGAGTCCCCCTCTGCTATCGTCCCAGCAGAACTTTTGTGTGTGCTCGTTATTCCAATCGACATTCGCGTTACCTCCGTCGAACAGAGATGACTCTGGCTTGCCTTCATCCCGGCAAACTGTGAGCTCGTTGACAAAGCCATCACACTCGCCGCCAAGCCGAGGCTCTTGAACACTTTCAATAAAATGAATTTCAACGACCTCACTCCTCTTCGAACCCGGGGTGTTCCCAAATGAAGGGAATATTATCGTCAAATCCAGGGTCTTCAGGATCTATTTTCCCGATATCCCTTCGACTACCGAGGGGGAATCTGGGTGACCCAAAAGGGCTGAATCTGGGTGGGCCACTGTGTCTATACTTGGGCAGTCCTTTGAAATTTAGATTGATGTTTATCGTTAGCGTCTTGTTGTTTTTCTTTTTCATTATTTCATTTCCTGCGGACATCAGTCAACGACCATTCTAGACTAGAGCACATGGCTCGCAATATCCCGGTTTCCCGGTTTGCCCTATCCAGGGCGGCAATGCGGAGGAACCCCCGCTTGATTCGTACTTGAGGTCGTTAACCTTCTGTTCCGGTAATTTGCATTTGACAATATCTCTATATGAACGGTTCCCGGGAATGCATCATTGTAGAGCATTCAGAACCGGCTTCTCATCACAATGGAAGAAAGTCATCAAAGCCCACCAAGTGATCATGTCGAGACTGTTTGCGAGGTTTGCAACCCCTGTGTTCTCCTCACCGTAGTCCTTACCGGTGGTATCCATCCACTCTTCCATCTCCTCAAGGGTGTCGCAGACTTGGTGGTAGCACCAGTAACCATCTACTAATCCGCCGAAACCGACTGTCACTGTGCCCAGATTATCTTGGAAACTGGCGTGGTCACTACGTGCAGTAGTATCTTCGTAGACGATTACCTCCGGCCTATCCATATCGAGCCAAGCATCCGTCTTCCAAGTGTCAGCACTGTAGTTAGTTCCAATCAGTGTACCCATCTGCTCCTCGAGTCCAAGCGCATCAGAACCAATCCAGTTTGATAGCCCCACCATCCCGGGCTGGTCGAATTGGTCGTGTGTAGGCCCTGGTCCAATGTACACGCGCATCGGCCAGACCTCCGAGTCCTTTGGATAACCGTCCTCGTCAATTTGAGGATCCGGGTCTCCGTGTGGAGCTCCACCTCCCCCAGGCCAGTTAACACCAGCCATGTCGAGATTGATGTAATTCGTGACAGTGACATGTGGGTTATCCTCCTTGACGTAGTATTCAGTCCAGTAGTCTGATCCTCGCTTGCCTCCTTCTTCACCTGACCAGAGACAGAAAACCATAGTGCGTCTGGACTCAAACTCAGCCAGTACCTTAGCCGTCTCAAGCACCATCGAGGTGCCTGCTTCTTTGAACAGATCGAGCTGGCGGTAGGTCAGTTCCTCGACGCACAGCTGTTGTAAGAACGGATGACGCGAGAGAGTCAGCGTTTCCAAGGTGGGCGTGCCGGCCGCCGCCATGCGTGCGCGCGCCTCTGC
>PBWO01000008.1 GCA_002727275.1 Methanobacteriota archaeon
TGGTGCCGGGAGGGGGACTTGAACCCCCGACCTTCGGATGTCTCAGACAATCTTCAGTTAGGCTGTTGCGCTCATCGATCTTTTCCTGCAAGGAGAGAATCCCCGCTGAAAGTTACCCTATGAGTCCGACGCGCTACCAACTACGCCACCCCGGCTAGGCGCTTCGACCAACACCGGCCATATGAGCATTCGTGCCATCCTTTCGGCCCCTTCGGGCCGAAGATAGCACACGCAGGGTTGATTTGCGCGGCGCTCCCGCAAGGGCGCGTTAGCATGGTTGATGTCGACAGCGCGATGCACGCCAGCGCCTATTCAGGTAAGCGCAGAGGTCGCAAAAGCGAACAGGAAAAGCAGGAGGAGAAGCAGAGCCGAGTGCTCGAACCGTTCGACCCTGTTGAGCATGCCAAGAAAGAGACTGCAGACGCTTACTCGATGTGGATTGTGATTTTCTATGGGCTCGCTGTAGCCGCTTTCCTTCGATTTTGGCTAATGCCCACCATGACTGAGCCCAGCAGGGCCCTATGGCTGCTGCCAATGCTACTGATGGCTGCTATTCCTTCCCTGCACAAACTAATCGTTCCTTCAGACTACTACGATATGTACACTGCTGGAAATTGGTTCAGGGCTTGTTTCCTGTATCTATTCACTTGGCTTGCTCTCTCATTCATCGTTGCCAACCCTCCTCTGGCTGATGTCGCTGCTCCTGCCTTGGCAGGAGGCCTAGATATCGAAGAAACTGAGGGCATCGAGTCGATCAAGTGGAAAGGCGGGGAGTTGACTATTGAACTCAATCAGGACGATGCGAGTATCGTACTGGGAATGGGAGTTCGCGACAACATCGATGTCGAATCGGCCAATATGACACTCACCATTTGGAAAGGCAATAGCCAGGTGGAAGAGAATACTATGATTCACTTTGAGTCTGTCCCGGTTGGTACTCTAACCGATGCTATGGATACCTTCGATGAAGTCAATGGTAGTTGGAGTCGTGGCCAACTGAGGAATACCCTGACTAGAGATTACATCGGACCCAAGGTGGCCCCTCTATCAACCGATTACGGGCTTGCATGGGATCTCGGTCAACTCGGCCCGGGAGAATACAATGTTCAGATTACACTCGTAGAAGATGGTGCCCCTTGGAAGGGAGGTCTAAACATCTGGTCTGCTACCTACAAGTTGGATATCTCACAGGTCGGCTAGTTGCCTAGCAGTGTACAAAGGCGAGCGGTCATCGCATCCAGTTGTAGCGCCTCGCCACCACCCTCAACCATTCTGAAGTCGCACTCTGCCATAGCCTCAGTCACACCGAGCTTTTCGGCTTCACCTAGGAAGGTAACTGTGCCCAACTCACGGTGCATCTGATTGACAAGATCTGTTCCTGCAAGACCGAACTTATCCAACAGTCCCTTGAGTCTACGGCGGGCTGGCTGGAAACCATCCTCCTTGCAGGCTAGGATGTAACTGTGCAACTCTTCGGGGGGAGCCGTTGCTGTGGTCTCGTATACTAGGTCACGAGTAACATTCTGGTCTAGCGATGCAGCGACTTGCAGAGAGGTGATTGCCTTGCGTAAGTCCCCTAGACTGACGTGAGCAATGGCTACAGCCGCCTCCTCCTCGAGGTTGATTCCTTCATTTGCAGCCACTGATGTGACCATCTCGAGAACTTGGTCTTCAGCTAGCGGCCTAAATCTGAATACTGCACAACGAGATTGAATCGGCTCAATGATCTTGGACGAGTAATTGCAGGACAGGATGAATCTGCAGGTCTCAGCATTTTGCTCCATGATTCTGCGTAATGCGCCTTGTGCATCGGGAGTAAGCGCATCTGCCTCATCGAGGAAGATGACCTTGAATGTGGTTCCCGGTGATGGCGCTGTCCGTGCAAACTGCTTGACTTTGGTTCGAATTGACTCTAGTTTGCGCTCATCGCTAGCGTTCATCTCTAGCAGATTGATTCTGTACCCCTCACCGAATACATCCTTCGTCAGTGCGAGGGCTGCAGTCGTCTTCCCAGTGCCTGGTGGTCCTGCGAAAAGCAGGTGTGGGAAGGTGCGGGACTCGGCGTATGCCTTGAGTCGGTCGACTATGGCTTTCTGGCCCTTAATGTCGCCCACAGTCTGCGGCCGGTGACGTTCTACCCACAATTCGCTCATGACAGTCCTTCCTCATCCTGATGCGAGCGTCCATGAATGTTGTGAGGGGCTCGTGAGCCCTCTGCTCAGTACCTCTCTTCCTCGTTCGGGAAGTCCATACTACGGACATCCGAAACATACTGCTTGACTGCGTCCTCAGTCATCGAACCCAAGTCGGCATATCTCCTGAGGAATCGTGGTGAGAAGTCCTTGGTTATGCCCAACATGTCGTGCAGCACCAGCACTTGTCCATCGCAGTCTGGTCCCGCTCCGATACCAATGGTGGGAATGGTCAGAGCCTCGCTAACCTGCTTGGCCAACTCTGAGGGAATTTTCTCGAATACAACTGAGAAGCAACCTGCCTCCTCGAGTGCCTTGGCATCCTCCATCAGTTTCGCTGCCTCGGCCTCTTCTTTGGCTCGAACAGTATAGGTCCCGAACTTGTAAATCGACTGAGGTGTCAATCCGAGGTGACCCATCACAGGGATTCCTGCCTCAACAATGAGTTTGACTGATTCGCAGACCTCTGTGCCTCCCTCTAGTTTCACAGCATGCCCGCCAGACTCCTTCATGATTCGAATCGCTGAGTCGAGTGCGGTCTTGGAGTCGCCCTGATACGAGCCGAATGGCATGTCCACGACCACTAGGGCTCTGTCAACACCATTGATCACGCACTGGGCGTGATAGATCATGTGCTCGAGTGTGATTGGGACTGTTGTCTCGTTGCCGGCCATCACATTGGACGCGGAGTCTCCGACGAGGATGACATCAATTCCAGCGTTGTCCACCAGTCGTGCTAGGGAGTAGTCGTATGCAGTCAACATGGCGATCTTCTCGCCCGACTGCTTCATCTTCACGAGAGTCTGCGTAGTGACCTTCTTTGCTCGGCTAGAAATCGCCACATCACTCCCTCCGGGAGTGTGTCGAGGGCGATTACCCCCTTCAACCACTCGCCTGCTTCATTCCTGCTGCGCAGCCATTGAGCCAGTCGCTTGAAGGAATTCCTCGAGTCGGATCAAACCATCACTGTTCTCATCTGCGGCTTGGAAGAATGTGTGAGTTCGCCCCTGCTCTCCAGTCTCCAGCCCCAGTGCTTGTACGGCTGACTCGAATTCTCTAAGGGTGAGCAGTTCGTTGTTCCAAGTATCTGCTGCATAGAATGCCGCAGTACGTCGAATTTTCTCTGCCCCTGCGGGGTCGGTGGCCATTAATTTGTAAGTTTCCCAAGGCGATATCCGATAGCTGGTGTGGCGACTTCCATAGCCAGTGTAAATGATGAATCCAATTGCCATTGCTGTGCCTGCTCCGATAACAGCCTCAATTCCCATAAAGTAGAGCAGAGAAATACCCGTGATGATGCCAAAGATCTGCAGGAACGGGTGTAGAGGAGCGCGGTACTCGGGCTGGTACCAAGCATGAGACTTGGTTGCCTTGCGCATAATGAGCACGCTCATGCACATCAGAACATAGGCCATTATCTGGAATCCACTGGCGAACTCTGCGACTGCGTGAACATCTATTGTCACAAGTGCCAGTGCCATCGCGAGACCCGTGACAATGATTGCAAAGTGAGGAGTGGCATACTTGTGATGCACATCGTAGAACGAGTCGGGCAGTAGGTTGTCCCTGGACATCGCGAAAAGGTATCTGGAAGCGGCTAGGATTCCTGCCAGTGCCATCGAAGTCATTGTCAGGATTGCCACAACTGCCGCGAACACGGCCACAGAACTGCCTCCGACTATCTCGGCGAAGACCCTTACAGGGTCCTCGATTGGGTGTCCGTGAGAATCGAAGAATGCCTCTGGAGGGATTACTGCAGTCATCGTAGCTACGAGTGTTGCGTACAGGACCATTCCGATGACAAGAGAAGTCATTATGCCTCCAGGTAGATTCTTGCCCGGATTCTTGATTTCACCACCAATTGCTGCCACCTTGGTCACGCCAGCATATGAGACCAGAACCAGCGAAGCTGCCTCGCCCATCGTCATCCAGTCCTCCCTAGTCTCAAGTGTCGGAGTAGATCTCGAATAATCGGCCTCACCGCTCATGATTGCCCACAGAGTCAGAATCAGAAGCATTAGAATCGAAATGGTCACGACTGGTGTTTGTACCGACTTGATTCTCTTCAGGCCGAGTACATTGATCATGGTAATCAGGACCAGCATTCCCAATGCGGCCTGAATATCGGTGATGTCCGTACCCAGATAACTTTGGACGAACATCAGGTAGGCCGAGAATCCAATGAGCGCAAAGGCTGCCTTGAGAAGGAAAGAGGCCCATAGAGCCAGTCCTGTCATGGTTCCGTACATAGGCCCGAAGACTCGCTCAATGTAGATGTAAGAGCCTCCAGATGTCGGCATTGCAGAAGCCAACTCGCTCTTATTGAGTGCTCCAGGAATAACCACCAGAGCCGCTAGGACGTAGGCGAGCCATGCACCGCCTCCGACCATCTCGAAGGCAAGTGAAGGCAGAACGAACAGCCCACTGCCAATCATCGCAGACAGGGAGATGATTACAACTGAGAAGAAGCCGAGACGTCTTTCCAGAGTAGTTGAGACTGCCTCGATTGGAGTCAGGACGATTCCTGCAAGGCCCTGCGGGCCTTCCGGACGCATGCTCAGTCCGAATCAAGACCGTTGTTGAAGGTTCTCCCGCCGAATCCTTCTTGCTCGGCACTCCCTCTCAGCATCTGAAAATGAGGTCGCTGCTAGGAATTGTGGTAGTCATGCTGGTACTTGTACCAATGAGTGGATGCTTTGGAATCGGCAGTGAGGGCGGAATTTTTGGTGACGAGCCAGAAAAAGAGCCTCTTAGGCTGAATCACATTCAGATGGAGGGCACTCACAATTCATATCACATCGAGCCCATTTTCTCACCCACTAGGGAGTACATGTACACTCACGAGCCACTAGATGTTCAAGCATCTCAACTGGGAGTCAGACAGTTCGAAATTGATGTCTGGTGGGATGTTAGAGATGGATTGAGAGTATATCACAACCAGTACGACTCTGGCACCACCTGCCCTACCTTCCAAGACTGTCTCGAGACTCTACTGAGTTGGTCTCAAGCCAACAACGAGCATCACCCTCTGATGATCTGGATTGAGCCGAAAGACTGGCCCGAGCAGGCAGCAGACATCACCACAACCGTAGAGCTCTCGGGACTTCTACAGGAGATTGAGTCCGAGATAGCAGAGTTTTGGCCCCGTAATCTGACCATCGCCCCTGATGATGTCCGTGGCGAATGGCCGACTCTGAATGAGGCAGTGCTGACTGACGGTTGGCCATTGTTAGAAGAGAGTCGTGGTAAGGTCATCTTCGTTCTACTAGCTAGAGGAGACATGCGTGACCTGTACCTCGAAGATTACCCTGGATTGAGTGGAGCGTTGATGTTTACGCTCTCAGACTTGGGGTCGGATGAGGCTGCAATATTCTCCCTAACCGATCCGATTGGTGATGGAGAGCAAATTGCACAACTGGTTACTGATGGTTACATCGTTCGCACTAGGGCAGATAGCGGCGGCGAGGAGCCTGACAACAACGATACTACTCGATTCGAGGCCGCTCTAGCCGTGGGTGCACACACCATTTCAACCGACTATCCGGGGCCAGTAGAAGGAATGGACTACTGGATTGCTATTCCCAACGGAACTCCCAGTCGCTGCAACCCTCTAGTTGCACCTACTTGGTGCGCTTCTGAGAATATCGAGAATCAGTTGCCTTCCTGATTGCTTTGCCGGCATCATACCTTGGCGATAACTTTCAACTCGATTGCAATGTTAGTAGGTAAAGCCTCTACCGAGACTGTTGTGCGAGCAGGTAGAATGTTGGCAAAGTAATCTGCATAGACCTCATTGTAGCCAGGAAAATCCCTATCCATATCCACTAGGAATACAAGTACATCCACGACATCATTGAGGCTCGAACCATGTGCCTCTAGAATGAGTCTGACATTGTTAATGACTGAATGAGTCTGGGCTTTGATGTCGTAGTCTAGAGGATTGCCCTCCTCATCCTTGATTGGCCCTCCAGGAATCTCGTTGGTCTCAGGTGTCCTCGGACCCATTCCGCTGACAAACAGTAGATCTCCAACCCTATGCAAGTGAGGATATGCGCCAACTGCCGAGGGTCCTGCATCAGTGATGAATGGACCATCTGACATTACAATGACCCCTTGTCCAAAACATGACGATCGCCGTGGTAGAACTCCACATCGTCCTCATCGAACTCCTTGTCGCCCACTCCCCCCTTGGCAGGAGTCAGCTGGATAACCGCTCCACCAGCCCCGTGCAGGGCCTCGTAAGCAAGTACCTCGCCATGGTAATTGTTGTGCTGTCCCATGGTAGCAGCCATCCACCAGGCTGGCTTGTAGGCCACCACTTTGCTGACTCTAATCTGGCTCTGGATATCACGACTCAACTGGCTGATATCTTCGAGACGGCCATCGGCGAAGAACTCCAGAATCTTCTGATTCCACTCATCGTCCTTTGCAGAATGAATCCTATCATCAGCCGGGTCGATGTGCTCAGTGAACATCCTGTTGGAAAGGCTAGCCACTACTACAACTACGACTTTCTTGCCCAACTTGGCCATAGCATCACGCGCAGACTTGCCCAGTACAATCTGCTCGGCACGGTTGGAGTAGACATTGCTAGAAACGATGCATGCTGGAATCTTATTCTCGGGGTTGAGTAGCTTCAATGCCACGATTGAACCTGTGTCAATAGGGAAGCCATCGTAGGCCACGGTTCGCGCATGTAAGCCTCGCTCCTCGCACGCGTGTCTGAAACTCTCTGCATACTCCGCGTCCATTCGGAACTCGTAGGGCAACGAGCCTAGGAAGTGGAAGTCGTCATCTACATGGGTAAAAATGGGTTTTGGAAGAGCTTGAATCTGGTGTCCAATGATACTGGGCCAGGTGGTCGAGTAGACTAGAATCAGGTCAGCATCACTCTCCTCGATTCTCTTTCGGCAGGTATCAAACGCCTCACGAAGCCGTCCCCAGCCCTCATTCTGTTCTGGGGCCAATAGAGGATGAGGATGTGGAGGCACATACAGCCCCATTACAATCTCAGGTTCCTCACTCATTGTAGCGCCTCACATCACTATTTCTCGAGTCTCAGCATTCGGATCCCATGCAGCGATTGCATTACCTGTCCCTATCACAGACTGGTAGCCGTAGATCTCGGCTGGATAGTCGGGCATTCCCATCGCAGCCATCATCCAAGTCAGGCCACCGCCCTCAGCCTCGGCCATGGTCTGCTCGATCATCTCGGGCAGAATATCGATGATCTCCATCATCTTGCCTTCTCTCATCATCTCGATGACCTTCATGTCCCAGACATACTGGCTGTGATTGTAGATATGCTCGCGACTCATGTCCTCTGGTAATGGAGCCTCGGTCACGAAGTGGCGATGAGACAATGAATGGCTGGCAATTAATACGACCTTCTTGCCACTATCTTCGATTGCCTTCCTTACTGCTTCTCCGAGTGCTATCGACTGCTCATTCATGACCTCGTTGGAGTAATAGTGTGTAGACCGGTTGCTGCTTATTGTAACGACTGGTTTGTCCCACTCTGGATTTAGCATGTGACAACTGACGATGGTACCGTAGTCGACTCTGAAGTCGGGGTTTCGCATCATCTTGGTGATTATTCCAGCATCTGATGCGACTTCGCACATCTTCTCTGCTAGTTCGACATCTACCTTGATGTCATGATGAAATCGGAACAGGTTGGGGAATATTGGGTCGACGCTAATATTCTGAAACCTCTCAAGTCCGAGGAAGTGAGTCCCAACATAGGTCTGCCAGTGAGGAGTCAGGACCACCATGCAATCATAGTCGATTTCCTTGAGTTTTCTCGCCAGCATGTTGTAGCCCCACCTGAGAGTCTCCCAGCCCCCTTCCGAGAAAGGTTCGTTCTGCTCAGGGTTCTCAGCATACACGACATGCGGAGGGTGTGGAGCAAGGCACCCGAGCACTATCTCTCCCTTCGCCATGGTGCTGTGAGGTCCTGAATTCTAAAGAAAACCTTCCGGCCCACCTAGTAGCCTTCATTGGTGAGATTCGTGACGCGCCGGTATGAAGTGGGACGAGCCTCCACTTTGGCCGGTCGTAGGCCCTAGCATTGTTGGTTTCATAGCCGCTTGTGTGCCTCATCTACTAGATGGAGTTCCTCGCCTATTCGATTGGGATTTGACCACCCCATTCGTAGGCCTAATGTTAGCCAGTATGCTGCTCTACTTCGCGCCAGAGCCCGCTGGAAGGAATCCGGAGTTAATTGCAGGCGCGAATGTCGGCATGCTACTCGCCTTCTTGCCTCAACTGTTCTTCTTCGTCTGGTTTGTACCTGTGATTCTATTCTGGATCTTTCAGTCGATGTATGTCTGGAAAAACAACTTCCCAGCCTTCCGAGTTGGGACTTGGATAGGATTAGGGGCCATTTCAGGACTCTTCGTCGGAGGTCTGTTCGCTCATTTCGTCCTCTGATGCAATTACCTGAGCCAGCACTATCCCTCCGATTAGGAATGCCGGAATCGAGAGAAGCATTGCGGTCCAAATGAGTTCGTCATCGACATAGTGCATTGTTACTCTGACTTCTGAAAACTCGCCTTCAAACTCAG
The DNA here is from genome assembly GCA_002727275.1 of Methanobacteriota archaeon. Classification (GTDB taxonomy): domain Archaea; phylum Thermoplasmatota; class Poseidoniia; order Poseidoniales; family Thalassarchaeaceae; genus Thalassarchaeum. Next base: position 8,759 of record PBWO01000008.1, read on the forward strand.
GCTTGACTAGGATTAGATGGGTGTCACCAATAGAGGGAGTAGAGACTTCGGTTTGCCAACTCAATCCGGGATCTATGATCATGTCCTGAAATTCACTAGTAGTCAGGGGGCTGACAATTGACTCCCAATCCACTTCTCCCCTCTCTACATAATCAATCACAAGACTACGATGAAGTATTATCACGTGTACGCTGTTTTCTCCAACATTTCTGACTTCAACTTCGACTGGATCCCATAGGCTGTGCACCTCTATTGTATCGATTTTCACATCACCCGGGCCCATCCTCATGTTCTCGATGTCTTCTTCGCTTCCCGGGCCATCCACCGCCACAAATACCAACGCAGAGGTACATAATAGAGTGAATACGCCTGCAATTGCCAGCGATTTCTTCTTCGGAATCAGAGATCTCCAACCTTTCTCTGGACGGTCTCGGATTGCAGGCTGCCACTTGTGAACAAATTGGGCACATATCACAGCCAGTATCACGCCTGGGATGATATCAGTAATCCAATGGATTCCTAGATACTGTATCGAGAAGAAGTAGACAACCAGATTGAGCATAATGAACAGGTCAAACTCTCTATGCCTCCACTCAGAGATTGTTATTCCTCTGTCCCTGCAATGCATCCTATTGAGCAATAGCAGGCCGACGGGAAGTCCGAAGTGCAGACTTGGGACACCGTTGTCCATTGGGTCATTGTTGGTGACAAACTCGAGGTACCAAGAGTCGTGATAGAGTAGTGCGTCCATTCCTGGAATATAGGTGGAAGTAACCTCGACGTTGAAGAACAGATACAATGGAACTGAAAGCAGGTAGATTACGAGATAGTTGAGAGCTGCCTTGTCTGCCATCGTGTGGTCACGCACGAGGATGAAGTACATCGGTGAGAACCAGATTACGAACAGGTAGACAAACAGGTAGTGAAACGACAGGATATCGGTTAGCATATCGCTTCTGAAAGTCTCCTGTACCCAAAGCGTCAACTCGCCTTCGATTTCGTAAAGCCAATGAGTATAGCCGCCTACTCTGGCCTTCATCGGCTCGTTGTGCTGATCGATCATGAACTTGTACAGATACATCACAACGTACAGTGAGATATGCCAATAGTAGCCCTTAGCTCGTATCTCTGCTGGTAAATCCGAGAGTGATAGTCTCTTGTCTGGCTCATCCCTAGTCAACAGATTTCGCAATGGTATGGTGGAGAGTAGAATCACCAACATCATCGTGCCATAAGGTCCGATTGGCCACCACATGAGACATCCGCGATGTGCCCTGCTGATGAACATTGCAGGCGGGCCGACCTCACTCTTCGGATTCGTGAGAGGATAACAGTTCAGCCTCGAGGATACCTGTGTGGACCACTGCAATTAGACCCAATACCATACCCCATTCAAACAATGCCGCCAGTGACATTTCTACAGGTTTCAGATTGGTGCAAATCTCCACCGTATCGATATAAGCTTCGAAATGGATTAGTTCCATCGAGGTGGCATCTCCAAAGCCAACGAATCTCACCACATTCAATGCCATCAGAGCGCAACAAACGATCGTGAACACGGTTCTATCACGCCTCGGTTTGAACACCTGCTCAAATCGAATATCACTCACCTGCATTTCGCTGGCCAACATCGTAGAGAGTATTGCCCATGCAATCGAGCTGGCAAAGATGACTCTGGCCTGTAGTAGGTGAAGAGGTAGATTCTCATCCCAAGGTGTGTATGCAATCCAGATGATGAACAGGCCAGAGATGATGCCGAGATTGGCAGAGAAGGTGTTGAGCATTCTCGGCTTGGTTCCTAGCGAATTGGACTCAATCCATTTTGACCTGACGTTGTACATTTGCCACGCAATTATGCAAAGCGACAACCCTGTGAGTGTGAAACCCAGAGTGAAGTAGGGGCTCGAAACGGGATTGGTGTCTGTATCGGAGATAAACGGCATGTACGGGTCACAGCCGTCCAAGACCCATGTTACATAGCAAGCCGCTAGTGTTGCTAACTGGATGATGATAGAAGCCCTGATGGAAGTACGAATCGACTGTCTGGTCAGTAGCTCGCTCACGCTTCCGGGAGGGGCAGAAGAGGTTTCAACACTCCCGAAGCATGAAGTCCAGAGGCCCACAGGGAGTAATATGGACGGTCACGAGTTGTGGCTTTCTCAATGTGCCAAGATGGATTACGCGCCCGAAGCCAGACTCTACGCAGAAGGCACTCGTACCTCACAAGATGCTGCTGACCAACTTGGCTGTGATGTCGCCCACATCGCCAAGTCAATTGTCTTCGCAGGCCAAGAAGGGGCAGTCGTTGTGATCACGTCAGGTGCGAACCATGTTGACCGTAAGCGGAAGTTGAAGCGACTACTCGGCTACAAGCCCAGCATGACTGATGCCGACTACATCCTAGAAAATACTGGATATGTCCCCGGAGGAGTCCCTCCATTCGGCCACACCAAGCCGTGCAATGTTTTCCTAGACGAGGATTTGTTGCAGTATGAATTGGTCTGGGGAGCGGCTGGTACGGCTCAAACCGTATTTCCAATTACCCCTGACAAGTTGATCTCTCTATCGGGTGCTACCGTGGCAGATGTGAAGCAGTGATATGATGGTCGTAGAGCGGCTGATTGAGGTGGCTGCGAGACTGCGAGATGATGTCGGGCCAATGGGGAGAAAACTAGTCTCAGAGGGCAGGATTGATGTGTGCTACAATCCACTCAACTATGCATGGGATGTGCACGAGGAGTACCTCAGGAGGATGGGTGGACGTGGTGCTCATACAGTGATGCTTGGGATGAATCCGGGGCCGCATGGCATGGGGCAAATGGGAATTCCCTTCGCGGCTACCAGCATTGTACGTGACCTGCTAGGCATCACTGACATTCCTGTCAATCAGCCTGATGTCCCTGATGAAAGAAGGCCTGTGATTGGTCTTGAGTATCACAAAGAAGAGGTGTCAGGCACTCGACTCTGGAATCTGCTGCACACGCAGTACGGAGATGCCAAAGCGATTGCATCCAGAGTTTTCCTAGTCAACCACTGTCCCCTAATGCTGTTCTCAGGACCTCGGGCCACCAACATCACACCAGACAAAGTTGGAGGCAGTACTGTGAAGGCCTTGCTTGAGCGCTGCGACGAGCATCTCTCTGAAGTTGTTGACATTCTAGGGGCGGATCGAGTGGTTGGAGTGGGTAAGTTCGCCGAATCACGCGCAAGGGCAGTTTTGGAAGAGCAGCCAATAGAAGTCACAGGGTGTTGGCATCCCTCTCCAGCATCTCCTCTTGCAAACCGAAACGACGGCGTAGACTGGCGTGAGAATGTTAGAGCAGTTCTACCATAAGAGTCCGAAATCAGACTCGATAAACGCTGGTAAACAGTTAAGTCGCCTGATGCCGTGTCCTGAGACATGTCAGCGAGGACCACCCCGGAATACCTGATTTCAAACGCCGAAAAATACGCCAATGAGAACGCCATTTCCTGGAAAGATGGAAATGGAAACTGGGTCAGCATGAACTGGGCCGAGTTCTGTGACACTACGATGAGTGTAGCCAGATCGCTAATCGCCATGGGTTTTGAAGAAGGTGACAAGCTTAGCATATACTCGTATAACCGCATGGAATGGTACGCTGCCTATGCCGCGGCCAACATGTGCAACGGTGCCGCTGTAGGGGTCTACCACACCTGCTCACCAGAAGAAGTAGAGTGGGTAGTCGGAAACTCTGACTCCAAGGTAGTGTTCGTAGGAAACAACCCGATGGACGGAGGCGACACTGGCAAGATGTGTACACACAGACTACAGGCCACTATGGGCAGTCTCGAAAAGGTCGAGGCAGTCGTCTCGATGGGTGGCCTCTCTGCTATCGACCACCCTACGGCTATGACTTGGTCAGACTTCATGATTAAGGGGTCAGATATTCCTGAGTCGCAAGTCATGGACAGGATTGCTAGCATCAAGCCCTCTGACACTGCCGCGCTGATTTATACCTCAGGAACAACCGGTAACCCGAAGGGAGTTGTTCTGACTCACGACAACTTCGACTATGAGTTGGAGTGTGTGCACAAAATTACCAGTTACGACCAAGGTGACGGGTACGTCTCATGGCTTCCCTGCGCCCACGTGTTCGGGCAAGTAGCAGACAACCACCTGTGGATTAGAGATGCCATACACATGCGAGTCGTGGACAACCCTCTGCATTCGATTGACTATTGTAAAGAGGTTCAGCCTCACCTGTTCATCGGAGTTCCTAGAATATACGAGAAGGTCTACTCGAACCTCATGGCCAAACTTGGCAGCAAGCTAGTGCTCCTCAAGATACCCGTAATTGGCGGCATTATCGCGAAAAAGGCGAAGGGTGCGATTGGATTCTCCAACACGAAATACGCCATCACAGGCGCAGCGCCGATCAATCCCGACATCCTGAATCTCTTCCACAAGTTGGGGATTCCGCTCTACGAGGGCTACGGCATGACCGAAACTACTGCGGGAGCCACGCTGAACTACGACGGCAACAACAAGATTGGTAGCGTCGGCAAACCCTTCGAGGGAAGTGGCCTTAGAATCGCTGATCCTAACGAGAAGGGGGATGGAGAGATTCAGTTCAACGGACGCCATATCATGGAGGGTTACTACCGCAACCCAGAGGCCACTGCCGAGACAATGACCGAGGATGGTTGGCTCAAGTCCGGCGACCTTGGACGAATCGATGCTGACGGCTATGTCTACGTCACCGGCCGACTCAAGGAGATATACGTCTCATCTGCAGGCAAGAACATCGCACCTCTAGTGATTGAAGAGACGATGAAGAGTATCCCGATGGTTTCTCAGTGCATGCTCGTTGGTGACAACCGAAAGTACTGCAGCGCTTTGCTGACCCTAGATGTCGGTGCTATCCTTCGTGACGTCCACGGACTAGACGGGGCCACTGAGGTTCCAAAGGATCCAGCAGAACAGCTGGCCAAGTTGGCCGAGTTGGGTCATGACCTATCCGAATACACCGCTGTTGGCAGCCCTACTCACGCCGAGTTGGAAACTGCTGTGGCACAGTTGAATCAGAAGTTCAGCAACCCTGAGCAGGTCAAGAAGTTCACAGTACTGCCACGCGACCTTAGCGTCGACCACGGTGAGTTGACACCCACACTGAAGATTCGCAGAAAGCAGATTCGCGAAAACTGGGCTGCTGAGATCGATTCGATGTACGCAGATGCATAGTCGGTGGTTCGATGAACCCCGAGGCATGGGTGGCCCTTGCCACTGTTTTCGTGCTCGGTGCTATGAGTCCGGGCCCTAGTCTGGCTGTGGTTCTACGCAACACGATGGTCGGCGGGCGTCGACAAGGCGTTATGACCGGCATAGGTCACGGCATTGGCTTCGGAATCTATGCCTTCCTAGCTGCCGCGGGAATTGCTACTGCNCTAAGCCTGCATGAATCCACTGAGTTGATACTGAAATGGGGTGGAATTACTCTGCTGATTTGGCTAGGATACAACTTCCTGAAGTCGTCCATGGGTCCGTCTTACGAATCATCAGATGATGATCACGGGCCCTCAGACCGTGCAGGGTTTGCCCAAGGTTTTGCGATAGCTCTGCTCAATCCAAAGATTCTCGCTTGGATGCTGGCACTATACGCCCCATTCATCGAGGCCAATATCAGCACTGAGACTCTGTTCGGAATGGGACTTCTTGGAATGGCCATCGATGGTACTTGGTATGTTACTGTGGCAACGGTTCTGACGCGAGGAGATGGTGTCTCAAAACTACGCGCTCAGGCCCGCAGGATAGATGCTGCGATGGGAGTCCTGATGTTCATATTCGCAGGCCTGCTTTACAGCGGCTACCTGTAATCAAATAATCACGAATGGTAGGTGCATCAGCATCTCCATGACAATTGAGAGTGCATTCGCCTCACGGTGCGCATCGTACTCAACCACGGGAGGTGAAATTCTCTGGAGTTCGCCTGCATCAAACCAGAAAGAAGAGCATGCAGGGCAGCCATCAATCTCAATCGGCTCCATCTGAGTTCCATCGATTCTTGAGAACACAATTTTCCTGACCCTCATGTGCGAATCGCAAAGAGGGCAGTCGAGGTCGATCTCTTCTCCTTCGGTCTCAAAGGCGTCGTGCATCTTGTTGAGTTTATGCTCCGAAATCGTAGATGATGCGGCATCAGCATTGAGCAGCATGCCTGAGCACTCATTGCAGTGGTGAATGCCATGACGACTGAATGTCGAGCGGTCTGATTCTTTTGGAAGAACCAGGATCGAATCATCTCTCGGGCAGTTCAATCGCATCGTACCTGTGGCTAAGTATTGGGTCTTGAACTATGACCCTGCCAGATATTGCATCTACAGATTTAGTTCGTTCAAATAAGTCGCGAGAATATAGACTAATGATGAGTGTGTATTGTGATTGGTGCGGGGCATCATTTAGTGGCATAACAAAGAGATGTTCTGGCTGTTCTATTCTGGCTAAATCGTTCCTAGGGCTATCCAACAGCCAACTCCCGACTGATGAAGGTAGGAGTCGTATGAACTCGTTGCTCGCTAAGCACAGGGGACTGAGTGATGAGCAGCGGCTTTCAGCATTCATCAGAGAATGTGAATCGATTCCTGACCTTCCCTATGGACTAAGGCCCCCAGAACCGGATAATGTTACTCCTTGGAGTGAAAAGGCTTGTTCGTTGTGGATGGATGCATATCGAGAGATTCGTGCTCGAGGGAAATTGGAGCCCTGCGCCCTGCCTGTGCCAGGAGGAGGTATTCTGATTATCGAAGAGGATGATACGATTACTCTGGACGGTATCGTCCTCACAGACCTGCCCCTACATGACTTGGCTCTCTGGCTATCAAACCCTCAGAGGGCGGATGTAGTATCCGACTGGAAGATGCTGATTCTGAGCCTTGCTTGTTCGTGTAGAGGGGCTTGGATGATGGATCCAGAAGAATGGGCAAAGTGGGTTGTTTCGAATAGCTGGTCGGGAATAGATACTCCAGCTCTGGAATTGTGTACTCCTTGTATTGACAATATTCAGCCGATATTCGAGTTCATCGCTCTACAGTGTGATGTTCCAGATGAAAATCGATATACTTTGGGCCACTTTGCACGACAGCAGAGCTCGATGCTCGAATCAATTGGAGGTCTCGCATCTGAGTCTTGGGGGGAGATTCTAGATTCAGAGACAGAGACAATAGGCAAGTTGTTCGACAAACAGGTTCTTCCTAAACTGGTTACTATCGATTATCGATTACATCTACTGGTTCTCAAAGATGGTAAGCCCTATCCAATCAGAGTGGCGGTTGATTCAGAAATCTGGAGGACTCTAATTGCATGGACATTTGAGCCTCCGGGTACGGACGGTGCTGAAAGGCTGTCCTACTTATTCTGGTGCTGGAATGGCGAGAATGAAGATTGGGTGCCTACAGAGAGACAGATTCGTTCGTCGAGGATGCTTCGTGGCGCTATCGAGAGTCTTGGAGAGGACTCCAGCCTAGAACCAGTGGCATATACTGAGAATACCAATGGCCTGTTTGTCCGTGGTAAGTCTGGCCTAGCCTATTTGATACTACCAAGAGTAGGGGGGTCAAAATTCATGGTCGAAGATATACCCGATGTTGAATTTGTAGATAGAGCATTCCAATTAGGTATGCTAGTATGTATCGAAGAGGAGGGAGAAAGTTCCCTTCCTGCAGGAGATATAGCCGTCTCCTACCTTCTGGCACTCAGGGATGATATCCAATCAAGTAAACTGATTCACACATTGTCTGCACTCCTAGACACAGTTGGATTCACGAATCGTAAGGATGGAGAATCGACCATGCAATGGTGGTCGAGGGTTGGGGACAACTACGGTAATTGGGTTGAAGGTATTGACGGAGAGTATGAAGAAGGCTATCCAGATGATTACGATGAGTTTTACGAAGAGATGGAAGACGACCCTCCTGAGCTACCCGAGATCGATTTCGAGTTGCCTGCACCGGGAGACTACAGTGCATTAGCAGAGGCCCTAGAGAATGCTGCAATACAGGCCCGACAATTACAAGGAGGTTCGGAATAGATGTCTGAATGCAGAGGATGTGGAGCAGGTTCAGGAATTATTGGCTGGTGTCGCATATGCAGGATGGTAGTGCCGCACATTACCGGCAATCGCCCTGGATTAATTGAGAGTTCTGAATCAATTGAAGAAACCAAGAAATCGCTAGGAAAACCTGATTCCAGACCTTACAGTGTTTGGTCAGCCATTCGTAAATTGAGGACCGAGGATATCAGTTGGCTTTGGTCTGATCTGGGCAAGAGTCAGATTTCCAGACTAGGTGGCGAACCTCCTGTTTGGGAGATTGACGATGAGGATATCGAACTAATCGAGTCCAGAGATATTGCAGAGGCAGATCCGAACAGATTGAGGAGGTTGCAAAGAGGAGGTTTGCTTCCCGATGGTAGTCATCTTAGTTGGGCTGATGGTAAATTCGTACTTGATGGAGTCCCTCTAGACCTACCTTATCGGGGACTGAATAAGATTCTCAGAAGAAGACGCGGAATGGAGGGGATGAACTGGAGGTTGCTTCTACTCTCTGTCAGTCTAGCGAATAAGAGATTCAGAACCGAGAGGAGTAGAGAGGGAATACACGGTAGTGAAGAGACAATCCACCCTGTGATTCTAATCAATGGAATTCCTCGGTCATTCGGCTACAATCCTTGGTTCCATCTCCGCAGGAATCGATACCCTCCTGGGCACCCGATTAGCTATACTAGAAGGTGGTTCGAAGGAACCTCTTGGATGGATGAATGGAATAAACTGGGGCCGCAGGCAGAACAAGCAATACGCGACGATGCTGTTCCTACTGCTCTTCACATCAAGAAAGGACGTTTGCAATTGAGAGTAAGGAGGTCGAGTAGCAAATGGAGGAAACTCGAGCTCGAGAGTCATCCTGAGGTTTGGGCTAAAATAGTCACTTGGGCGCTTTCTCCGCCTAACAGCAAATCTCAGAGAACTTTGCGTTGTATACAGCAAGCACTCTTCATAGACGGAGATACTCAGATTATTTCTAAACAGGACATCAATGGGATCAAGATGCTTTCCGGTATAGTCAACGAGAACCCAAATGTTGAGCTCAATAATGGTAAGAGAGGTGGTTTTCGTGTTACTGGTAGTTCCGGTGCCGTGTATCTCGTAGTACCCGGAGTGGGCGGACACAATACCCGGTTCACAGTCAGAGGAATAGGGCATACGCGTCAGCATGAGGATGCCCGAGAGATTCCAGGATGGATGCGTCGCGATCGGCCTCCAATCTGCGTGGTTGAGACTCCTGACTTGCGTAGGTTGGTAATTGGAGATGCTTTGTCCGCAGTTATCCTAGCTCTGCTTGACGACTTAAAGTCGCAGAACCATATCGATACGCTTCGCAGTTTCATTCTAGAAGTTCGACCTAGAAGGGCTGAGAATCGTGAAGTCGTGGAGCATCGGCAAGCAGAGAATCTCCGAAACAGACTCATGAACAACATGGCGCACTTCAGGACAAGGAGGTACACTGTTTTATTTCCACGATTTTGGAGCGTTCTACTCAGACTTCCCTTAGGGGAGCGTATGACATTCACAGCTATGCGCAGAGGTGAGCCCAACATAACATTCGATGGATGTACCACTGAGTTCTCAACTCAGAGTCAGTTGGAAAGGAATGTGGTGTATCAGATGCTTGAGGCCTCCGGATGGCAGAGAGATCGTGAAGAGGAGGTATCTAGAGGTCAGCAGAGAGTCTACATCCGGACTGGCACAGGAGTTCAGAACCTAGCCAATCATGTCGAGGGTTTCGCAGAGATGCTTGAGCCAGAGCTCACAGTCAATGAGAGAGTTAGGATGGTGACTAGGCCGGCTTGGACATTCTTCGAAAGAAACAATCCTGGAATTGGTGCCCTACTACCTAGGACTGACCAAAGGCTCGATTAGGCCTCTTCGGTAACATCGTCGGACCTACCTTCCCAGCCCTTCTTCAGAATGAACGTGTCCAGAGTAGAAACTGGATACCTGCCGTGAAGTTCTAGAATGCTTTCACGAGAGAACCCATGTCTATGCATGGCCTCCATGAACGTCTTCGCTGCTACAGCAGCGGCGGGTCTGTTTGTGGTCTCTGAGAGGACCCAGTCGTCATCATCTTCGATAGGTTCTCCCATTGAAGATGTAATCTGCTTGGCCGTCTCGAATACTTCTCTAGCAGATCTAATCGATTCCTGTTCAGCTAGGTGATCTCTGAATGTCGAGAGTTGGTGTAGCAGCATGCTTCTCCTAGCACTAGTCGAGTTAGCAGCAGAATTGGTAAGGTAAGTGACTTTTCCTTTGACCAACTTATTGAGTCTAGACTTTACTCTCTTTAAGTCAAACATGTCGATATCCCATTCGTTCCTCAAAGTAGCGATGGGTGCCTCATGACCTGCGTCTTCTAGAATCTCTAGAGCGGCTACGGCGAACAGACGTTGACGGTATTGTCTAGCCTCTTCAGGTGAATCTGGCTTCCTTCTGAGAGCATGTCTCATACTGCTTAGCGTCTTTTCATTATCAGCAATCTTGAGAATGTCAATAGCTGCAGCATGCAAGTAAGTAGGAGCTGGAGTTCTTGACAATTCGAGTAACACACCGTCTAGGAAAGTTGGCTTCTTGTGGGCGACTCTACCATTCAAATTGCTCAATCTGCGCATACTTCTGTCATGGCGGATTTCTCTGTCCTCTCTAGACCCTACATAGGAGCCTAGAGTTTTGGATGAGTTGGGATTTGGATTGGGATTTGTCGGCACGAAGCCACCGTCATCAGCACGCGTGTCCTTTGGAAATCCGCATTTTGCACAGTGGATGTGCGTATCTCCCTCTTCTTCTTCGATTGACCCGCATTCGGGGCATTCATTAGCTGTTTGTTCAGAATTATTACTATCTTCTCTACACATCTTTTTCACCTATTTTTACTGTAAAAATAACGAGTGTTTTACTGTCCTCCGACAGGGACTATCAACTCGGACAGGGGGGCTGTATAATCATTGAGTCTAATAAGGCGGTTGGATGCCTGTTTGGTGAGTCAAATTGGCTTTCTCAGAATCGGCCTAGGGCCTCTTATGAAATCGTCTGTAGGGGTTCGCATCCTCCTCGATGTCATTCAGGTCTGACTCAAACGCCACTCATGTAGCTTCAGTATCCCGAGAAGTATCTCTGCTGTAGTTACCTCGCCAGAGTCTTCCATAGCCATCATCACTAGATCAATGAATTCCTCATCCGCCTCATCCCCGAGAACCGCTTTGACGATGTCGGGAATGTCAGTCCCTTCGTTGTT
>PBWO01000009.1 GCA_002727275.1 Methanobacteriota archaeon
CAATCCGCGACATGGGTAAGACCGTGGCTGCCGGCGTCTGCATGAAGATCGAGAAGAAGTGATTCGGCAAACGGTGAGTGAATGCCAGTAGTCACTACCATTAGGCTGACTGGCGAGAATCACACTGATGTCGACCACGTNTGTGGTCAGATTAAGTCGATTTCCGAAGAGACCGGCGTCAATTTGCGTGGTCCAATCCCTTTGCCTACCCGCAGGCTGGTTGTGCCATGCCGCAAGAGTCCCGATGGAGAGGGCTCCGAGACTTGGGATCACTGGGAGATGAGAGTTCACAAGCGCCTACTAGAACTGGTCACCAATACAGCGAAGGACGAGAAGGCACTCAGAAAGGTATTGAGGATTCCAATCCCCGACTCGGTCACAATCGAGATTAACCTACGAAACCTAGGCTAGACTGCCCATAGGATCCCAGGCCGGTAGAACGATCGGCTCGGTATCGAGTCCCTCAAGCATCTTCTCTGTTAGGTAGTCCTTGGGNGCGGCAATTTCGAACATGTACTCGTCATACCATGAGTCATTCATCGTGTAGTANCCCTTCTGACCGTTATCTTCGCCCCATGAGTTCTCGACTCGCCANCGTCGTGGCTTTCCATTCACTACATCCACTCCAGTGAATAGCATGGCATGAGTCATCATTGTCTGATTNTGCCTCANTCTGTCCGCCTTGTCCATGCCGTAGTTGACTCCNTACAGACTTTCGACATCGTAGAGNTTTGCATCCCACANCCCTCGCTTGCGATCCATCTCCTTACCTACATCACATCCCATCCAAACTGGAGTGCCATCCTCGAGTAACTTCTGAGTAATCGCTTTCATTTCCTTACTAGGTACNTTGAGGTAGACCACAGGAGGCCCTCCGGCGACATTCTGTAGGAAATCGACCGTGTAGGTGCGGTAGTACTCATTTCTCGGGTCGTTGACCACGCATACGTAATCCTCCCACTCTGTATCTACATACTCTTCTGCGAATTCACGAGGAGTCATCCTGCCTTTGCGGTGAAACTCCCCGTCCTTATCTCTCCACTGCCAGTCGAAACTCTTCGGAGGAGTTCCTAGATGGATGCAAAGCATCTTCCAGACATCAGCCATACGCTTTTCCTTGTGTTCACGAGCATCACTAGCTGAGCCACCCTCATCGATAATGGCACGGATTTCACATGCAGAAGTTCTGAGGAAACTCTTCAACTCTGTATTCATCCATCGTGTAGAGCTGCTGGTATTCGATTCAGGATATGCTGACTTGGGGACCAAGCCGTGCTTGCGAATCAAATTCATCGCCATGTTCCACTGACCACCATCACCNATCGGGTCAGAGAGTAGGAAGTGGATGGTGCGGTCATCAACCGGTCTATCTGCAGTTTCTATGATTGCCTCCAACAAATGATTGGCACGCTCAAACTTGTCCCAGAAATGGATGTGGGCCTGACTAAATTCAAACTCCTTGACATTCATCTTTTTCATCGTACCCGGACGGAACAAATTCAGCGTGGCAAAAAGCCAGCATCGGCCACTCCGCATCTGAGCAGTAACCTTCCACTTGTCCAGTTTGGTGCTGAACGTATTTGCCGTATCTTGCACTACATCTCGGTTCAACGTCAGGTCTGGTAGTTGCACATTTGTCACAGCGTTTTGCGCCACTTTGTTTGATGGGTCGGATGAGAAATCCTTCCTCAGTTGCTCAACTTGCTTCCTAGTGATTGTCTTACCCATTGGCTCACCTCTGGTGAGCCAAGCCTCCTCAGACGACACTAAGTCATTCCTCAAAGTGGCGCTGCTTCNGCCAGTCCAGCAGCGATTAGAGTCTCGGCAATCAGAGAGGAACATGACTCGACATCACCTGCAGTTAGCACCAACTCGGAACCGTCTGCGGAAATAATCGGGTCATCCAGATCTTTGAGAATTAGAATACGCATGAGCCCATCACCTTCTACAGGTGCAGGAGGGGCCGGAGGAGAAGAGGCCCCTGTAGCTCGATCTGGAAAAGCATCAATCTGTCGAATCCTATCCTCCTCGTCCATGTCCGGGTCATCCCAGTCTCCTGTAGAAGTAGGTTCAACGGCTACTGGTGCAGTGGCAACAGGCTCATCTTCCTCGGGTTCTGAAAAATCTGTGAGAGGAGAGTGACCAACAACCTTGGGAGCACTAGTGGTCTCGACGTTGGAGCCGTGTTGCAGAGCATTCCAAGACACCTCATGCTTGTATTTCTCAACCAGATGGCCTATGCCTGCGTGGAAAGCCCTCTCTGCGGCATCATGCCTCTGCCAGTCCAGACTCTGGAAGCCAGCCGCCGCANTCATCGCATCACCCTGTGGAGACTTCATCAGATTTGAGAGCACAGCGTTCTGTGTGAACGCATTCAGACGCAATCTGGTAAGGTCGCTGATACAGGTCCTGATGTTACCGAGCCTGCGCGACTTCATCTGAGCCTCAGCGCCCATGCCCTTGTCCCGAATGGTCTCGGCCAATTCCGTCTCTAGATGATGCAGTAACTGGCCGACTGAGGACCAGAATGAGGGAACGGGTAATTCGACTGGAACGGCCTGACTCTTCTGATTTCTCAGCAACTCAAACAGGGACTTTTCGACCACCGCCAACTGNTTCTCGTTGAGCCTAGGTGCATCGCCTACATCNTCCATCAGAGCAACCCGCTACGAGTGGACCACAGGTAACTATTGAACAATTCCTCATACTAATCAAGAATCATCTCCGAGGCGCGGGTATCAAGACCTCAACTCCCCTAGAGGCCCCGCAGGTGTACCCGAGTGGTCAAAGGGGGAGGGCTCAAGATCCTCTGCGTAGAGCTTCGCAGGTTCGAATCCTGCCGCCTGCACCACTAGAACTCATTTGACATCGAGCAGAGTCTTGAGCAACTCAATTGTGCCTTCCAATCCATCTCTCTCGGTCAAGCAATCTGCTGCATCTATCAACTCGCTGAGGCTGCTATTTACAGCCACCGAGTAACCACAGTAACCGAACATAGACACGTCGTTGAGAGCATCTCCGCAAGAAAGCACTCTTTCCGGATCTACTCCTCGCTGTTCAAGAGCCACCCTCAGACCTGCTTCCTTATCGATTCCCGGGCATGTGATATGGATGGCGAAGCCCGTGGAGACGACCAAGAGGTCGGACCACTCTGTTTGGGAGAGCAACTCTCTCATTAGATGCTCCTGCCCCGTCTCATACATGCACCACTCCGTCTCTCTCCAACGATTGGATTCTATGCCTTTGTCATCGAATCCATCAATCTGATCGGCCAACCACTGAGCTGCCTGCTTGGGCCTAGAACCATCAGCGAGTACTCTTATCTCATGCCCTTCAGTACTGTCCCAGACGACCCCTCCATTCTCGGCCACGATGAACCCGGATATTCCCAGAGCTTGTCTAATTGGGGTGATGTTGGGCAGAGCCCTGCCGGAAGCAAGCGAGACAACGACACCACGCTCTTCGAGTTGACGAACCAGTGGAATCAATTCGGGATGGAACCCACTGAAGTCGAGCAGAGTCCCATCGACATCGAAGACCACCATGTCAATTTCGATATTGTCCGGTAGTCCCTCCATACCCTCCCGGGATGACTCTTTACTGATGATTTAATCCCTCATAGCTTACACATCATATTCAAGCGAGACCACGAGATGGCGTTGACATGGGTGAAGATGCCGAGGATTTCCTCTTGCTCGATGACGAGGAAGAAACCCCGGTTTCAAAGAAACCGGAAAAGAAGTCCTTTTCTCTCAAATCGAAACTCTCTTCGATAAAATTCCCGAGCCTCCCTAAGCCCAAATCTGAACCGTCCAGCAAATCCGAACCGGCCATCGAAGCCGTGGCTGTATCGGCTGGAGAATCAATCGATTTGGATTTGGCAGCAGATGGTCTGCATGAATTCGAATGGGACATCAGTGGCATGGATTGTCCAGACTGTGCAATGAAGGCGACTAGAGCAGTGAGCCGTCTGCCCGGAATTGAGCAATGTAGGATTTCGGTGACTCAGGGAACTGTGAGGTTGCAAGTGGATGTCAGCAGAGGAAGAGTTTCCAGAGCATCGTCAGTTCTCGAAAACCTAGGTCACAGCCCCGAGATGGATTGGCTTAGCGTCAACGGGATAACGCCGAAGATGGCCGCTTCTAGAATCGGTGTCGATAAACGAAAACTTCGCAATACTCTGATGAATGTACCTGGAGTTCTGAACGTGCGCCTAAGTGATGGGAGAATTGAGATGCAGAAGATGTGGATTTCAGATCCTGATCTCCGGCAGATTTCTGATCAAAATCTTACAAGGATACTCGGCGAAGGATTCCAACTCTCTCCTTCACGCACTTCTAAACTGAGATCTGATCAAATCAGACTGCTGGGTGCGGCGATGACTGTACCACTTTTTCTTGGAGTAGTGGCAATCGAGCAGATTTCAGCAATCCCAAATCAATTAGCAGCGCTATTCACTCTTTTCGGAGTCTTATTTGCTGGCAATCAGATGTTCCAAGACGCAATCGGGAGTATCCAGAACAGAGTAATGGGTTTCCAGATACTCACTTCTTTGGCCGTCTTGGGTGCTCTATTCCTTCAGGAGTGGGCCGAGGCACTCATGGTGGTCGGACTGGTAGGATTCTCCTCACATCTTGAGGAGAGGGCCCTGATTAGGGCTAGAGAGTCGATGCAAGGAGGTCTAGACCGACTTCCGAGAAGGGCCCGCCTAGCTAATTCAGATACTTCCGAAAATCACAAAGAGAGATCCCTCACAATCCTACAAATCTCATCGAATCCATCCATCTCAACTTCAGACTGTCAGGATGAGGACTTGATTCCTGTAGAGGCACTCGAACTAGGTGACCTAGTAGAGGTCCGCTCGGGAGAGGTGATTCCAGTTGATGGGGTAGTCATCGAGGGATCAGGAGCCATCGACCGTGCTCCACTAACTGGCGAACCAATTCCAATCCCTGTGAATGGAGGAGACACTGTAGAGGCAGGACTCGTACTGGTCCGTGGTCCTTTGGTGGTCAAGGCAACTGCGGGAGGAGATGACACTAGACTATCCAGTTTGATTGATCTAGTGAGAAACTATCGCGACCAGCCTACTAGGACTCAGAGCTCAATTGAGAGATTTACCGCGATATGGGTCCCTCTAGTGATGATAGGCTCCCCATTTATCGGATACCTCGTCTACGGAGCCACCTCACAAGCAATCCTCACTACACTCTTGCTTTGGGTCGTATCGTGCCCCTGCTCTTTGCTTTTGGCCGCACCAGTCCCTCATGCTGCAGCTTTGTCTGCAGCCTCTGCATCTGGGTTGGTGGCAAGAGGCGGCGACGTACTGGAGGCGGCCGCCGGAATCGAGTTGGCCCTGCTTGACAAGACTGGGACGCTAACTAGCGGTAGCCCCCGGATGACCGGAATCACCGTGGGTGAGGATGAGAATGAATACCGGGCTCTACAGATTGCTACAGGACTCGAGCAGCGCTCAAATCACCCCTATGCCAGAAGCATCATCGCGCTCGCTAACGAACGCTCGTTGTCCGCCAGCAACGTCACAGACCTCACTGACGGTGATGCAGGAGTAAGCGGAAAGTTACGAGGTCAAGAGGTCATGCTCGGGCGAGCAGACTGGCTACTTGAGCGAGGAGTCGAGATTCCATTAAACATCGATGCGGCATTGTCTGAGTCCAGACAGGCCGGACACGGGGCCAGTGTTCTGGCTGTAGATGGACGAGCAATTGCCGTATTCGGTTTCGCACACGATGATGCCAGAGAGGGTGTTGACGAGATGATTGCAGCCTTGAGAGAGAACGATGTTAGAGTCGAGATATTGAGTGGAGATGAACAAGCCAGCGTCGAAGCCTTCGGCGCTCGTCTAGGAATCCCATCAATCTCCTGTAGAGGCGGAGTCGACCCCGAAGGAAAGGCACAGTGGGTGTCTGAACGCTCCAAGGCACGTAGGACTCTGATGGCAGGGGATGGATTCAACGATGCCGGGGCCCTCGCTGCCGCAGACGTAGGAATAGCAGTTGGAAGTGGCGAACAGGTCAACCTAGATGCGGCAGATGTCTTGATTCCAGGTGAAGATCCTAGAGCCCTATCCAGATTCATTGACCTTTCAAAGCGAACTAGGAGAGCAGTTTCAACGAACATTGCCATCTCGGTAGGGATAACACTGCTACTCGTCTCCATAGTTCTGGGAGGCTGGGAGATTAAACTGGCTGCGGGTGTGGCATTGCATGAAGCGAGTGCACTGCTGGTTATCCTAAACGGCATGTGGGTAACGGGAACAGGCCCAGAGAGAATCACCACGCTGATGACTCTGGGACGCGATCTCAAGGACGACTTGGTGCAAGCGCTAAGGGTGGCTTTAGGGACTTCTCGTGAAGACTTGTCTGCGACCGCTTGATTAACCCGGCCCTGAATCGAGGGCCATGGCGGATTCATTGGAGATTGAATCTAGGTACGCCCCACCACTGGCAGAATGCGCTCATTGCGGCCATATGCTACCTCAGGGGCTGGGAGAGAAAGAGTGCAAGGAATGCGGAGCTATCTGCCGCGTTAGCCATCAGCCAACAGTCGACAATCTAACTGATGAGACGCTACCCTGTCCACACTGCAACACTGTCATTGTTGCAGGTACTGATGAGCGACCGATTGAACTGTCCTGTAGCGCCTGTTCAGGCAGGTTCACACTCACTCCGAAGATTATCAAAGTCGAAATCGATTGTCCCGGCTGCGAGAGGCAACTCCGAATTAGACCCAAGCCCGGAACTCGTGAACTGAAGTGCCCAGCCTGCGAATCCAAATTCAACGTCACCTTCTAATCGGTGCCGTCTGATAGTCTCACCAAACCGCGTTTATCGGCCGATTACGACCCTTCTCTCTCAAATACTCCGGAATCAGCGACAACTTGGGGATGGGATCCCGTGAGTGAGAGCAAGTCACCAGAAGACAACGATACCGAAGGTATCGACGAACTGGCCACGCTACGCGCTCAGCATGCCCTGTCAACCTCTTCTAACATGGAGTCAGTAGCCCGTGCTAGAGAGCGACTGGACGAGGAATCTAGAATCCGTTCCGGCATCCGCCGAGAGCGCCGGATGCGCATCGCCGAGATGACCGAGAGAGTCTCTGGAATGCATGGAGCGATGCGCAAGGCGAATGAGATTCTTTTCGAAGAGAGGCTTCAGCAAATAGAGTCTGACCTGAGGGCCGAACTCGAGGACGAGATGGAACGCCTCGAAACCGAAGCGCTGGAGCGTGAGGAGCGCTTACTGCGTGAAGAGATGCTGCACCGATTACGCCGTGAGGAAAACCGCCTGCGAGAACAACTCGATCTAGAAAGGGATCGTCGAATCGAAGCCCACGCAGCTGAGCTGCGTGGCCGCCTTAAGGATGAGATGGAGACGGAATACCAGCGTCGCAGAGCATTCCTTGAGGAGAGGCTGGAACTCGAAGCATCACAAGATGTCGAGAGGATGCAACGACGCGTTGAGATGGATCTTAGAGAGGCGATGGAAACCGGAGTCCATCGCAAGATAGAGACTCACAGGCTGGAGCAAGAGATGCAGATGAGGGAAAAAATCTCCGAGGCTCGCCGCGAGCGTGAGACCGAACTCGAGAAGCAACTCAAAGAGGAGCGCAAATCCCTTGAGAAGGAGATGAAGGCCGATGTCAAACTCCGTATTAAGGAACTCGAGGAGGAGTCAGAACGAGCTGCTCTGGAGGAATTAGACAGGAGATTCCGTGCAGAAAGGGAGACCATGCTTGCGGCGTTAGGACTGCGTCGCCAGGAGATGGCACTCGAACTTGAAGTTGAGATGGAGCAGAAAGTATCCGAGTTTGCCAAGAAACGCGAGCAGGAGATGCTGTCCAAACTTGAAGAGCAGTTCAACAAGCGAGGAGAACTATCGAAGAAAGAGGTCAAGGAGATGATGAAGTCACTTGAGTCTGAGTTGAGGTCGAAGTGGGAGTCTACACTACTAGATGCCAAGCAATCCGCTCTAGAGCGGGTTGGCGAAGAATAACCCCTCAATCCTCTCAATTCAAGTCGCGCATAGGTTTAGATGAAGTAGTATGGACGACGCGATGAGGAAATATGCCTAAGGGTACAGTGAAATGGTTCAACCGCGTGAAGGGTTTTGGCTTCATAGAGAAAGAAGATGGCAACGATGTATTCGTTCACAAGTCCGATGTGGATTCGGGAACACTCAACGAGGGTGACGAAGTCGAGTTTGAGCTCGGCGAGGCACCCGATGGCCGCGCCTGCGCGATTAGTGTAAGCAAAGTCGAGTAGACTCATCCGCCTACAATTCTTGTAATCCTAGCATCGACTTCTTTGGCTAAGTCCCAGTAGGACTTACTTCCTGGATTGGACTTATTCGGATTCTTTGCGATTACTATCGGCGCGCCCTCCAAGGGTGCTTCAGCAATCGCCACTGACCGTTGAATGGCTGTATCGAAGACACGGTCGCCAAAGTGCTTACGCGCGCGCTCAGCAACCGCCTCACCTAGGTTACTATTGGTTTGCACCATGGTCAGAGCTATTCCGAACAGTTTGAGATTGGGGTTGATTGCATTCTGTACATCTCTGATGGCATTCATCAGTTGCCCCATGCCCTCAAGGGCGTAGAACTCGGCTTGTATTGGAATCAGTAACCAGTCGGAGGCCGCCAGTGCATTGATTGTTAGTAGGCCCAGAGAGGCAGGGGTGTCGACGATGACGACATCGAAGTGACCAACCGAATCCTGTAGTGCGAGTTTGAGTCTGTTCTCTCGGCCTATACGGGTTGCCAGATCTATCTCAACTCCGGACAGGTCGAGGTCTGCTGGAAGAAGCCAGAGATTCTCAATTACGATTCCTTTCGGTGGACCTCGCTTACGGTCGGGATTGTGCAGCTTCCACGACTCTCGCATAGCCTCAGTCAATCTATCTGGGCCAATCAGGCACTCATTGAGACTGACCGGAGAACCATCCACTCCGCCCTTGAACAACTCATTCATGGTAGGGCCAAGCGTCTTCTTGTCGATTCCGAAGGTGGTAGCAATGTTCCCCTTGGGATCGAGATCTATCACGAGCACCCTGCGAGCAGCGATCCCCATCTCCTCGTTGCCAACTGCTAGAGCGGAGGCGATATTGACCGCAGTTGTGGTCTTGGCACACCCTCCCTTGTGGTTTACCACCGCGATAACTACTGGTCCGGACATCTCGCTCAGTTGGTGAAAACCACGGGACTACCGTGAATCTTACCTATCACTGGATGACAGGGACGGGTACTTCGCTCAGAATCTTGCGAGTGATGTGGCGGCCTGTTACACCACGAATCTTAGATTCGGGCTTGAGCACAATCCTGTGGCTGACCACCTCAAGTGCGACGTTCTTGATATCGTCTGGGATGACGTAGTCACGACCATCGATGGCTGCAGATGCACGCGCGGTCTTGAATAGCGACTGGCTGGCGCGAGGAGAAGCCCCGGTTATCACTCGGTGATCCTCGCGGGTTCTCTGAACCAACTCGACCACGTACGACATTATTGCCGGGTCGACGTGAACCGTTTCCAAGGCTTTCTGCATGGCGACGACCTTCTTTGGACTGGTAATCTGCTCGATGTCATAGTCGTCCTTACCGCGCAACTTCCTGCGCTGTAGAATTGCTTTCTCCTCCTGTCGGTCCGGGTAACCCATTGACATCTTCATCAGGAATCGGTCCATCTGTGCCTCCGGTAGCGGATAGGTACCTTCCTGCTCAATCGGGTTTTGGGTTGCCATGGTGATGAAAGGCGCAGGGAGCTTGTGGGTTATGCCCTCGATTGTAACCTGCTTCTCTTCCATTGCCTCAAGCAGGGCCGCCTGAGTCTTGGGTGGAGCACGGTTAATCTCGTCAGCGAGTAGAACGTTGGTAAACAGAGGTCCGGGCCTGAGTTTGAATTCACCAGCCTGCTGGTCGTACATGTATGTCCCCATGATGTCGGCTGGGAGAAGGTCAGGAGTAAACTGGACACGCTTGAATTTGCAACCTAGAGCGGTAGCGAAGGTATTCGCCATCAAGGTCTTCGCCAGTCCAGGGAAATCCTCGATGAGGGTGTTACCGTTAGAGAGGATGCCAATGGTGATTCTGCGCAGATTCTCCTGCTTGCCAATGATGACCTTGGCGACCTCGTTCATCAAGCCGTTGGAAATCTGTGAAACCGTCTGTATCAGTTCGCGAGCCTTAGGGTCTGCATTCTGAGCCATGATATCCCTTCAAGAACGCCCCAAGGCCTACTCATTCACTACTTGAGCATTAGGTATCCCTGAACGCTAAACGCATCAAAGTGCTCATCGTCCCCAGAAGTGGTCATCTTTTCTATGGATGGCTAGCAGTTCATCGAAAACATCCTGCTCTGCTGCTGTTAACTCCATCTTTCTGAGCTTCTTTGCATGTGATTCTGGGATATCCACTAGAAGACTGTCTCCCTCTTCGATCTGGCGCCCCACAGTTACCCCGTCGATAGCAACAGCAACCTCGTCTCCTTGCATTGCTTCCTTCATCGAACTCTCTCCTGAACGGATGGATTTGATTCTCCCGACACGCTTCTCTTCCTTGAGCAGATATTGGCCGACGTGGATACGTCCTGCTACAACTCTGACACCTACAACGGCGGGTTTTGAGACACGGAATGTGTGGTCGGGCAGAAGTAGTATCCTAGCGGGATAGACGACCTGTTCACGACTCTCTTCCTCAAGCTCTCGAGTGCGCTTCTCGACCCACTCATCATGCTCTTCGAGGATTCGATAGATGATGTCCGAGCCGATGTGCTTGGCTCCTGCCTCCGATGTTTCTACCTCGGCGACCGCATCGGGCAGAATCTCGGTGCTAAATGCCATGATTATCCTATGCAGAGGATTGCTAGCCGCCTCAGTATTGCGGATATCCCTGCGACTGACCTTACCAATACTCGCCATCCTAATGGGGACATCTATCGCGTTGAGTTCCTTGGCCAAAGCCTCGAGTCCCCCCACAGTGTCTGCCTTGATGCAAACACCTTCTTCCT
>PBWO01000010.1 GCA_002727275.1 Methanobacteriota archaeon
TTAGTTGCTGATTTTGACTTCATAGAGAGAGGAGTACAAAGAGGCGCCCCTAAACAACTTGAGTGGAGGGCCGCATTCGGTCTGATGGTAACACTCATCTGGCTTTACTTGGAGATACTCAAACTTCTGGCCAAGTTAGCCGCGAGGCGCTAAGCGATGGACACCGAATTGATTGCACAACTCGCAGGAGCCGGCGTGGCTCTAGGCATAATTGAAGGAATCAAACCCGGCCCACTTCTGACAATGGTGATCAGGGAATCTCTCTCCAAGGGCTTGAAGGCAGGAATGTGGACAGCAGCAGCCCCTATCTTCACAGACGGCCCACTGATTATTGTAAGTCTGTTTTTTGCAGGGTGGGTGGCTACCGAACCCAGCGTTCTACTTACGATATCAGCACTCGGAGCCCTGTTCCTGACCAAGATGGGCCTCGAATGTTTCTCTTTGGAATTGCCCGATCCAAGTATGGAAGGCGACGCTTCCGGCTCGTTCAAACGAGGTGTACTGACTAATCTTCTGAATCCGAACGTGTATGTGTTCTGGTTCCTCATCGGTGGTCCATTGATGGCCTCAGCCTCTGAACAGGAGCCAGTGGCACCGGTTATCTATGCTATAGCCTTCCTTCTCACCATCATCCTGGTCAAGGCATCAATAGCATGGATCTTCGTCGGTGGAGGGACTTGGCTTTCTCCCCGTAGATACCGTATCGCGATGGTCATCTGCGGCTTGGCGATGCTTGGCTTCGCCGTAACCTTCGCGTACCAAGCCTACGACCTGTACCCCGAAGTGTTCTAGAGAGTACCAGGACCACCGGGCGGCAACTCACTAAGTGTCCCATTACCACGCAGAGAAGGACCGACTGTCATGGTCCCAAAGATTCCAATTTCTCCACCTACATTGTGCGCTAATCCGAACCAAACACGTCCATACTGGTCTACGATGATATCATTAAAATCTCCAAAACCACCACACCTGTTGAAGCCACAGTCAGCCGTTGTATCGAGAGGATCTCCCCATGCATTTACCTGAACGGTCGTCAACAGTGGCATTGGACTAAATGCATCAGAAATCACAGTCAAATATCCATTCCATGTATCTCCACCCGAATCCCCGAGATATCCCAAGGCAACCTGACCCGAACCTCCAGCCGCGATAACTGGGAAACCCGTGCCGTTGAGACCAATAGGAGGCGCAATCATCAATGGCTCACTCCAAGTATCACCCTCATCTCTTGAGTATGAGTAGTAAGGCATGTTGTCAGACCCCATCCACATAGCATGGACATTATCTTCAGAGTCAGGATAGACCTGAGCCTCCTCAAAGTTCCAAGTCTCAGCAGTTCCAGTGGTTTCGGTTGGGAGAGGATGCTCAGTCCATGTCAACCCACCATTTGTGCTACGGTAGATCGAGTACCCTTCACCCCCATTACAACCTCTGTTTCCGCGATAGAAATTCCCATTATCAGAGCCCATTATATGGCCTGTCAGACCACCACTATTGCAACTAGTAGGGGCTCCGGGAACTTCAGGACCCCAAGTCAAACCGCCATCATTACTGGTTGAGCAGACCGGATACGGATAGTTCCCGTTGACACAGAAAACCCATGTGGTTGGATGTAGTAATGCTGGATAAGGAGAGGAAGCAATCGTCTGATGGTCTTGTACCGACCAACCAGTAGCTACGGAAGGACCGGTCCAACTGCCTCCTTCATTGTCTGACCACTCCACAGTCATCCCCAACAGTGCATGCATATCGAATTTCATTATCCGGTCAGTCCATGGGTCGACGTACACATACGGATCGTTGCTATTGGCTACCGGTGCGAACACGCTGTAAACATCCTCACAGACATAGTCGCTGACGTTCGTCATACCAATCAACCCAGAACATCGAACAATCGCAGTCGAGCCAGCATCACCATTACCCCAACTCGTCATGTACAGATTGTCCGCCGAAGTCACCCCTATTGTGGGCTCGAAGGTAGTCAGGCCAATTCCGTAGTAAGTGCCTATGGCACAGACAGGAGCGTTATTCCCAACGAGAACAGAAGTCCCATTGAAAACATCTGAGACCTTGGTTGCGTCGGTAGCGTTGGAATAGTGATACCATGTGTTATTTGCAATTCCCTGAGGGCAGAGACTTTCGAAGACATTCTTCTCTTCGATAACTACCTCCTCTTCCCCAAAACAACCCCCCAATGGCACTGATACCATCAGTAGAACCAACATCATTGCCACTGCGCGCACGTCTCACGGTCAGGACCCGCCTACATCAGATGAACGGTGTATTCAACTCATCTTCAACGTCGAGTTTCCACCAGGAGGGAGCGGGGAAAGGTACGCCAATTCACCATACAATGCAGGCCCTTCAGTCAACGTCCCTATGATAGCCTCATCAAACCCTGCAGCATTGTGAGCCAGAGCTATCCACGGTCGCCCTTCGTCATCAATCTCGACGTCTATGAAGTCCCCGAAGCCACCGCAGCGCACATTCCCGCAGTCTGATGTGATGTCCAATGGGTCCTCAGGATGGTTCACCGCTACACTTGTGATTAGGGGATTCTCAGCGAAAGCATCTGTCATGATGGCCATATAGCCGCCCCAACCGACACCACCCACAGTAGAGTTATTCGCTGACACATCATTGACCTCTCCGATATAGCCGATTACCACTCGTCCTTCAGCACCAGCGAAAATAGTTGGGAACCCACTTTCGGTAACCGTCGGAGCAGCCACCATCATAGGTTCACTCCAAGTATCACCCTGATCCCTAGAATATGCATACCAAGGCATCTGGTCATTGCTAATCCAAGTCGCGTGAACGTTCCCCGCATCATCTACAGCAGTTGCAACTTCATGAGAATGCCAACCTTGCTGCATTCCAACTTCAGTAGTAATCGTGTGTTCACTCCAAGTATACCCTCCGTCTAGTGAACGATAAACGGCCGGCCCCTCACACGAAGGGTTTCCTCGGTAAACTGCACCATCTATTCCTCCAGCCACATGTCCGTGTAGTCCCGAACACTGTGGGAAACTATTGCTAGGGAAACCAATTCTTTGAGGGTCCCATGTATGCCCTCCATCTAATGATCGGGAGCACTGAGCCCCTGCAGCCGGGGAACCAGTATTGATACAATAAACATAGACAACATCTCCAACAAGCGCGTTTTGATGAGGCATCGATGCTATGCTTTGGTGATCTTGTGGCGCATAATATCCCTCTACAGGAAAAGGCGCACTCCATGTTTCGCCATCATCAGTTGAATATTCTACAAACATCATCGTAAGAGCGTGCATATCGAATTTCACCAATTTGTCATTGAACTTGTCGACATAGATGTAAGGATCATTTGAGTTAGGCGTTTGACCCTGATCATCAGACATTCCGAAAGGACCTACATCTTCCCATGTCTGACCTTGATCACGAGATCGGATGATATGAGTTCCATCCCCTAATCCATTCCAATTGGTGAAGAAGATAGCACCCGAACCAGTAATTCCGATAGTCGGCTCAAAGGTATCGAAACCAGTTCCGTAGTAAGTGGCATTGGAGAAAAATGGGGCGCTATTACCGGAAAGATTGGCGGTGATATTGGCCGCCGAGACCGCCTCCGGGTCGGTGGCATCTACAGCCCAAGGCGCAGACACAGAGCCAGCATAGTGATACCAAGTTGTGATTGGCCTATCCTGATCAAAGGAGAAAGGACCCCCCTCTATCACTACCTCTTCCTCTTCTTCCCACCAAAGGCATCCACCAATGGTTGAACTCAACATCAGAAGTACAAGTATTGGGGCAACTCTATTCATATCCATTACTCGTTGATTTCAAGCATTTTAGGCACCGATTCGATAACCGAATCTTTTGGCGATTTCCAAGTCATTTCCAACTCTCTTTCTGCAGGCGTTGCGTCCCAGTAGAGCTTTCTTCTGAGATGCTGTCTCGCCCATGAAAATGTAATTCTCTTGTCAAACAGTGGGCCAAAAAACAACGCAATCAAATATGGGACCGTGAATCTGGGTGTCTTCAATTCAGGGTATTCATTTCGCAAACTTCTCGAGATTTCGGAGAACTGCATATCCCCACTAACGGTCAGATATCTCCCCGCATTCTCGCCCATCGTTAATGCTCTTACATGCGCCTCGGCCACATCTCTAACATCGACGATATTGATTTGGATTGGAATTAACAAAGGAACCTTTCTCTGGACTAACGCGTTGAGGAAAGAAAGTGAACCACGCAGGTGTATCTTACTCATTGGAGGCCCGAATACAACGCTTGGGTGTATAGTCACCATTCTAGGCTTCCCTTCTCCACCGTTCTCGGAATGCCATTCTCGAACAACCTTCTCAGCCATCACCTTGGCTAGCCCATACGGGTTAGTTTCCAGAGTAGCATCGTTTGCCCACGTTTCAGTCGTGAATGTCTCTCCATTTCTCCATACCAAAGGTCTGATGGCTGCAGTAGAGGAGGTGTGGACAAACCTTTCCACGGTATTCGCAGCATCAATCGCTGCAACTACATTCTTTGTCCCAATTACACTTGGATCAACAATCTGCCGTTGAGGGTCTTTCGCACTTATTCTGACCGCGGCGGCTGTATGTATGAGATCGGTACTACCGTCAATAGCAGCCTTAACCGAATCCAAATCAAAAAGGTCCATCTGAACTATCTCAAGGCTCCCTCCTTCTGCAATATCAAGCTCTTTCAGATGGTCGACTTTAATGGGATCTTCAACATCTCTTACCGTAGCCCTGACTTTCTTACCTTTAGCAAGCAGGTTGGCCACCACGTAACTACCAATGTAGCCACTTGCTCCAGTAACAGTGACCAATCCCTCAGCCATGACTTGGCGTGGGGGTATTGCGGTTGAGGCTTTCCACATTATCTTGCCAATTCAGCGATGGAGCCGACAACGATTGAAGGATTCTGGGGGGCTGCCTCAAGATCCTTCGCAGTGGCTTCACCACTCAACACTAGAACTCCATGCACACCAGCCCTCTCAGCCATCTCCATGTCAGTATACAACCTATCNCCAACCATGGCACATTGTTCTGGCCGCAGACCTAACTCCTCCACCTTGTGAAGTATCATTCCAGGATTTGGTTTGCCGCAGACATGTTCGGGCCGAACTCCAGTAGTAGCCTCAAAGAGATCCATGTACGCCCCAGTATCGGGAAGACCTCCATCAGGCGACGGACACACGACATCGGGGTGACTTGCCACCATTGGTACTCCTCTATGCAAATGAACCGAGGCCGTGCTGAGTTTCTCATAAGTGATCTCAGTGTCATAACCGAGTACGACATATTGAGGGTCTTCAGAATCCGTACTAACTCCCGCGGCCTCCAACATCTCCTTCATGCCAACTGTCCCAACCAANTATGTTTGATTGATACCATTNTCATTGAGCCATGAGATCAAATCGTGTGTAGACAAAAGAATCTCTCCGGCAGTTGCCGGGATATCCAACCCCTGCAACTTCTTGAGGTATTGTCCAACCGACTTACTGGAATTGTTTGAGAGGAAAAATCTCATGATACCTCTTTCTTCCAATCTCTCGAGAAAGTCCTGAGCCCCCTCGATTAGATTAGACCCTAGGTAAATCGTACCGTCAAGATCTAGGAATACGGCCTTTATTCCATCTAGTGAAGTAGATGAGTCCAACATTCAACACCTCAGGGCAGTACTAGCGTCTTGAACAGGAACCATGGACTCCAAAGGGCCTTCTGCGTCTCCTTACTTGCAATCATTTCAGACATCATCTCACCAATCTCAGGCTTCTTCGCTGCCTTCTTGACAAACCAGTTAGTCAATCTCTTCATCTTCATCATACGCTGGAGTTTAGTCGAGTTAGTCAACTCTCCACCTAATTCACTCCACATATCTTCCATGTACGCTGTTGCAACATCCAATGGCAANCCATCGGCATGCAGATTCTTGTCGAAGTGAAGACTGGTTAATTTGCCGGTAAGCAAGGCATTTCCTATTCCTTCACCNCTAAATGGATCNACTAGGCTAGCNGCATCCCCCACNGTCATAGCCCCCGCCATCGCGCTTCGGCGGGGTTGGAATGATGGAGCNTNCTTCCTAGGCGAGCCGAACGGAAGTTGCCAACCTCTCTCCGAACCCGGCACCAAAGTCGATCCACTAAACCGCTCCTTGAACCTAGGGTGCTCTTCAATGACCCACTTCTGAATCTGCTTGAGAGATTTCTTGATCCCTTTCTGCTTTCTCTGCTCTGAAATCAACATCCCAATTCCCACATTCACAACTCTCTCATTGACGGGGAAGAGCCAGAAATAACCCGGAAGCACCTCGTCGATGAAGTGTATCTCAATGGGCCCTTCTTCTCCCCCTAAACCTCCGACATTTTCCCAGTATTCACGGTATCCTCCGCAGAAATGTTCGTTGTCCTTATGAGGCTCATCATGCAATTCCACGATCTTCCTTGAGACCGGACAGTTGTATCCAGCTGCGCCTATGGTTACGGAAGCACTGAAAGCCAAAACNGGGCTATTTGAGCGCTTACCACCCACCTTTCCAGCGACTCCGGTAATTCGGTGTCCCTCTGCATTTTCTTCNGAAATAACCTCGTTGACGGAGAATCCCTGAATCACATGACCCCCATACTCTCGAACCAACTCACTAGATCGCTTGAACATCATGTAGTCAAACTGTACTCTAGGAAGTGCAAAGCCGGACATCAAACCCTTCTCCTCGTAACTNTTCTTTGGAAGCATCACTTTGACCTCAGAACCATTCGCACTCCCGAAGACAATCGAATCGACCTGATAGTATGGTGTTGCTCGGATCATAGGCAGTACGCCGAGCTCCTCGACATGAGACAGAGACTTACCTCCGACGGCATCACCGCAGATTTTGTCTCTAGGCCATACGTCCTTCTCAAGCAACAAAACCTTGTTTCCATTGAGAGCGTTGTATGCTGCTGCAGCAGACCCTCCAGGGCCCCCTCCAACCACGATTACATCGAAGTGAGAACCATCTTCTGGCAACTCGCCTGTTTCTATGGGATGTTCCCAAGCCTCCAAAGCCTCACCTTAGTGAGGCTACGGGTCTACTACCATTCAAAGTATGCATCGGTTTGATTGCCCCCCAGTCTTTCGCAGGGACATGGGTCTGATGGAAGTACTCCGTCCAGCCAAGGAAGTTCCTACTACCAGCTGGAGTGCTGAAGACCCTATGACTATCAAACCACGATTGAAGACACTGGTGATTCTAATCATCGGCCTGTGGGTTTTCGGAACTGGAGATGCAATTCTAATCGCAGCCGGAATCGGAAATACTCCCTGGACTGTCTTAGCTGAGGGCATAGCCATCAATATTGACTGGACAGTAGGTCAGGCCACTTTCTTGGTCAGCGCCCTNGTCCTACTCCTATGGGTCCCATTGAGGGAAAAACCGGGGATTGGCACCATTCTTAACGCCATAATCATCGCCGCAGCAATCGAAGTTATGGTCCCGCGACTTCCTACTCCTGGGAATCAATATCTTGCAATAGCACAAGTTCTTCTTGGAGTAGTGTTGATTGGCGTCGGCAGTGGCATATATCTCACTGCTAATCTAGGACCAGGGCCCAGAGACGGTTGGATGACTGGATTACANAGAGCATTTGGGATACCTATTGCCAGAGTTCGCGGGGCNATCGAAATCNCTGTACTAGCAATTGGCTGGTTGGTTTTAGGTGGCACTTTTGGAATTGGAACTCTTGTGTTCGCCGTTCTGATTGGCCCCGTTGTTGCAATTTGCCTTAATCTCGCAGGCCGCTTCGGTGGCGCGGGTGAGGTTCATGGCTGAAACCCAACAGGGCGCAACATGACCGGTCACGGCGTGATAAGGCGGTATCGCGACTTCCTACCTGTGTCTGAAGATACCTGCATCATCTCTCTGAACGAAGGCGNCACNCCCCTTATTGATGCAAGACAAATTGTTAGTGAGATTGGAGCCGATTTCACACTTCTCATCAAACATGAAGGACTCAACCCAACCGGCTCTTTCAAAGATCGAGGGATGACTCTTGCAGTCACTAAAGCCGTAGAGAGAGGGGCTCAATTCCTCGTCTGTGCTAGTACTGGAAATACCAGCGCCTCCGCCGCCGCTTACGCCGCCGCTTCGGGGCTGACCTGCCTCGTTCTTCTTCCAGAAGGGAAGATAGCCTCTGGTAAGATGGCTCAGGCGCTGATTCATGGTGCCCAAACTATTGAAGTCAGAGGCAACTTTGATGACGCTCTTGAGATTGTCAGAGAACTTGGGAAAAGAGACGACGTCGAAGTTGTTAACAGTATCAATCCATATCGCATAGAGGGCCAGAAAACTGGGGCGTTTGAAGTGTGTGACGTGCTTGGTGGACCACCAGATATGCATTTCCTTCCCGTAGGAAACGCGGGCAACATCACCGCGTATTGGAAGGGGTACAAAGAGTACCACGACTCAGGTGTTATCGCTAGTTTGCCTAGGATGATGGGTTGGCAGGCAGAGGGAGCGGCCCCCATCGTTCGTGGGTCTCCAGTAGAATCTCCTGAAACAGTTGCTACTGCTATTCGAATTGGTAATCCAGCCAGTTGGGATAAGGCCAACCTGGCTGTTGAAGAATCAGGCGGCGCGATTGGAATGGTGAGCGACGAAGAGATTCTCAATGCTCACAGACTCCTCGCAAGGGCCGCCGGAATTTTCGTTGAGCCAGCCTCAGCGGCCGGAATAGCAGGCCTGCTGAAATACCACGCAGATTCTGGGATACCCAATGGCAGCATTGTGGTAGTTACAGTAACTGGACATGGTTTGAAAGACCCCGAAATTGCGGCGGAGAACTCATTGGCACAACCAATTCTAGTAGATGCAAATGTCGAATCAGTAGTCTCTTCTGTGGGGTTTGATTGACTCTCCATCAGAGGCGCATCATTGATGGTTAGACAACGACTCGCCCAATCATGAACGAGAAGCATTCTGACAAGGAGTTCGAAACACGGGCTGTATGGTCGGGCACTCAGAATATCGAGGGCGCCGCTGTTACCCCGATTTTCAACACCGCTACATATCAACTGACTGACGAGCGGTACGCGGGTTGGGCTGACGGGGCCCAACACACCGCACTCTATTCTCGCCTTTCTAGTATCAACTCAGAAGGCGTCGCAAAGAAACTAGCCCAGCTGGAAGGGGCAGAAGATGGGGAAGCATTCGCCAGTGGTATGGCAGCCATTTCTACGACGCTGATGTCCCTACTCTCGAATGGCGATCACATGATCGCAAGCGCCGATTGCTACGGCGGCGCCTATGGTTTGATGGTAGAGGATCTACCACGCTTCGGTATCGAGGTAACAATGGCCGATATGCGAGACCCTGCCTCATACGAGGCAGCTATCCAAGAGAATACCAAAATCCTCTACGTTGAAACTATCACCAATCCCGTCATCAAGGTCTGCGATCTAGAGGCAATGGCCGCGTTGGCGAAGAAGAACAACCTCATTGCCATAGTCGACAACACCTTTGCGACACCATGGGGGTGCAACCCAGTCGACCTCGGGTTCGATTTGATTATTCACTCCGGGACCAAATATCTCGGAGGACATTCCGACCTTATCGCAGGATTAGTAGTAGGGCGAAAGGATCTCGTTGCTGAGATTTTCTCGAAAAAAGTCCACTTCGGCGGCGCCGCTGACCCGCACATGTGCTACATGCTTGAGAGAGGAATGCGTACCTTACACGCCCGAATGCCGATTCACACAGCGAATGCAGCAGAGATTGCGAGACGCTTGGAGACGCACGAAATGATCGAGCAAGTGAACCACCCAAGTCTTGCATCCAGTCCAGATTACAAGGTCGCCCAGAGAATCGCTCCTCGAGGAACTGGAATGCTGTCCTTCGTAGTCAAAGGAGGCGACGGAGCGGCCCTCAAGTTCATGCAAAACCTCGACATAATCTTCGAGGCCACCAGTCTTGGCGGTGTCGAGAGCCTAGTTGAATGCCCATTTAATTCAAGCCACATGTTTGTACCAGAGGATGTTCGAATAGAGGCCGGAATAGTACCCGGGTTTGTTCGAATGAGCATCGGAATAGAAAACGTCGAAGATCTTTGGAACGATATCGACAAGGCATTAACAGCCGCAAAGACCGATTAAATCCGGACTTGATGGCATGGAAACCGAGTTACTACTAGCAACTTTGGCTTTTATCATCCCGATGTGCTTCACACCCGGGCCCAACAACGTACTATGCGCAGCCCACGGCTCCCAACACGGCTTGAAAGGAACAATGCCACTCATTGCAGGAATGGCTGTAGGATGGTCTTCTCTCGGTTTGTTTGTAGGGGCCGCCACCGTATTCATCGAAGAGAACGAGGAATTCTTTCAATTACTGACTTACGTGGGCGCCGCCTACATTGCCTACTTGTCATACAAGGTAGCGACATCAACCCCAATAGATGCCGAACACGAGCAAGCAGATAGATTGGGTTTCAGAACCGGAATGGTTCTACAAATTGTCAATGGAAAGGCGTGGATTCACTTCCTTGTTCTGATGACAGCATTTGGGGGCCTATTCGGAGCTGGCTTCGCCGCTAAGGCACTCCTAGTTCTGCTCAATCTGGTATTCGGCCTACCTGCAGTCATCACCTGGGCGGCCTTTGGAACCCTATTGAGGAGAGTATTCAGTACCGAACAATCCGCGAAGAATCTCAACATGGCTATGGGTGTAGCACTATTCGCTGTCGCAGTTTGGGTTGCTTTTCCTCACTGAGGAGGCAATTGAGTTCCTGTGACCTCAGATAACCATCTCATCGAGGATTCGTAGTCTTGCGACGCATCGAGATTGTCATTCAATAGGAGTTCTGAGGCTGCATCCCACAGCGCCTGTAGAGCAGGCACCCAATCACCACCCTTGTCTCGACTATCTTCGTCAAACCTCCAAGCATCAGACTCGGTTCTTTCGTGAACTGTCAACCAGGCCCATCCCATGGCCATGTCTAACCCTCTTCCTTTACGAGCCTTTGACACCGTAGATGCGATACCACGATCTATCGCCTGTCTGACCAACTCATCAGCGAATGAAAGGGGCGAGGGCAGTGCTTCGCTATCCCAAGGCAATCTTGTGAGCTTCATCGCCACACTGCGACTAACACCAAGTTCACGCAAAAACGCACCGAAGCCCTGTTTACGCTTCGCTTGCTTCTCTAGCACGGCCTCCGCTTCATCCCCCTCAATTCCGTAAATATCCTCGAGGATGGTTAGACCATAATCGGACCATAGCGCCACTAGATTGGGGTGACAAGAACTCTCTTCGAGCCGAACCACATCTTCCTCAAGATCAAGTACACTTCCATCGGTTCTGACATGGATTCCATGATTCAAAGAATCCAACACACAAGCGATTGCTGCCCTTTCCTCATCGGTTCCATTCATGTGTTCTAGGAAACTGTCTCGAGAATCCTCAGGGAACCAGTGTGTACCTACTACGAAACCGTCATCAATGGAGTTTAGGATACTA
This sequence comes from Methanobacteriota archaeon, assembly GCA_002727275.1. Taxonomy (GTDB): domain Archaea; phylum Thermoplasmatota; class Poseidoniia; order Poseidoniales; family Thalassarchaeaceae; genus Thalassarchaeum. Next base: position 11,494 of record PBWO01000010.1, read on the forward strand.
CTTCTACAGGCCCTAGCTAATGAGGAATCATCCAGAGAAAACCTCATCCAAGTGTTGAGAACCTCCTCCAATCTTTCGATTCCCGCGGCAGGGAGCTCACGATCTTCAGGCCATCCTGCAGGCCTCCATATCCAGTCAGCCTGAGCGATGTCACTCAGTCGTGGAGGCAGCATTCCCATTGCCACACTCTGACCAAACTGCTCCTCTGTGTTCGCTAGTGCAGAACGTGAGAGGCCGACTAGAGTCCCATCTGTAAACTCAAGTCTAAGCCAACCCGTATCAGTCAATTCACCATTCTCAATAGTCTCGGGCTCCAGACCAGCGCTCCATCGCAAATCTCCTTCGCCAGATAGATCAATCGAAGCATTATCCAGACTCCAATCAATCCACTCTGATGGAGGATTGGGGGTGCTCCCAGTGAACACAAAGCCCCCATCCCATGAGAAGAACCACTGTCCAGACTTAGCATGCTCATCCCAAACCAAGAGCCTGAGCTTGGGGTGGTTGTGATTTTGAATCCCCGCGAGATGACTTTGCTTTCCGTTCCCTCTGCGAATGTAACTGGCGACACCAAATAACGGGTTCTTGAACACGGCAACTGTGGATCTATCTTCTTCTGAGGCAGCCAGTAGACTACCAGCAAGCGCCCTACAGACGATATCGCCTCCTTTCTTCGTCATACGCTTACGCAACCACCTGATATCGTGGCGCTTTGCAGAAACAGTGGAAACTTCCTTGAGAGTCTTGGCCATCAGATCTTTTGAGAAGAAGGATTGGTCTACATCTCCTTTGATTTCTGGCAAGAAAACCTCTGGGTCATCCACCAACTCCTCTAGATTTCGATCCAGTCGTCCTTGAATCTCCTTTGAAGCCTGTTTAATTCCCCTCATCCGGATTTTCTTACGCCGATTTCTGTCGCCAGGGAACCTAACTTCTGCAGGGGGCTTCGCCATGGCTTTCGTCCTCTCCACTAACAACTCATCTTTCATCCCGTCGTATCTTTGGTCAGTCTACGACGTTCGAAAGCTTCAGCCTCCATTCCGCTGAATTCAGCAGCTATAATCAGGGCATGAACGTGCCCCCTTTCTATCTTTGAGATACTCCTCATACTTCCTGAGACCACACTTTCCTCCTCAGTCCCAAGATCGCTGAGAAGCAGACCATCCCATTCCTCTACTGATTCTTCGAAACCCCCACTCCGTTCATTCATCCGGACCAGATGATCAACAGCCTCACCGGGAGTCATTGGGCGAGGCGATTCTAACCCCATTCCTGTTGGGTCAAGATCGAGCAAGGCTAGTGTGTGCATTCCAGCTTCCTTGTTTCTACAAATCATCTCGAACGGCGAAGTTGGCAAGTAGTCACCATCCGAGAACGGAATTGTTACCTGCCTACCAAATCTGTATGATTGCAAGCCTGATAGAGAGACAGCAAGAGCCGTGGCAGTTAGACCTGGAATGACCTGAAAACCAATCCCCTCTTCGGCGCAACGCTCCTCCAAATCGATGTGAGTAGTCGCCTGCATTGGGTCACCAACGACCAGTAGGGCTACGGCACTTTCACGCGCCTCATCGAGCATATTTTCAGGCGACTCAACCCCATCACGCATCAATCGCTCCCAAGGACCAACAACAGACTCAAGCTTCTCTTCCTCGGCAGAAGGCAGCACGGCGGTGTAACCCTCCAAGTAACGCTTCGAACACCCTCTGGCCACCCGCCGAGCACGCTCTGTGATGTGGTCTAAATCACCCGGACCGAGGCCTATCAGCCACAGTCCCGGGGCCACTCCATCATCCGTCATCGTGAAGCGGGCTGCCCCGCTGCACATCATGAACGTGATGCGCCATATCTCAGTCCCCAATCCTCAGGTCGAGCATGTACTCGGCCTTATGCGAGAGTATAGTTTACTTGCTTCAGGGATGCGAGTATTCGCTTCTAAGGATGGAGATTATAGACTGATTCCGATTGACTCCGGGGCTGCTTTGACCCTACCATCAGAACTTTCAGAGTTCTCTATCGTAGAGCACGAGGGCCACCCAGATGAGAGGACAGATAGCGACTGGTGGGCACATCTGAGAAACCTCTTGGGCGATGAAATTGTAGAGGCCGGTGGCGAGGCATGGCCCTCGTCGCATGAGTTCTTTGCAGACATGATGATTGTCAGGCTAGAAGAGGAAGTCGCTCAGTACTCCAGTGAAATCGCTACCGCAAAACTACTCTCACACCCACACATCCGTTTGGTATTGTCAGATGCGGGGGTACTGGGTGAACTTAGAATCCGAGACCTCACTCCGATTGGAGCACGCCTCCATGATGAGATAGTTGTAGAGAATATTCCAGAAGAGGCTGCCAATACCAGAGTGTTAGTCAGGGAGTCTGGTCGCAGTATTCTGTGCGACCCTACTAGAGCCTATTTCTCGACCAAATTACAATCAGAGAGACTGGAAACTCTTGGATTGGCCAAGGAGCTTCGCTCCTTGCTTAACCGCCCGCTGCGAGTTTGCGACCCATTCTGTGGAGTAGGGCCGGCACTCGCCACGCTATTGGGTGAGCCCGACTTGGTGGGAGCATTACTCGCATCAGATATCAACCCCGAAGCTGTTGAGATGCTTTTCGATAATCTGCGTCGCTGGGACAGCAAAGAGTACCCGGGAGAGCCCACCCCAATCACAGATCTCCACGAAGACAGGATTGCGGGCCTCGCGGATGCCACAGATTTGCAACACAATCCTGAGTTGACCGGCCGTTGGGACCTACTTCTGGTCAATTTACCACACCGTACCATCGAGTTCCTCCCTTCATTAGTGCCACTTCTCGACAGGTCTGGAACCTCAATGGTTAGGGGAAGAGTAATTGTTTCAGAGTCTGAGATGGAAGATGCAAACGAGACGATTCAAGGAACCCTACCGCCTAGACTCCAAGGTACCCCAGAACCAACCCTCAAAATCAAGCGAGATTACAGTTCGACACTCCGATTATGCTCCTTTGAGGCTTGGATAGCACCAGCGCCGTAGGCAGAGTTATTTCCTCTCCAGCATAGCGAGGGATGTGGTAGCCCAATTACTTCTTGAAGCATTATGCTGCTTCATCTTAGAGTTTGGTATCGCTGGCGGCACCGCCGCTTTATCTTCATCTAATCCATTAACCACCCCCAGTACCAAGTTGAACACTCCTCAACAAAGACAAGCAAAACAAGCCACCCCATGTGCACTCGATGGCTGCCACGCGCTTTCATTCAGAACTACAGATTACTGCTGGAGGCATCAGGACGAACCCCCCTTAGACCCAGAACCAGAACTAGAGCCCGAACAGGAATCCAACTGGTGGGAAGGGAATTCAGAATAAAGGACATATCTACAATGAAATGGGATACTCCAACTAAACAGAAAATAGAGGCTTTGAGCTTCGGCCTCCTTTTTGGGGTGGTTATCTTGCTTGAATTAGGAGTGGTAGAAAGGGATACCTTCGGGTTCGCTCTAATCGGTTTGACTGGAGTCTGTTTACTGACTATATTTGCCCTCTTACGCGATTTAGAATACCGCCCCCACTCAATTGTCTTCAAAAATAAGGAGAATCAATCAGAACCAGAACCAGATCCCGAACAGGAACCCAGCTGGTGGGTAGAACAAACAGAGTGAACTATGGATAGCGAGCCCGAGAATAAGACCAAACTGCCAATATATGGTTTTGCCACAATTATACTTCTATTCATCTTATTTCCACATGCTCAGAATATAATCAGACAAATCGAATTGTCGGATTGGGAGAAGACCGAGGGAACTGTCACCACTTACGAACCATACAATTACACTTTCAGATACAATTATTCCGTAGAGGGAATTGAATATACAGAGTGGAGGTACTCCTTCTCTTGGGATACTGGAACCCCAAGATCAGATGGACCATACTTCGAAGAATACATAGAACCAGGAATGAAAACAAGTATTATTGGTACAGGCACACAATATTGCGTTAAATCACTCTCATTTACTCTAGAACCAAATGCAGCCGCAGAAGTTTTGGTGGTTTCCTGGAAAGATACCTTCGCTGCCAGTATCGCCAACGAATTCCCAGACGATTCCGCTGCTAGTGTCAGAATTGAATTAGTAAAAGCCGGAGGAACGAGAGAACAGGTTTCCTTCTTCTATAACGAACCATCCAACCGCACAAACCTCAACTTAACAGAACCTGGAAACTATGTGATTACATTCTCCAACAATAGACAATATTGGTCGCAATCCGGCGAATATTGGTGTGTAGGTAACCATGAGTTGACCGTAGAAATTCACAACAACCCCCCGGCGTTTGCGAATTTCATTGAGGGCGAACCGGTAACTGTTCACTATGACCCCAATAATCCTGACTTTGGGGTCATTATTATGCCCGAATTTTCTGGCTTATATTTGTCCATTGGCGCAATATTTGCAGTCTATGCTATCGCCTTGTATACCATTTTCAATCATGAACCAAAGCCCAAGGGGGAAGAGGAAACCTCTCTCACGAATCCCCATAGCAGAAGCAACTGGTGGGAAGCACAAACAGAGTGATGTTATGAAAAAGGACGGCACGATTCAGGGGGTCATTGGGGCCGGGATAGTTTTCTATTGGTTAGGAAGCCCGTGGTGGCCTTATTTATCCGCACTTAATGACCCTGATCGCGACTGTGGCACCATGGGTTGCTACGATATTTTTGTCGTCCCGTTCATCTTCCTGATTGTTTTATTCTTATCATTCATATCGTTCCTCTTCTGTAGATTTCTTGGGCGGATCTATTACGAAAATAGGATGTCGAGCGCGAAATATTCGAGCGCCTGGGGCCCGGACCGCGCGGAATGTCCTCATTGCACAAATAAGAGTGAAAAGTCAAACCACAAACTCACCTACTATCCATCAGACTCCGGTGTTATCAACTACTGGGAAAACAGGATACGCCGCCTTGGCACATATCGC
>PBWO01000011.1 GCA_002727275.1 Methanobacteriota archaeon
AGCACCGACCCGTCGCAAACCGAGAGCGTGCGCGTATCGGGTGCACGCTAGGCGGAAGACACCCGCTGATCTGGGTTCAAATCCCAGTGCCCCCACCAATCGACTCTTGCGGACGCTTTGTATCCGAATGTGGTTGGGTTGAAAGACCAATGGCTTGTGAGACTAACGATGCACTCCAATCCGGCAAAGGCCATACTGTGCGTCATCATGTTGGTTTTTTGCACCGGTAGCCTAGCACTCCCCGAATATCGCCCCATCCACGATGACAAAGTCCAACTTATCAGAACTGGACAGCTTGAATCGGTTCCAATCCAAACTCCAGTATCTTGGTCAGATCAGGTCCCGTGGTGGGAGACGACTTCTTTGGATAAAGATAGGAACGGCATACATGACTCTCTGCAATCTGCCAAAGGTCTTGTGAACGTCGGAATCTCATACTCTAGAGAGGTTACTGACCAGGATAGATCCAGATTGTCTCTCGCAGGCTATGAGATTCATGTTGAATTACCAGTGGTCGATGCGGTGCTGATCGGTGCAATAGATGCGAACGAAGTGTATGAAATTGCACGATTCGATGGAGTAGTAATGGTAGAACGATACGGCTCGTTGGTATTCTATGGAGATATCCAGACTCCAGCTGTCAAGGCGAAGAACTCGACAGAATACTCCGTTGGGGCCTGGGACTTGGGAGTTAGTGGTTATGGAGTAAACATCGCGCTCACAGATACAGGAGTAGACAACGAACATCCCGGACTGGCAGGAAAGTTTGTAGCAGGGTATGATGCAGTATGCTACGTACATTCTGACCCACAATGTGTTCTATCAGGTGGGCGCGAGGACGACGGCTCATTCGACCCCGATGATGGTAATCAACACGGCACGGCCTGTATGGGGATGGCGGCTGCGACCGGAATAGACGCAGACGGTTCTCAGTCCGAATTCTATGGCTCAGCTCCGAATGCATCTTTGATAGATGTTAGAATTGGAACAGATGTTGGAGCGGGACCATTTGAGAATTATCTGTTGGAGCAACAGTTCTACGAGTCTGCTATGAACGGACTACAGTGGATTATTGATCATAGCCAAGACGCCTGGCCGGGAGTCGACGAGGCCAATTATGGCATTGACATCATCTCACTTTCTTGGGGAATCACCAGTCACGAGAATGGTGGATCAGACGGCACAGACATGCACAGTCGAATCCTCGACGAGGCAATGCTTGCCGGAGTCACAGTCTCAAACGCCGCAGGTAATGATGGCCCCGACAATGACGGTTTGTCCGGAATGAGCGCATCTTCGTTATCCATCACCGTGGCAGCTACTGATGATCTCAACACGGTCGATAGATCAGACGACACCATCGCATCCTATTCTTCGAGAGGGCCCAGACGTGACAACGGAGATTCGAATCCACTAGATGAATTAGTACCCGAGCTTAGCGCTCCGGGCACTAACATCATCCAAGCCGAAGGATGTGTCACAAGTGGAGGTTGCAACAATTTCCTAGGGGGGGATGCCTCGGATAATACATACACTGGAAGAGGTAGCGGCACCTCATATGCTACGCCTGCTGTAACGGGAATCATCGCCCTTGTAATGGAGGCCAATGAGAATCTAACTCCTCTACAAATCAAGGAGGTTCTGAAGCAGACAGCCGAGAGGAGAGGGGAACCTAGTGCTCCTGATTTGGATCCCTACTGGAACCGCGACTTCGGCTGGGGTATGGTGGACGCTCTTGCTGCGGTGAAGCTAGCATTCCATCTGGCAGATATGGGCGACGAGGAATCAATTGATCCTTCTATCCAGAATCACCTGCTTAACCTTACGGATTCTAACGGTACAATCGAAATCACAGGACATTCATGGGGTCAAGTGGGTAGTATAGATCGTGTAGAGTTTAGGATTGATGGAGGAGAATGGAGAGAGGCAACGTACTCTGCCGAGTTAGAGGAAATAGGCCCACTTACTCCTTTTTCATGGCATGTTATTCTGGACCCCTCAAAGATTGGTCAGGGCTCACATGTCATCGAAGTCAGGGCTGTCTCTGGAGAATCAGTATCGCTCCCGGTCGTTGTCACAGTGCACGGAATTTCAGAAACGTCTTCAGACTTCTCCGTCCCCCTTGCAGTAATCATCCTAGTTGCTGCGGTATTCGCCATCTGGGTTTCATCAGTAATTGTAGTAAGGATAAGAACAGATGGCGAGATTGAAGATTTTATCTCACGCTTCCGAGGCAGTAAATCAGTTGATTTCATGTCCGGAGGGGCAATAGATGCAGAACTTTTGGAAGAAGACGAGCAGAAATAGCGAAATCGACAGATTCAGTGCGTTTTGTTCAAATCCTTGTGGACTCGTCCGCAGACCATGGTGAGGTTCTCTGACAGAGCTAACAGCATCAGACCTACTGGTGTCCGACGCATGTTCGATATGGCCGGAGACGACTCCATTCAGTTCGGTCTCGGCGAACCAGACTTCCAACCACCACCAGTAGCAATCGAAGCCTTCAGTAGGGCCATGGACGAGGGTAAGAACAAGTACACAACTACGGCCGGCCTACCTTCTCTCAGGGGTAAGATTGCAGAGATGTGGCACCATCTCGACCCAAGTCTGGATGAGGAAAACGTCTGTATCACGATGAGCGGTACCAACGGTCTGCTAGACATCTTCCTCGCATTGGTCCAACCAGGGGACAACGTGATGCTCCCAGAGCCGTACTTCCCCCTTTATCCTCCTGATGTGGTAATCTGCGGGGGCGAACCCAATCTCTACCCTTGCACTTTCGAGAACGGTTTTGTGCCTACTATTGAGGATCTGGAGTCTAGAGTGGATGAGAACACCGTCGCAATCCTCTACAACTTCCCCAGCAATCCGACCGGAGGCAATGTGACCGAAACCCAGAGGGACCAACTCGTCGATTTTGCGATAAGGCACGATCTATGGCTGATTACTGACGAGGTCTATGACAGAATCGTGTACGACACCCCTCACGTATCCTTCCTTGGGGCTGGCTATGACAAGGTGATAATGGTGCAGTCTTTTTCCAAGACCTTCGCTATGACAGGCTGGAGGATAGGATATCTCCTATCTCCTGATGACGATGCTATGGCCCAGTTGACGAAGATGCAATACTACGTTACAGCGTGCAGTAATGATGCCATGCAGCATGCCGTACTTGAGGCCTTAGAGAGTGCCCCCAACTATCCTGAAGAGATGTGTGAGGAGTTCAAGGCCAGAAGGGACTTGATTTGCCAACGCCTTAATGCTATTCCAGGCGTTTCATGCCATGTCCCGACTGGGGCTTTCTACGTCTTCCCTAAGGTCGATGTTCCAGGAATGAATAGCGAGGAAATCGCGATGGCTTTGCTTGAAGGAGGTGTTCTATGTTCTCCTGGGACTGCATTCGGAGAGATGGGAGAGGGTCACCTCCGATTCGCATATACAATCGGTAGAGAAGACATAGACAGAGGGATGGATAGAGTGGAAACGGTCTTGAGAGAACTTAGGGGAGATTAACTGGTGTCTCCCGTTTTGTCATTAGGGATCTTTATTCTAGCGCTAATGGTTTCTACTGAGGCATCAAAAAGAGACCCGAACAAAATCGCAGGGGCTGTCTTTCTGGTCTCGCTAGCCTACCTTGGCCTCTACGGGCCATCAGCCCTAGGATTTGGATTGAGCATTGGATCTGGTTGGGCACTATTGAATCAAACAACCTTGCGTATGTTCCCAGAGTAATCAATCATCAAATAAGTAAGGTAGATCAATCATCCTACTACCTTCCTCTGGATTATCTTCCTGTTTCAGTTGTTCATCAGGCTCAGAAGATTCGAAGTCAAAGTCTAATTCCTCTTCCGAATTAGTTCCAGGGGCCTCAATAAGATCCATCTGTAGGTTCTCCAATAAGCTGTCCTGCCCCTTCATCCAGTCGGGCATATCGTTGGAGCCACCTAGAACTGAGAGAGTAGTAAATGTCGCCATTGGCAGCACAGAGATAGCAACCAGGAAGTCTATTACTGCCGTTTCAGGCACTGCAGCATCTGGGAAAATCACATTCAGGACGATAGCCTCTAACTGAACCTCGTTCCATTGGTCTATATCGACATCAAGCCAATTCAATGATGCCGCCAAGAATGTCCTAGCGATAAACCAGAAAAGCAGAATCGGCAGGACCCAAGAAAATCGCGAAATCTTCCATAGAACGCTTCTGAACATTGCCGCGTATCCTACTAGCCAGTTCGAAATTGCAGGTTGAATTCTGACTGCCATCCACAGCGCAATCATATATCCTGCCATCCCTAACTCAAATGATCTTTCAGACTTAACAACATGTTCGGGAACTCCTTCCATAATTAGCAAGGGAGTTGCAATCAGTATAACTTGCATCGGAACTGCAAGCAGTTGGAGGCCACCATGGACTGATATTAAGTCAAAACCATCTACGCTGATCTTTCTGTTTACCAGCCCTGCAACTTTTCCATAGGGGCTACCCTGAAGAGACATCCTAGCCCTATCTATCAGCTCAGGATCGCCTTTCCTGCGATTTAGTCCAAGCACAGCGCCCCATCCTCCTCTGTTTACTACTTTCAAAGGCCTGTAGCCACCGAAAACCATCGCTAATAATAGTGAGACAATACCATAGATAAGTCCTGCAACAACAATCCAGTAAATTAACTCGGTCCTCACTGCGATTGTGAAATTTTGCTCATCAACATCGAGCAAATAAGTTAGGGAGAAACCAACGATTGGCACCAACGTGACTTGCAGAACTACCACGGTGTACAATACCACTTTTTGATATAGGTCCCCGGCCTTCACGAGGCAACGCAATGAATTCCCAACATAAGCCCTTCAGAAGTATTGTAGTCTCTAAGCGCGATTCGCATTCCTATGCATTCTCACCGAATTCGCCCTTCGGGCGACGAACGCAGTTAGAGAACCTTCATACACGGTTCGAGGGACGACGAGTATAGCATGCGCGTCCTAACCCCGATACTTCTCGTGTCACTAATGCTGGCTATGCTAATCTCCCCTATGGCTACCGACTCTCTATACGAGCCAGATGCAGATACCCGGGCTGTAACTCCAAAGTCTCTCATTGACTTTGAGGTAACTTCGATTGTAGTAGGAGACTCATCCACTCCTTCTCAGACTTGGACACAACCAGACAATAGCTCAGCAGAGTATGTGCTTAGGGGTGAATCAATTCCTGTTACTATGACATTCACTCAAGCAGGGACTTCTAGCCAGCCCGCCTATGCAGAAGGCTGGATGCAAGTTTGGCACCCGATTGGATTCCTAGTCGAGGAGCATTACGTCAACATGACTCTATCTGGACAGCAATCGACAACCCAGACATTCTACTGGACTCCTGCGTCGGCACACAGCGCAATCGATGACTATGGCTATCTTTATGGCGGGATTATTCTGAAGGGGACGATTGACGGAGGCCTCGCTGACGATAATGAGGAGAATAACGAACTCGAGAGACATATGCCGGTGGCAGTATGGAGTGACGAGATGGAAAATGGATTCTGTGGCGATGTCGATGGTGACAACGTAATTGATTGCCCGAACATGCTGAGTGCAAATGAACCCACTTGGGCTGGTGCTGGATATGATGACGACGGAACCCTTTCTTCAGATCCCGATTACTATGGCCATTGGCGAATGGATGACGATTCTAGCAGCGTTGGAGAGTATCATTGGAGAGTCTCAAGGCCTGGCTCAGACTACGCGAGCAACAGGCACGACAGATTGTGGTGGGGGGGGTTCACGCCGTTCGATAACTGCGATGACCCTGGTCACGGCCTGAAGTACGGAACTCTTGACACTGCTGTTTCAGCATTATATGGCAACAACTTCTGTAAGATACGAATTAGGTCATTCGACTTTATCTCAATGCATCTGGTTACTCATGCATGGGGGGAGATGGCAGCCGGAGATGATTTCAGAATAGAGACCGATTCGGGTGGCTTGCTGACCTACTACGATTACTCGGCTCAGAATATCTCTAAGAATCAAGGAGATTGGACTCAGTTGATATGGAATATGACTGATATCCATCCTAATGCAGACTATTCGTTTTCATTCAAATTCGACTCAAACAGTTCACTCGCCAATCAAGGAATTCACTTGGATAATTTCCTTCTGTTCGGTTTTGAGAAGGTAGCAGAATACACCTTGGACGTTGATTGCAATGATCCTTTGCCAAATGCATACCTAACTGTTCCCGACGACCCAATTCCGCCCTCTCTATATTGCAAAATCAAAAACAATGGATATGTTGACATTACGCTACGTCTCTATACTGAAGTTTCCAATGATACATGGATGAATGGGTATCCGCTGAGAATTGATTCTAACAACATGTTCGATCATGATAACTATGTTGTCAGTGAAGTCATTGGTGCTTTGGAGACAATGGACACTTGGTTCAATCTGAGTATTCCCGAAGGCGCGAGCGTTCAAGAGATAGATTGGCATGTTTGGATTAACGACGGTACGACAAATCTCTCCAAGGTTTTCTTCGAGTTGCCCGTTTCTGTAATTGCAGCATATTCGGCAACTCTGGATCAGAAAACATTGGATAATCCAGCAGCCACACTCTATCCTGGAGGTTCCGGAGATGTCGCAATGCTCCTGAAGAATACCGGGAATCAGATTGCAACATGGAATTTAGGTGCCACCTTTGGTGATAATCGATGGAAGGCTGAGAACCTAGAATGGCTCGATGAGAATGGAGATACTATCACCAGTCTGGCCATGAATATAACCGACGAATTCGAACTTACTGTCAGAGTTACAGTTCCAGAAGATATACCTCCTGGAACTTACCCAATCACGCTACTAGCGAATGGGAGAGCACCCGCTAATTTCATTGCAGATTGGACCATCTACATTGAGGTGCCCGTGCTACACGATTTAGTTATCGAGCCCACAGTTAGCTCAATCATTGCCCCGGCCGATGGGATACAACGATTCATTGAGATTCGCATGGTGAATAACGGTAATTCCGAGGAGGCGTTTGATTTGTCCTTACTGGTGGATTGGAAACTGGGAGTCTCCCTAAACACTGACCAAACTTTGGGAATCGATCCTTTCGGAGGAGATACCACTGTATTCCTACAATTCCCGATGCCCTATGGGATTGCAAATGAGACTTACGAGATTTTTGTTATTGCCTCAAGCCAGGACGACCCAGAAACCGAGGTCGACGAATCCGATGGCTACCAAACTAGCGTTAGAATCTTACTTACTGTACCAGTGACTAATCTAGTAGAAGTTGAAGATTTGGATCTTACTGAGGAGGTATTCAGAGGCGGAGAGGATGCTAGAACAGTCAATTGGGAGATATGGAACAATGGCAATGTGAATGACGCGTTCTACATTAGTTTTGATACCAGCCACCCGGATGTATTTGTTCATGCAACAGGACTATCCGAAGGAAAGACGACATATGTCCCTCCTGGCTCTTCAGTCAATCTAACGATTAGATATTCATTTGACTATACTGCCAATGGCGAACGTGAAATAGAACTGATAGCCTCTAGTGTAGAGGCTGAGAATCTTGGTAATTCTGTCAGTGGAAGCGGAATAGCAGAATTCCAAGTCGGAGCTCAAGGCTTCTTCCAGATTCTACCTCCTGCTGAATTGATCATTACAGAGGGAGATGACGACTACATGTTACAATTTACTGTGGTAAATTTATTCCCAGAGGACCAGTTACTTAGCGCCGACGTCAATCGTAATTCCGAGTTATTCTTCAACATCATCGACGCTCGAGTTGATGCCGGAGACCGAGATTTCATTCTATTGGCAAACCAATCAAGGCTTATCACCGTCTACCTAGAAGTCTCTGATGCTAACTTGGACAATCTGCTTAACAACTCAATGACATTCGATTTGGTACTCGAAGTGGATGGCGATCGTGATAAAGTTTCAATGGCTGGAACCGTGACTTTGGTTAAGCCTGTACCAGTCGACACCGGCCCAGATGTCGAGGAGACCGCTTGGTGGGCCACCAACATAATTTTCTTGTTGATTGGAGTCGGCGTTGTTCTGGCAGTTATCGTAGCCTCTGTTCGTATCTTCAGGAGTGCATCAGCTCCGATGGAAGAGGTCTCATCACTGGCAGATTACGAGATGACTGTTGATGGAAGCGGCTGGGACGATTCATCGGGAATCCCTCAAGCACCTTCTCTTCCTTCGGACGACGAGGTCGCCAATTCAATGTACGGTGGGGCAAAGGAGATCTTTGAGCAGCCTCCTGAGATGCCATCTCCAACCCCTCCTCCTATGCCCGAGCCATCAGAGCCCGAGCCGGAGTCCGAGGAACCACCTGCTTCTGAACTACCGCCAGGTGTCCCTCCTATTCCAGAAGAGGGCCTACCTGAGGGCTGGACAGTAGATCAATGGATTCACTATGGGCAGCGATGGCTCGACCAACAAAACCGAGAATAACGCTTCAAACTCATCTCATGCCATGTGCGAGGCCTTATGACCCCCCCTTGAGTCGCCGAATTCCGGAGCGTGATTTCCAGTGTACAGCGGTCAACAACCAATATTCATCCTGAAGGAAGGTACAGAGAGGACTAGCGGAAAGTCAGCACAGAGCAACAATATAGCCGCAGCAAAGGCTGTTGCAGACTCTGTGCGTTCGACATTGGGTCCAAAGGGCATGGATAAGATGCTAGTTGACGGAATGGGTGATGTCGTCATCACCAATGATGGTGCAACCATCCTCAAGGAGATGGACATCGAACACCCGGCTGCCAAGATGATTATCGAGATTGCTAAGACTCAGGAGCAGCACTGCTTCGACGGCACTACTAGCGCTGTTGTGATTGCTGGCGAGTTACTAAAGCGCAGCGAGGACCTAGTCGAGCAGAATGTCCATCCTACTGTGATTTGCGAGGGGTTCAGACTTGCTTCTGACAAGGCTTCCGAGTTAATTGACACTCATTCAATCGGAGTTGACAAGGAGATGCTGGAAGAGGTAGCAAAGACCGCCCTCACCGGAAAGAGTGCAGGAGCAGTCAAGGAGTTCTTAGCTGATATCTCTGTACGAGCAGTTCTGGCAGTAGCTCAAGATGCCGAGGGGGAAATTCTTGTTGATCTAGATGACATCAAGGTCCAGAAAAAGCAGGGAGGTTCGATTAAGGACAGCACTCTGGTGGACGGAATTATTCTCGACAAGGAGAGAGTTCACAGTGGAATGCCTCGAAGCGTTTCGGATGCGAAGATAGCTCTGATTAATTCGGCAATAGAGGTCAAGAAGACCGAAGTCGATGCCAAGATTCAGATTACTGACCCCAACATGCTTTCCCAGTTCCTTGATGAGGAGGAGCAGTATCTGAAGTCCCTTGTTGAGAAGATTCAATCTGCTGGAGCAAACGTCGTGATTTGTCAGAAAGGAATTGATGACATGGCACAGCATTACATGGCTAAGTCCGGTTTGTTCGCAATTCGCAGAGCCAAGAAGAGCGACATGGAGGCCTTGTCGAAGGCCACCGGAGGGCGCATCGTAACCAATATTGATGACTTATCTTCCGAAGACCTAGGCAACGCTTCCAAGGTTGAAGAGAAGAAGATTGGCGAGTCAGACATGATTTTCGTAACTGGATGCACTGACGCCAAGAGCGTCTCTGTACTTCTTCGCGGCGGCACCGAGCACGTAGTCGATGAAATTCGACGCGCCTTCGATGATTCCGTAGGGGTCGTTGCAGTCGCTCATGAGGACGGCGAGGTGCTAACCGGAGGCGGCTCTGTACTAGCCGCCATTAGCAGAGATCTACGTTCGTATGCCGAAGGAATCGGAGGTCGCGAGCAGATGGCCATCGAGGCCTTCTCCGGCGCACTTGAGGTAATCCCCCGAACTTTGGCAGAGAACGCCGGGCTAGACCCTGTCAACACCATCATTGATCTGAGGAAGGCACACTCGGAAGGAAACTCCCACTTCGGAGTCAATGTGTATGAAGGAGGAGTAGTCGACATGAGCGAGAGTAGAGTCTACGAGCCCAGCAGAGTGGTCGAACAAGCAATCCAGAGTGCATCAGAGACGGCTACCATGATTCTGAGAATTGATGATGTAATATCCAGCCGAGCCAGCCCTGCAATGCCCGAAGGTGGCGAGTTCGACGGAATGGGAATGTGAGCCTGATACGGCCTACGGCCGTAGACTCTGCTTGCATAGATTCAATAATCGTATTATGGTCCAGTTGAACACCCAGCCTATGGCTGGGTAGGTGATGTCTTGACGGATTCCTCTCTTCTGATACTGTTCGGTTCAGAGTCTGGTAACTCCGAGTATTTGGCGGTCGAAGCAGAAAAGCAGGCGAAGTCGCTAGGCCTCTCTACTTCCGTGAAGGGCATGGACGAGATAAAAATCGGAGATCTATCTGAGGCCAAGAATGTCATCATTTACTGTAGCACTTGGGGCGAAGGAGACATGCCCGACAATGCCGTCGATCTTTGGGAAGCAGCAAATGGCGACTCACTTCCTTCTCTAGAAGGATGTAACTTTGCTGTTTGTGCTCTAGGGGATACCAGTTACGAGTTCTTCTGTCAATCAGGTAAGGACTGGGATGTTTGGTTTGAGAAGCAGGGTGCAACGAGGGTTCTGGACCGTGTAGACTGCGATGTTGAATATGAGGATCCAGCAGAGGAATTCACCTCCAAGGCACTATCGATATTCTCGTCTTTGACAGGCAGCACTCCTCCCGAAGAAGAAGTAAAAGAGGAATTATCTTCCGAGGAAGAATCACTATCAGAAGGGGTTTCCGATTCTGGAGTGGGTCTTGAGGGACTACTTGCATCAGGAGATAGATCTCTAAACATCTTATTCGGATCTCAATCCGGAAACTCAGAGGAACTTGCAGCTAAGTTTGCCAAGAGGGCCTCAGATTACGGTCTCGAGGCTACAGTTCATGATATGGACGGGTTCGATATATCTTCCATGTCCAGTATGAAGAGAGTACTAATCATCTGCTCGACATGGGGAGAAGGAGAAATGCCTGACAATGCCGAGGAACTTTGGCAGGAGGCAAACTCAGATTCAGCGCCTAAACTAGATGGTACTTTCTTCTCGGTCCTAGCTCTAGGAGATACCAGTTACGAGTTCTTCTGCGAATCAGGTAAGGACTGGGATCAGAGATTGGAGCAACTAGGAGCGACCAGACTGGTAGTCAGGGTTGACTGCGATGTCGATTACGATTCCATGGCCGAGGACTGGGCTCTTGATGCTCTGGCGGCGACAGCAGCAGTAGATGGTAATGGGACATTTCTTGAGGGCCAAGTTGAGGCAATCAAGGACCATGTTGGAGGTACAGCCGCAGTCGCATCCGGTGAGGATGGCTTCACCGTGCCTAGCCTAGATGCAGAGGTAGTACAAGTCGAGATATCCATCTTCCGCTACGATCCCGAAAGCGCTACAACCGGCAGAGACACTTGGGTATGCGCTCTGCCTGAAAACCTGTCAGTTATGGGAGCCCTTAGGGCGCTAAAGGACACACATGATGGAAGCCTGACATTTAGGGACGGCCCAGATGACGACCCAACCACGGCAATATCGGCCAACGGAAGGCTGATTCTTCCCGGTAGTGTCAGCATTGATTCTGCCGCTTCTTCTAGGGGTGACTCGTTGCAACTCCGAATCGAACCTCTCCCAGCATTCGATGTGATTCGTGATCTGGTTGTCGATTTATGGCCTTTAGAAAGATATCGCGAATCATCCGAACCGTGGATGATTGCGGCCACAAGAGCAGGTGCAAACACACCTCAGGGAGTGATTGGTACCATGGAACCGGCTGTAGCTGATCACTTGCATTCGATTACTGATTTCTGCAGCGCACCTCTATTGCACTCTTCTTCCGACGCGACTCCCCACTCCGATGATTATCTGGGGCCCGCTGTCCTAGCTAGGACATGGGCTAGAGTAAACGATCCCCGTTCCTCCGCTAGAAGTATCTCCGCTCTGCAGGAAATCATGGATTCACCAAGTGGAATAAAGGCCGAGACCGACCTCGCCTCAATTAGGAGACAGAATGCCTCTTCGAGGGTAATCTCGGACGCATTACTGGATGCCCGTACAGCCACTCTGGGCAGGGATGCCTTCAACGGACGCCACGGCAAACACGTATGGTGGTACAGTTGGTCAGTTAAGAGCAGCGGCATGGTCAATGATACAGTACTCTACAGGCAGGTTCTGGGCCCACTTGGACTGTTTGGCAACCTATTTTCGGGAGTTACGGCAAGAATGGTTCTAGGATTCACCAGGACTGGCGGCAATATGTTCAATGGAATGTTGGGAATGGTCGCTCCTCCCGCAGGTATCGGAAAGATGCCCAAGCAGTTCAACTCCTCAGTAGAAAATCACCACGAGGTGGTTGCAATATTCAACGAAGTGGATGGTAGATTCTGATGCCTTTGAAGTACGCTTACCATCCCGGAAATGTCGCCCATAGCAGCGCTACCGAAGTGGCTCAGACAATGGAGCCAGCAGCGAAGTCGCTTGGAATCGAATTAGTTCCTCTAAATGGTGCAACGAGTTGCGGTGCAGGAATTATTAGACAGGCCAGCAGGAGACTCCAATTGACTCTAAACGCACGCACATTTTCTATGGCTGAAGAAATGGGACTCGATATCATCACCCCATGCGCGGCTACTGCAGGCAACCTACACGAGGATCTACACACACTCAAATCAAATCCCAACCTGCTCGGAGAAATCAACGACGTCCTCGAAAGGACCTGCGGTCGCCGATTCAATGGCGATACCAATGTTCACCACTTACTGCACGTTATCGTGGATGAAGTCGGCCTAGACAAACTTGAGTCGGCTGTTTTGAACCCCCTCGACCTGGATGCTGCAGGCTTCTATGGGCCTAACATACAGCAAGAAGGAGCTTGTGGAAAAGACGATGTTCACGACCCAACTTATCTCGAGCAGGTCATCGATGCAATCGGTGGAAAATCTGTCGACTGGGAGTCTCGCACTCAGAGCGTAGGTGTACCTGGATTGTTCTCCGAAGAGCCAACTGTCCTGCGTCAGGCAGCAGCAGTTCTATCTGAAGCTAAGCATGAGGGTGCGAAGATAATTGTCAGTGCCTGCAACCTCTCTCACACGATCCTCGATGTGTATCAAGGAAAGGCATCTCAAGCAACCGGACTTGCCACCAATATCCCGGTTATTCATCTGACAGAGATGCTGGCTTTCGCATTAGGCCACCACAATGACAGACTTGCTCAACTTCGAACTAGAGTAGCTGTCATAGGTGACTGATTAGTCATCAAGAAACTGTTCAAGCCCTGTTTGTCCGGTTGCTCTGAAGGTCCCCGGAGGCAGACTGCTCGGACGCGACTCATCGATTTCTACATCGTCCATTTCCGAAATCTCAACTCTGTGCATTTCGCGCTGAGAGGTTATGAATTCGATTGCAGAGAGACTACCTTCATCTGATTTTATTTCGAACTTAGAGAGGTTTGAGAGGTTGGCAACTGCCCCTCGGGCAATTTCCCTCCTGACTCTATGAACAGCTCGTCGCATATGTTCTTCTCTCCTCTCTGCAGCCACCCAAGCCCCCTCGTCTCTCGTCTCTTCGGCAATCAGAACGACCACCTCTCCCTCACGGTGTCTACCAGTCCTGCCACGACGCTGAATTGTTCTGATTTCGCTTGTCACAGGCTCGTAGAAGATTACCAAGTCAGCGCTTGGTATATCCAAACCCTCTTCCCCTACAGAAGTCGCCACCAGTACGTTAGCAGAACCATCTCTGAATTCATCCAATCTCTCTACCTGCTGCTTTGCGGTGAGTCCTTCGCTACCATCTCGACTAGACTGCCCCACAAATCTAACTGGTCGAGCACCATCGAGCGCTGACAGAGCCAACTCAAGTGCCGACACAGTATCTCTGAATGTAGCGAATACTATGACTCTGGATCTAGGGTCTCGTCGCAAACGCTCTCTAATCAGCCTACGGACAGCACCGACCTTGCTGTGCAACTCGTCCATTTCCTCAAGGCTACTAATTAATCCCGATATCCTAGGATCTCTCAGAAATCCGCGAGTGGATTTAGTTGTGGAACGATCTCCGGAAGACAGCCTGAGCAGGAATTCTCTCGAAGCCGCACATCCTTGACTTAGTAGGTGGTTGATTAGGTGGTGCAGTCGCATAGCCGTGGCAATCTGAGATACAGATTGGTAAGCGTTCGTCTCACCTCTTGAGATTGCCGCCTGGGCTCTGTCCATAGCATTAGAGAGTCCAGCATGACTTATTGCACCAGGCATAACATATCTGCCTAATCTCTTCTGTCTGTCTACTATGCCTCGTTGCCACAGAATCAATGGCTCGGCCAATTCTCTAATTTCATTCGGCACAGTCACTCTGATTTCCTGCAACTCCAGTCCTGCTAGATGCTTGGCCAGCAGGGGGTCTTCTGTAGGCCTGAGATGTATTCTCTCAATACCTAACCTTGTACAGATTTCTCTAACATGATCTTTCCTAGAGCCAGGGCTCGCTGTGGTTGCGAATACCAGTGGTTCAGAAGACTGCAAATGATACATCTCGCCCACTTGGGCCATGGCGTGCTCACCGGTGGCATGGTGGGCTTCGTCCACTACTAGGAGAGAACATTCAGACAAGTCGAGAACCCCTCTTGTGACATCATTTCGAACCACCTGGGGAGTGGCGACAATAACTCGCGAAGATTCCCAAATCTCAGGCCTCTTTGAGACTGGATTCTGGCCTGTAATTGAGACTGGTTCGATGGCTTCCAAGATTGAGGCTAGGCCCCGTAGGTGCTGCTCGACCAGAGCAACGGTAGGGGCGACGACAAGGACCCACCCGGATGTTCTCTCAAGACGTTCAGCAATTACCATCCAAGCCACTACGGTCTTTCCAGCGGCGGTTGGCAAGACTAGCATGGTTGAACCGGTCAAGGCCTCGTCTGCAGCTTCGAGCTGATATGCCCTAGCCTCTATAATGTCCGAGGACAACATAGGATGACATATCCGAGGCTGCATGGAAGAGGAATTTTGAGGTCAGGGTTCAAAATCCTTGCAGTAACTGGCCATCACTTGAACACCCCGTAGGGGTGAGTGCATACCTGTCCCGATTCGTTCATATAGGGTATGTTTGTCGCAAGGCCGCTCACTACGTGAGGTACCAGACACCATAAGGCTCTGCAAAAGCATCCATGAGCCCCTGCCGCACTCGCGGCAAGGGTCCGGTGTCACGGTGCTTCCTTTGCGAAGTGGGCCCGCCTGAAGGCCGCTCGCGGCCCGACGACGGAGGAACTGGAGGTACAAACATGGCCGACCGAAGCAAGCCCCGCCGTGGTAGCATGGGCTTTAGCCCTAGGAAGCGAGCCATCCGACAGTTTGGCAGGATTGGGGCTTGGCCCGAATCCGATGCCNCTGAGATTCGCGTTCAAGGCTTNGCTGGATGGAAGGCAGGAATGACTCACGTCTTAGTCCGTGATAATAACCCAAACTCTCCTTCTGCAAGTCAGGAAGTCNGGAAGGCAGTTACTGTAGTAGAGGCGCCTCCGATGTCTGTTCTAGCCGTTCGTGGCTATTCCATGACTCCCTATGGTATGCAGACTGCAGGCGAGGCATGGGCCAACGCCGANTCAGATCCAGATGGATTGACCCCTCGTCTGGCCAACCAGACACGTGGTGAGCGTGATGTGGAAGAGGGCCGTAAGCCCGCCAAGCGAGGTGGGCGTATACCCAAGCGCGGTGGGTCGAGAGAGGAGGCCATGGAGGCTCTGAGGAATGCCGATCTGTGCGAGGTTCGCCTAATTGTCTGCACTCAACCATCACTGGTCAAGAGTATTACCAGCAAGACTCCCGAAATCATGGAAGTCGCTCTAGTAGGTGGAGACGACGCAGCAAAGCTCGACTGGGCTGAGGAGAGACTTGGCGGAAACATATCTCTGGAGGATGTTTACGATGCGGGCCAGGAAGTCGATGTCGTTGGTGTGACCAAGGGTAAGGGCTGGCAAGGTTCAATCAAGAGATGGGGAATCAAGTTGCTTTCTCACAAGAACAGCAAGCGTAGGAGACAGGGCGGAAACATGGGAGACTTCGGAACCAGATACGTCCGTAAGACCATCCGTCAAGCCGGTCAGGTAGGGTATCACCAAAGGACCGAACTCAATAAGAAGATCCTGAGGATATCTCAACCCGAGGACTCAGAGATTACTCCAGCAGGAGGTTTCCTCAACTATGGAGAGGTCTCCAACCCTTACATGCTGATTCAAGGAAGTCTTCCGGGACCATCCAAGAGGATGCTGAGATTCCGCGATGCAATCAGACCAAGNCCATCCAAGGGCGACGTGGACATCACATACGTCAGCACATCGAGCAAGCAGGGAGCGTGATTAGATGAAGGCGAAGATGTACAATCTGGTCAATCATGTCGAGCAGGATGAACTTGATGCAGGNCTTCTCGCAGAGTACTACAGCGTAGAGGCAATTGATGGCAAGGGGATGACTCTACCGGCAACCTTCGCCGTAGAAGTCCGTGAGGACGTCATCCGATCAGCAGTTTTGGCCTCGCGTGCAAATCGTAGGCAACCCTATGGTCATCGTGAGCACGATGGCAAGCGTGCCCCCCAACCCGGCATGAAGCACTCAGTCGAGTGGTGGGGCAAGGGACGAGGCGTCTCCAGAATCATGCGTAAGACCGGACAGAGGACTGGTGCCCAGAATCCTCACACCCGTGGAGGAAGGAGAGCCCACGGACCTCTAGTGGCCAAGAACTGGTCACAGAAACTCAACTCAAAGCAGCGCCGAGTTGCTCGAAATTCAGCCATCGCCGCTACCGCCGATCGAGACATGGTCGCATCCCGCGGACACCGCTTCGATGACGCAGTTCGATTCCCAATCGTCATTGACGACTATGTCGAGACAAGGGATGGCTCTGATGAGAGGTACGATGTCGAGGCCCTCCCTCTACAATATTCTACTCGCAAGTTCGTAGCTATGATGGAAGGACTAGGGCTTGGAGCAGACCTCGAGAGAGCCAAGNATGGCCGAGGCATCAGGGCCGGTAAGGGCAAGATGAGAGGGCGAAGATACCGCACCCCGAAGAGCATCCTACTGGTAGTATCCTCTAAGGAAGGGCTGCACAAGGCTGCAGCTAACGTCCCAGGCGTCGATGTTGTCGCTGCAAAGGATCTGTGCGCAGAGGATCTCGCACCCGGCGGAGACGCCGGACGTTTGACTGTCTGGACTAAGCAGGCAATAGGNGCACTGGAGTGATTTCGATGGTTGACCCGTATGACGTAATCATCATGCCTTGGATCACCGAGAAGACTCTCGAGGCCAGAAGAGTCGCCGATGAGGATAGCGGATACCGTGAGAATAACAACAGAATCGAATTCATTGTCCACAAGGATGCGACTAAGTCTGAGATCAGAGATGCAGTCGAGCAGATGTTCGATGTCAAGGTAGCCAAGGTCAACACCAGATTCACTATCACCGGTAAGCACGCTAGCGTGCGACTAGCCGAGGGGTACGACGCCGAGGAGGCGGCTCTCAAGTTGGGAGCGTTCTAAGGAGGTATTTGAGATGGGTAAGCGCACACGTTCACAACGCAAGGGGTCGAGTCCAAAGAACAAGGTCTCAAGCCACCGTTTCCCGGCTTCCAACCGGATTCCTCGTGTTAACGACCAGATTGGAGAGGTTGTCGAGTTGGTACACAGCCCGGCTCACACCGCCCCACTTGCCAAGATCAAGTTTGAAGATGGCACAGTTGCCCATATCGCGGCACCTGAGGGAATCTCAATTGGTCAGAGCCTTTCATTCGGTGACAATGTAAATCTGCGACCAGGAAATGTTACCAAACTCTCACAGATTCCCGAGGGAACTCCAATCTCCAATATTGAGGCTAGGCCCGGTGATGGAGGCAAGTTCGCTCGCTCCGGAGGCAACTCCGCCGTGCTTGAGGCCAGAATCGATGACAGGGTACGTGTAAGACTACCAAGTGGCCGAGTCAAGGACCTGCCAGCAAACTGTAGGGCCACTATTGGTGTTCTATCTGGTCACGGCCGTTCCGAGAAACCGCTCATGAAGGCCGGCGCTGCACACTATCGCGCAAAGGCACGAGGCAAACTCTACCCAACAGTCAGCGGCGTTGCGATGAACCCCGTCGATCACCCTCATGGCGGAGGTAACCATCAGGCCGTCCACGGTCCAAGCTCAGTTAGCAGAAACGCACCACCTGGTAAGAAGGTCGGAAACATCGCTCCACGCAGAACTGGTCGCGGTAGAGTAAGAGAGCAGGAGGGTGCATAGAATGGCTCGAAGAAGATCCAAGAAGGTGTTCCGTTCNCCTAAGTTGGCGCGACGNCAGGCTCGCAAGCGCCGCTCAAAGATTAGCGAGCGCAGGAAGAAGGAGTTCCTCTGGCGTGGTTACACGCTGGAGCAATTGATGGAGATTCCACTGTACCCTCCAGAGGATGACATGGAGGCTCCATGTATTGCCACCTTGATGCCTTCCAGAGCTAAGCGTTCACTATCTCGCGGCCTGAGCCCTGAGTGCCAAAAATTCCTAGAGAAAATTCGCTCAAATAACGGCAAGATAGTCAAGACTCACTGCCGTGGAATGTACATCCTGCCTGAGATGGTTGGAACCACAGTTGGAATTCACAACGGTAAGGATTTCGTTAATGTTGAGATAGCACCCGAGATGATAGGTCATGCGCTGGGCGAGTTCGCCCATACGCGCAAGTCAGTTACACACACCGGACCTGGTGTGGGGGCTACTCGTTCGTCACAGCACGTGGCACTGAAGTGAGGTGAAAGAGATGAGCAGGAGAGCAGGTAAGCCGCAGTCCGGATACACCCAACTGCTGGAAGGCTCGAATCTAGTGACAGCCCGCGCTGTAAACATCGATTGTCACCACAAGCATTGCTACCACATTGCAAAGGCGATTCGCGGAATGAACGCTGCCGCTGCCGTCCAGTATCTAGAGGACGTGGTTGCCAAGAAGAGAGCTATACCCTACACCCGCCGATCCCGCAGAGGCAGAGGTGGCAATACGATGGCTGGTCATCGCAAGGGNAAGATGGGGCCGGGGAAATATCCGAACAAAGCCTCCAAGGAATTCATCAAACTCATCAATAGCGCTATGGACAACGCTCGCCAGCGATTCGACACCCTTGATGCAGAGGACATGACAATCACTCATGTGGCCGCCCACCGTGGCCAAGTCGCAGTCAACTGGCGCCCACGCGCACGAGGTCGAGCTACGCCGAGCAACCACTACCAAGTCAATCTTGAGATCTTCTTGGAGCACTATGGAGAGGGCGAGGGCGAGGAAATCTTCTGAGGTGAATGAATGAANCAGCAGACGACAATCCGGGCTCTCGTTGACCGCAATGTAAAGCGACAGCTGGTCCGTGAGTTCCTACTCCGTGAGACCGAGCGCGCTGGTTTCTCTGGTTTGACTTTCACTCGAACTCCAGAAGGAACCAAGATTAGTCTCCGAGCCGAGCAGGTCGGAAGGGTCATCGGTCGCAGAGGTAAAGTCATTCACGAGTTAGGAAACCGTCTCAAGAATGATTTCGACCTCGACAGACCACATCTCGATGTCGACGAGGTCGAGGAGCCTCGCCTGAGTGCCCAGATTATGGCTAGCAAGTTGGCCAGTTCATTAGAGCGAGGCTGGTTCTTCCGTAGAGCTGGCCACGGTACTGCCCAGCAAATCATGGATGCTGGAGCCCGAGGCTGCTTAGTCATCTTGAGCGGAAAGATTACTGGAGCTCGCCACCGAGTTGAGAAATTCCAAAAGGGGCACATCAAGTTCTGCNGAGAGACCGCGCTTGAGTTCATGGACACAGGTTTCTCGGTTGCTGTCAAGAAGTTGGGAACAATCGGCTGCACTGTCAGAATCATGAGGCCGGGAACCAAACTACCACATGAGATTATCATCACTGAGAGAGCAGACTCCGGCTTGCCACCTCTATCAGAGGTTGCAATTTTCGAAACCATCGAGGATGACTCCTCTGAAGATACCGAGTCCGAAGAGNGTCTACCTACGGAGGCGGACGAAGTAGTCGACTCAGTGGTCGAGAAGATGGCTGATATAGAATCAGAGGAGGAGGAGTGAATGTCTCACATAAGATCCAGAGATATCGATTCCATGAGTCCTGAGCAGCGCCAGGAGATGTTAGAGGAACTTAGAGAGGAAATGCTCCAATTGCGCTCACAGCAGGCACTGGGTGGATCAGCCTCTAATTCTGGAGCATACAAGCAGACTAGAAGGAGCATAGCGCGTTTGCTCACACGAATGAATCAGGAGAGTGAGTAAAGCAGATGGCGGGTATATGCAACCTGTGTGGACTGCCTGATGAATTATGCATTTGCCAAGAAATAGCCAAGGAACAGCAGAAAGCGACAATCTCAGTAGAAAGAAGGAGGTATGGAAAAATGGTCACAATTGTTCAGGGAATCGATGACTCAGCCATTGACCTCGGGGAATTGGCCAAGATTCTCAAGGGAGCCTGCGCCAGCGGTGGTACTGTCAAGGATCGTACCATTGAACTGCAGGGCGACCACAAGCGAAGGGCCGCTAAGGTCCTAGAGCAGAATGGATATCAGGTGGAGGTGCGATGATGATGAGCTCAATCCACATGCCTTGGCTATCTAGGAGCATCACCGTAGTTGAATCATTAGATCCAACTCTAGTCGGACTTACCGGGACTGTTCTAGAGGAGACCCGTAGAACAATCCGTGTTCTTACTGACAGCGGAAGAGTCCGTCTAGCAAAGAACGTAATCACATTTAGAATCGATTCGGGGGAGATTATCGAAGGCTCGTCCGTTACGCAACGTCCAGAGGACAGAATCAACCGAAGGTATAGGAGGGACTGAGATGAGAGANATAGGAGTCGATGTCAAGACCCCAGAGGGCGAGTGGGACGGTAACGACAATTGCCCATTCTATGGTAGTTTGAGGCTGCGTGGCCAGATTATTGAAGGCATAGTTTCCTCATCGATGATGTCAGATTCGATCGTTGTTGAGAGACAAACTACTCGCTACATGAAGAAGTATGAGCGATATCAGAAGCGTACCCGCCGATACTCCGCTCATCTTCCTTCATGCATCGGAGAAGTAAGTACAGGCGACAGAGTCCGCATCATGGAATGCCGCCCACTGTCTAAAACCGTCAAGTTCTGTGTTATTGAGAAGGAGGCTTCACAATGAAGGGAATACCAGGTAAGGTAACTGCCGGCCTCCCTACTCAGGCGAAGCTTGACTGCGTTGACAACACCGGGGCAAAGGTAGTCCAACTGATTACTGTCCTGAAGAAGGGAGGAGTTGCTCGCCGCTACCCCTCCGCTGGAGTGGGGGACATGATCAGAGTGACCGTTCGCAGAGGAACTCCTGAGAGACGACGCCAGATATTCGATGCTGTGATTGTTCGTCAGGCCCGCCCATTCAGAAGAGNCGATGGCACATGGGTCCAGTTCGAGGACAACGCCTGTGTGATTACGAACCGCAAGGGCGAAGTCGAGGGCTCTGACATCAAAGGGCCTGTGAGCAGAGAGGCCGCAGAGCGATGGCCCAGAATCGCTGCAACGGCGAAGCAGATTGTATGAGGTGATGGAAATGGTTAGCAAGA
Organism: Methanobacteriota archaeon; assembly: GCA_002727275.1. GTDB lineage: Archaea > Thermoplasmatota > Poseidoniia > Poseidoniales > Thalassarchaeaceae > Thalassarchaeum. The sequence continues at coordinate 21,627 of PBWO01000011.1, forward strand.
ATCCCGGAAAGCAGCGCCGCAAGGGCAGCAAGGCTCCTCTACATCTCAAGAGAAAGCGTATACGAGCCCGATTGGTCACCGATGATCCTGAACTTCAGGCAATTCGCACCGTCACCGTAAGAGTTGGAGACGAGGTAGAGGTTGTACGAGGGGACTTCGGTAGTCCAAACAGCGTCAAGTCAGAATCACGTGGCAAGCGTCTGGGGCAGTCAAGAGGCCGCAGTGGAATCAAGGCCAAGGTTGCTTCAGTCGACACCGAAAGGGCACTGATATTTGTCGATGGGATGACTTCCAGCACCGCGGACGGTAAGGAAGAGGGAGTTCCAATCAGGGCTTCCAACATCGTTGTCACTTCACTATTCGACGGTNACCAGTTGAGAATCAAGAGACTCCTAGAGAGAGCCGGAGGTGTATCTGATGAGTAGAAGTCACATCAAGAGACTGGTAATGCCTCGTAGTTGGCCACTTCCAAGGAAATCCTCGATATGGGTGCAGAAGCCTAACCCAGGCGGGCACAATATCGAGAACTGCATGCCTCTAGCATTGATTCTAAGAGATGTCATAGGAGTGGCCCACACTCATCGTGAGGCCAAGCGAATCCTGCACTCGCGACAGGTCAAGGTCGACGGCAGAATTGAGACCGACGGAGGCCGAGGTGTAGGGCTGATGGACGTCCTGACCGTTGGAGAAAACAGTTACCGTTGTGTCCTAGACACTAATGGTAAACTACGCTACCGCGCTATTTCTGACAAAGACGCAGGTTCAAAGATTTGCAGAGTGATGGGCAAGACTACCATTCGCGGTGGACGAACTCAATTGCATCTTCACGACGGTCGTAACATCCTGCTGGATGAAGCATCTGCTTACGGCACAGGAGACAGTATCGTTCTAGCATTGCCAACTCAGAATATCTCTGCACACCACAAGTTCACTGAAGGATCACTTTCGTACCTCACGGGTGGAAGCCACATCGGTGAGACTGCTACTATAAGNGGCCACGATGTTAAGCGTTCATCGAAGGCCAATGAGGTTCAGTTCGACGATTTCTCTACGATTGCCGACTACGTCTTTGTAATCGGCTCTTCAGCAGACATTCCGGAGGNCCAATCATGAGTCAGGGGGNCAATCCGATGCTAGCTGCCTCGATTTCCAAGGTCACCGTAAACATCGGTGTAGGAGAGGGTGGCCAGCGACTCCAACTCGCAGAGAAGGTACTTGAGTTACTTACTGGNATGAAGCCAGTTCGTACAATTTCTACTCAGACCAACAGAGAGCTGGGTACCCGTAGAGGAGCTCCGATAGGATGCAAGGTTACGATTCGTGACGGTAACTCAATCAAATCCTTCCTCAAGGATGCATTCTGGGTTCGCCAGAATACCCTTCCTTCGTACAACTTTGACGCTTCAGGAAACCTGTCCTTTGGAATTTCCGACTACACAGACTTCCCAGATCAGAAATATGATCCAGACATAGGAATTTTTGGAATGGACATCAATGTAGTTCTGGAAAGACCCGGCCACAGAGTCTCCAGAAGGAGGCAGCAGTCAAGAAGAGTTTCTGCCAGCCATCGCGTTGGTCCAGAAGAATCCAGAGCATGGTTCTCGAAAATATACAATCTGGAGATAGTCGGATATGAGGATCAAGATGGAGATGACGAAATTGATGTCCCTGTTGATGAACTTCCAGATAACATCAAGCAAGCCGTTGAAGCTTCCGTACCTGGTGGCAAAATAACAGAAGCTGAACTTGAGATGGAAGATGGCCAGCAAGTCTACGAGGTCACAGTCGAAAAAGACGGCCAGGAGTTTGAGGTTGAAGTTTCCAAGGATGGAGAAGTATTGGAAGTAGAACTCGAGGAAGAGGAGGAGTGATTTAGATGGCACACGATCATGGCAAGGAAATTGGTCGCTCAAATGGCTGCCGACGTTGTGGCCGCAAGCGCGGAATGATTCGCAGACATGGACTGAGGCTGTGCAGACAATGTTTCAGAGATGTCGCTCCAGATATCGGATTCAAGAAGTACTCATGAGGTGAAAAGAAATGCAGTTTGACCCAATTAGCGACGCCTTCACCCGCATTTTCAATGCGGAGCAAGCCGGTCACTACGAGGTGACCGTCAATCCGGCCAGCAAGATGCTAGGCAACATGCTTGATATCATGCAGGCCTCGAACTACATCGGCGAGTATCAGAAGCTTGAGAACGGACGAGGAGGCTCGTTCAGAATCGAACTTATCGGTGCAATCAACCGCTGCGGAGTTATCAAACCGAGATACTCGGTGAAGCGCTCCGACTACGAGAAGTGGGAGTCAAGATATCTGCCAGCCAGAGATCTTGGCCTACTAATTCTGACTACCAATCAAGGCGTCATGAACCACTATGACGCGAAGAAGGAGAGAGTCGGCGGACGACTTCTCGCATACATATTCTAAGGAGGAGGGAGATAAATGCCGAAACTTGACCACATCTCGCACCGAATCAACTTGCCCGAGGGGGTAGGCGCGAGCATGAATGGCAACACTGTGACGCTGGCCAAGGAAGGACAATCATTGTCCAGAGAGTTCCGCCACCAAAGTGTTGAGATTAGACAAGCAGAATCTACCATCGAGGTCTTCTGTAATCTGCCCCGTCGCGCTGACAAGGCGATTGCAGGAACTTGGGCTGCCCACTTGAGGAACATGGTCAGAGGCGTGGACGAGGGCTTCGAGTACCGCTTGAAGGCAGTTTTCAGTCACTTCCCAATGAGTCTCAAGGTCGAAGGGCAGAAATTCACAATCACAAATCTGTTCGGGGAGAAGGTTCCGAGAGTAGCAAAGCTGCCTTGGACTCCTGCTGAAGTTGAAGTCAGAGTCGAGAACAAGACGGACGTACTAGTCAAGGGTGCCGACCGCGAGAAGGTAGGGCAAACAGCAGCAAACATAGAACGAGCATGCAAAATCAAGAAGCGAGACAGAAGAGTGTTCCAAGATGGAATATACATCGTCTCAAAGGGAGCGTGAAAATATGGCAGAATATGAATCACTTACCGTCGCTGAGTTGAAGGATTTGCTCCGTGAGCGCGAACTACCTGTCTCGGGCAAGAAGGCTGAGCTAATTGCAAGACTGGAGGAGCACGACTCCTCGGATGCCGTGGAACAGCCTGCCGAAGAGGTGGAGGAAGTGGAGGACGACTTCGAAGACGACGACTTCGAAGACGAAACAGATGACGATTTCTTCGACGACGAGTGGGATGACTTCCACGTTGCCCGTCAGAAGCCCGTACTCGACGACTCTACAGTTGCCGATATCGCTGTACTCAATTCGCAGAAGAAGAAGCAGCCCGCCTTCATAAGGCAGGAGTGGTTCAGGTACAGGAGACTCTCGAAGACTGGCTGGAGGAAGCCGAAAGGTATGCAGTCCAGTCAGAGAGTGAACCGCAAGTACAGATCACCTATGGCAAGAGTTGGCTACCGTAAGATTTCGTCCGTCAGAGGATTACACCCATCTGGGTTTGAGGAGGTCATGGTGCACAAGCCAGCCGACCTCGATGGAATCGACCCCGAGCGTCAGGCAGTCCGCATCGGCGCTAGGGTGGGCAACAGGAAGAGGGCACAGATTCATGACAGAGCTGATGACCTTGGTCTGAGGGTACTGAACAGAAGACGCTTCCAGCGCAAGGGGGATATGCAATGATGATCACAAACCAGCGCAGGATGGCTGCCCAGATACTATCTCAGAAGGAGGGCAGGAATGTCGGAGTACACAGAGTCTGGATTCACCCAGACTATCTGGATGAGATTTCCAGTGCCGTCCAGAAGGACGACATCCGAGAGTTGATTGAGGAGGGCCTAATCAAGGCCAAGCCAATCAAGGGCACCAGTCGTGCGAGAGCTAGGAAGGCAGATGCCCAGAGGGCGAAGGGCCGTCGCAAGGGACAAGGTTCCCGAAAGGGTAGTGCCAACTCCAGGAACCCCAAGAAGCAACGCTGGATGAGCCTGATTAGAGCCCAGAGGAGGGAACTCAAGGAACTCCGCTCCAGCGAGCAACTCACTCCTTCTCAGTATCGCTACTACTACCGCAAGGCAAAGGGAGGATCATACCGTTCAGTCGCTCACATGCGCTCGAACATGGAACTCGATGGAATCACACTAGGGGGTGATGAGTGATGGCACACGGAAAGAGTCAGAGACTTAGATTCAAGCGAAGGCGCAACGGTAAGACAGACTACAGAAGGAGGCTCAGAATGCTCAGAGGAGGAACTCCTCGAGCGATTGTAAGAGTTTCCAACACTCAAGTTGTCTGCCAGTTGGCGCAATTCAACCCAGACGGCGACAAGATAGTTGCTTCAGTCAGAGGCAGCAACTTGGCCGCCTATGGTTGGCCTGCTGACGCATCTACAAAGTCAGTCCCAGCCTGCTACGTAGCCGGGTATGCTCTTGGCAAGTCGGCACTGTCTGCCGGACATGACAGCGCAATCCTCGACATAGGTCTAGCCTCCTCGTCTCCTGGAAGCCGTATCTTCGCCGCCCTCAAGGGAATGGTGGATGCAGGATTAGATGTGCCTCACGGAGAAGGCATCATGCCTTCAGACGACAGAGTCAACGGAGCACACATCAACGACTCACTAGCTGCAGCAGTCGAGGCTGCAAAGAATGCGATAGAGGAGGCATCAGGATGAGCGAAGAGCAAACAGAGCAGACTGAAGACACCCCGGATGTTCCAGAAGTTCTAGCCCCTGGGTTAGCAATGGCACTTGCCCCTCCCGAAGAGCAGCAAGAGACACGCCGCCGTGGCCCCGATCCATTAGCAGGACTCAGAGCATGGCAGCCGAGAACAAGGCTCGGCCGCATGGTCATGAATGGACAGGTTCACACCTATGAGCAGGCAATCTCTTCTGGCCTCCCAATCAGAGAAGTCGAGATAGTCGATGCACTTCTGCCAGACTTGGAGGACGATGTTCTATCGGTCAACATGATTCAGAGAATGACTGACTCGGGTCGCAGAGTCCGCTTCAATGTCCTTTGCGTAGTCGGAAATTCGGATGGCTACGTTGGTTTATCTATCTGCAAGGGTAAGGAGGTAGCGAGCACGATTCGCAAGGCTATTGACAAGGCCAAGTTGAACCTAATTCCAGTAATGAGAGGAAATGGTTCTTGGGAATCCTCAGAGGGCCCTGGTAACAGTATACCGTTCAAGGTCACAGGTCGCTCAGGCTCGACCCGAGTCACGCTGATGCCAGCCCCAGCGGGCAAGGGACTGGTAATTGGTGACTATGGTCGCAGAGTACTTACTCTAGCCGGTATCACCGATGTGTGGTCGCGCTCAGCCGGCCAGACTCGCACTACTATCAACTTCGCCAAAGCTACATACAACGCTCTAGTTGAGCTCAACCGAACCAGAATCACCGATGCTGACAGGAAGAGGCTCAACATCATTGAAGGGAGGAATATTGGATGACCTTCCTAGTAATCAGAGTCCGCAGCGACCGCGGTGTCAAGCCGAAGATTAGGGACACTATGTCCATGCTCAACTTGACCAGAGTGAACCACGCAGTACTGATTCCCGATACACCTGCTTACGCTGGTATGCTGCACAAGGCCAAGGACTACATCACCTGGGGGGAAGTTGATGCCGACACCATTGCTACACTAATCTCAGAGCGTGGCCGATTGGTCGGCGATAAGCCCGTGACCAACTCTTCAGTAAAGTCTGGTAGCGATTACTCTACAATCAAGGCAGTGTCTAAGGCAATAGCCTCTGGAGATGCCGGAACAGGAGACATTGACGGCATGAAGCCGGTTTTCAGACTACATCCGCCACGTGGCCCTAAGGGCTGGGGCGGAATCAAGCGTAGCTTCACTGTAGGAGGGGCACTTGGCTTCAGAGGAGAGGCAATCGCCGACTTGGCTGGAAGGATGATTTGAGGGATTTCTATGGTATCTAGAACAAATAAGTTCCGAGGACGCAGCCGCTATCACGGCCGTGGCAAGAAGGCCGGCCGTGGCGCAGGTAAGAGGGGTGGTCGCGGTAATGCCGGTATCAACAAGCACAGACTCATGACTCGACTCAAGTACATGCCAAGACACTGGGGGATGTACGGGTTCAACCGCCACCCAAGCCTGAGAAATGTCAACGTGACCATAAATCTCGAAGATACAGCCAAGTTGGCTGAGGGCGATTCTATCGACCTTGGAGGACTGGGTTACGACAAGTTGCTCGGAAAGGGCAGCGTAAAGAGCGCCCTGCACGTCACTGTCCCAGAAGCTAGCGCCCGAGCAATCGAGAAGATCGAAGCCGCAGGAGGGTCCGTCACCTTGGAAGGCGGCGACGACGATGACTGGGGCGAGTGGGAAGAGGAGTGATCTGAATGGTTGAGCGTCGACCGAGCGGGCTTGGTCTGACGATAATGGCCACTGTATATTGGGGCGCTCTATTCTACTGGCTGAGAGACGACCTACTGGATGGCTCTGCCGATGAGCAGACCCGTGCTCTGAAGATGTTCCTTGTTTCCTTCCCGTATGTGGCCTATGTCATGTGGGCAACTATGACCGACCTACCTGACAATATCAAGGAGATTCCATATCTAGGCAAGTCACTGAAGGGGATGATTTGGCTAGCATTTGTTCTTTCTTTAGCATACTGGGGATGGGTCGACAAGGCCGCAGTAGGCTTCCTTCTAGTCGGGGTCGCGCTTCTAGGACTGGGCTCTGCTATGGCACTTACTTGCTTACTGTACTCTGGATCTGAATCAAGCCGTTTGTATGCACTATCCAGACTTGTAGACGTGTATCCTAGCATCACCAAGCCAGAGGGTCACGTCTGATTCAATCAGAAGTTGTGGACTACAACCCTGGTCCTCATCATCTACTTCATGATGACAAACGTCATGATTTGGGGACTCTCTGATGACACACTCGACATCTTCTCTTCTTTCCGTGCAATCATGGCTGGAGCATCCGGTTCGATCATGCATTTGGGAATCGGTCCAATCGTTACTGGTTCAATCATCATGCAATTGTTCGCTGGAGCCAAGATTATCCAACTCGACCTGCAGGACTCTAGTGACAAGCAATTGTACCAAGGCGTGCAGAAACTTCTCGTCCTGTTCATGATTCCTGTCGAGTCCATTCCGCAGGTGTACGGGTTCCTAGACCCCAGCGTCGCCATCATCGACAGATTCGGAATTGGCTGGGCCAACGCAGTCATCGTCTCACAGTTATTCATCGGCTCATATCTTGTGTTCCTGCTCGATGAACTGGTCAGCAAGTGGGGTATCGGCAGCGGTATCTCGCTCTTCATTGCTGCAGGAGTTGCCCAATCGACATTCGTCGGAACACTATCTCCTCTACCAACAGTGCAGGGCGCAGCAATGAGTTTGGAAAACCCTCCTTCGGGTACTCTGCCCATGATATTCTACACACTGCGAACCGCCACCAACTCAGAACTGGTGTCGCAGAATGGGTTCGAATTGATTCTACTTGAGCATGCAAACCCGGTCGCCGCTTTAGTATCGTCAATCATCGTGTTCCTCGTCGTTGCATATGCTGAATCTAGCAAACTCGAGTTGCCATTGACTCACGGAAAGGTCAGAGGTCACAGAGGCCAGTATCCGATTAGACTGGTCTACGCAAGCAACATTCCGGTCATTTTGATGGCAGCACTCTTGGCCAACGTCAACATGTTCACACTACTGTTCTGGAGTCACCCTGTACTTTCCACAGTTCCGATATTGGGTAGGAATGGCGCGTGGAGTAAAGCACATTGGTTCGGGTCTTATGAGGTAGGTGCGACTACTCCCTCAGACGGTTTCGCTTGGTATTCATCCATGGTCAATGGAGTTGGAGACTGGCTCTTACCACTGCTCAATCAAACAGGCGATGCCTACGGCCACAGTCTAGGGCAGATCATGACTCACGTATTCGTCTATGTATTCTTCATGACAGCAGGTTCTACCGTGTTCGCGAAGTTCTGGATCGAGACTACCAATATGGGTGCTAAGGATGTCGCCAAGCAGATTGAGCGGACGGGTATGCAGATTCCTGGATTCAGGAAGAATCCGGTTGTTCTCGAGAGAATCCTAGAGCGCTACATACCTCCCGTGACTCTGTTCTCCGGTGCCTTCGTCGGCCTATTGGCAGCTGGTGCTGACCTACTGGGTACGGTTGGAAACGCGACTGGAACAGGTCTGTTACTGGCAGTAGGAATTATCCTAAGGACCTATGAGCAGATACAGAAAGAACAGGCCATGGAAATGCATCCAGTTCTGCGCGAGTTCTTCGGGGCCGATTAATTCGATAATCGCTGTACTGCTAGACATCACTGATTATTACCCTCTAGTCAATTTGATATACCGCAGGAGGGTCGGCGAGACGCTGCGTCTAACTGGCGTTGGAGATTGAACACCTAGTGCGATGACATCTTCCTTCAGGTTTGACGCATGCCGAGGAAGTGCGGCCACGAATTTTTTCGTGGTTGAGGAGGTTAACCACAATTATGACTTGACCCCCGTTTCAGGGGGTGCAAGAAGCAGATATTACATTCAATCAATGAAAGTGCATCTGCGCCAATAACCAATAAGTGACAACTTGTGATAAACAAACTCTGCAAGGATCATGTGATTCCGCTCACGCGAAATCCGGTTGATCCTGCCGGAGGCTACCGCTATTGGAGTTCGATTAAGCCATGCGAGTCGTGAGTCTTAGGGACTCGGCGTACCGCTCAGTAACACGTGGGTAACCTGCCCTATGCTGGGGAATAACCTCGGGAAACTGAGAATAATGCCCCA
>PBWO01000001.1 GCA_002727275.1 Methanobacteriota archaeon
AGATAGACGGTAGCGAATAGCAAGGCAATCTGTTCAACTTCTATTCCATTGGTTACTAGGAAGGCGACGAAGGCGACGTTAGCGAAGCCGGAAGGTAGGCCCTGTGCGACATAAAGGATACACAGGGCTATAGTTCTCGATGCCTTGTTCTCTGAGAGTGCCTCACCGTTGCGTAGGCCGCGGAAAAATGAGCCGAATGTACCAATGAAGGATTTGATTTTCTGTAATATTAGATCCAGCCAATTGCTGGTTTCGATTTCATCCGTTTCATCTGATTTGTCGGAAGAGGATTTTTTCATTGCAGCGGAGAACTTTCTGTCCCACCTCTCAGTCGTCATGATGAACCCAAGCAGTGCCAAAACCAATGCAAAGGGCACAAAGAAGACCCATGAGCCCATAGAAGTCAGGCCCTCTAAAGCTCCTGATTCAGACTGGCCGTCAATGAGTACAACTCTTCGGGCATCAATTGGAGAGATGCTGTCCTCAGAGATAACTAGTCGGGCATAGACTGTTGAATTACCAGATTCAGTGTGAGGGTCGAGTTTGACTCTCCAAGTCGCCCAGTCACCATTCTTCGACAGGTCTGCGGCACCCTTCCATTCGCCTCCTCCAACCTTAACCTCTACGACACCCATCCCGGGTGCACCGCCTGATGCGGTGCCAGCGATGTAACTCTCATTGCCAATCTCCTGTAGTGTAACTAAGTCCATTGAGACGTTTAGCGAACGGTCGATGCTTCCTGCAGCCTCAACAAAGGCCACGGGATCTGCCTGGCCGTATCCAAACTCGTTGTCGGGACGTGTCTCCAGCAGACTGCAGTCATTGAATCCAGGATCATCCAAGAGGGCGATTTCTCTCTCTATCGAGTGGGCTGCGATGATGTCCTTGAACTCGGTAGGAGTCAGGTCTGGGTTAGCCTGTATCATCAGCGCTGCAATACCTGCCATCAGAGGAGTGGCCATGCTGGTGCCGGATTTGCTCGTATATCCATCCTGAGTGGCTGCATCTGGTGCCATGATGCTAGATCCAATAGTAGCAACATCTGGCTTAACACGCAAGTCAGAAGTATACCCTCTACTACTGTAGATAGCCAGTCCGAGGTCCTTGTCTAGGCTAGCTACAGTGACTGGCAGCTTAGCGTCGCCTGGGCTATCTATGGTATTACAACCAGCGAACGTCGCGCCTCCGAATTCGTTACCGGCAGACAGTGTGGTGATGATGCCGGCCTCAACAACCATGTCCATCTGACGGCTCCAAGCAGAGTTGCCGTCGTTGTCGAAGTGAATCTCAAACTGTTGCTCACCCAGCGAGGAGGTCACGATATCAATGCCGTGCTTGTCCTTGTTGTCAATGGCCCATTGGGCACCTTGCATGACATCCTCAATATCGCCATCGCAGCATGCTAAGATGTTGATTAGCCACGCTCCTGGGGCGGCTCCCACATACCTCAGACCTGTGGCTGGGTCTGTCTGGCCACCGCCGCTACCGGCGGCGATTCCGGCGACGTGAGTGCCATGGGTTCCGGAATCGTATGACTCAGCGGGATCATGTTCCTCATCAGTGATTACAGCATCGAAGAAGGCGATAATCTTGGGGTCGCAATCTGCGGGAACAGGTGGAGGAGTAGGGTCCGTAGGGTCGGGTTCTGGAGGGTCGTCAATGCAGGTAAATGGGTCGTCGTCCATGTCATTGAGTCCCTCGTGGTCGCCTCGAACTCCGGTGTCGAGGATTGCGATTACAGAACCAGTACCGTCCAGACCAAGGTCTTGCCAGACTGCATCGACCCCCATATTCGGAACTGCTTCGTGCATGTTTGGCTCGGCTAGACCTAGGTCCTCGATCATCACCACTCCGGGAAGTGAACGGATTCCGTTCGAGCCTAGGATTATGCTGAATGGGGCTGTGGCAGAAACGGTGTCTAGATAGGTGAAGCGGAAGGTGACCTCAGCTCCTAATGCTTCCAGAGCTGAAATATCTGCATCCGTAGGATGGTGATTGTAGTCAACGAAAATTCGTGCACTTCCTGGTGGAGCCCTCTTCCACCAGTCCTGCTGTAGTTCGGCGGGTTGCTCAAGCAGCCATTCCAGCCTGTCATCAATCTGGTTACCATCCTTGTCACGGCTCCAATAGAGCCACCAGTTCGGATGTACATCGTGCTCTACCGAAGATATCCAATTCCCATCAGCATCGAATCCACCCGGCTCTCTCTCAGCAATAATTGTGGACGAGGCGAGAGGGATTAGGAACAACAGCGCGATTGCTGTTGCCAGTGCTGCTCGGCGTCCTACCATGGGTAGGACGAAAGTGGGGTGGTGTTTGAGGCTTAGGTAGGGAGTAATTGTCAGTTTACTTGTATGCCAATCTCGTCATAGTCCCATTCCACGATTTCCCAACCAGCATTCTCAACTACAGAAATCGTATTACTGAGGCCCATTGGAGAGCAAAGAATACCCACGGATCCGCCGCCGCCTGCACCAAGCGCCTTCCATGCGACGACTGAGCCGGATTCCTTGAGTTCCCCCATAACTTCTCGGAATGGATCGTGAATCGACCTGTCAATGAGGTCAACACCATCGCAGACTTCGTTGAGTGCCTTGACAACTAATTCCCTGCGATCCCTCTGCAGGCCGTCTGCCATGTTCCTAGCAGCCCCCCTAATTAGGTGCAAACCGGAAATGACTTCCTCATCGCTCTCTTCGTAGCGCTCCCAGACTTTTGAGTGAATGTCCCCCGACTTGTGCTCGATTCCAGTGTAGGCTATCACGAAGTGCTTGCGAAGCCAGTTCCTAGCCGACTTCATTGGCTCGAAGGGCATCTCCTCGACCTCGTCACCTAGGAACAGCAGGTGATTGAAACCTCCACGGGCTGCTGCCCACTGATCCTGCCTGCCTCCCTTGTTCTCGAGTAATGCCTCGAACTGGAAGGCTAGTTCAGCGATGTCCTCGGGGCTCTTTCCACCACCGGCTATGGTCGCAATAAGTCCGACATTCATGGCCCCGCTAGTGCCCAATCCCGAGCCCGTTGGCATGTCGCTGCTATATTCTACTCTGATTCGCCCCTCGTCATCCTTCTCTAGGGAGCTGCGGATGTATCTGTTGATGGCGAAGTTGACGACCTCGCCACCGTGATCTCCTGAGTACGGTTGGACGTCGGTCCAGCCTCCTGCAAGGTCAACTCTGACGGGAACAATCACCTCGATTCGTTCCGTCATCGTTCATGGCAGTAGAGCAACGCATGAGAAGGATTCGGTCTATGACCGAAAAGAACGGGTATGTATGGCCCCTCCGGTAAACATGAGCCCGGCGGTTGAGCGAGCGATTGCTGCTTTCGCTGCAGGAGATCCGGTGATGGTGTTTGACTCAGATTTCAGAGAAAGAGAGACGGATTTACTGTGGCCAGTAGATGCTGCCACTCCTAAGATTATGAGGACGCTGCGCAACGATTGTGGAGGCTTGCTCTTCTTAGCAATCGGAAACGAAATCGGTGAGATGTTTGGCCTGCCTTGGCTACAGGACATCCACACTCATCCGGCTCTTGTCGATGAGAATCCCGTTCTGGGCGAGTTGATTACTGATGATCTTCAGTACGATAATCGCTCGGCTTTCACCCTCTCAATTAACCACCGAAAGACATACACAGGCATTACTGACAGAGATAGGGCATTGACTACTAGGAGGTTTGGAGAATTGTCTCAAGAGTTGATAGCTAGTGGCGCTGATGGAGAGTCTGCTCGCATCGCACTGGGAGCGGAGTTTCGAACCCCTGGTCACATCCCAGTCTGCAGGGAGTCGCCTCTGGGGCTAAGGTCACGCCAGGGCCACACAGAACTTGCCGTATCCATAGCGCGTCTTTCCGGGCGCCCTCCGTGCACGATTGGGGCTGAAATGCTGGAACCAGATGGGGATGGCGCACTGTCTGTGGATGCAGCTAGGGAATACGCTGAGAAGTACGGAATACCTATGATTACCGGGGGCGAAATACTCGAAGCAATGGGAATCGAAGAGTAGAGAAGATATGGCGAGGCCGGTCTGGTTATGACACGCGTGATGGCAGTAGGTGTGTTCGACCTTCTACACGCTGGTCATCTGCACTACGTCGAGCAGGCCAAGAGCCTCGGGGATGAGCTCGTAGTTGTCGTCGCTCACGACGACACCGTGAGGAAGCAAAAGCACGAGCCAATTACTACTCATGATCTCAGATGTAGGATGGTATCGGGACTCAAACCAGTCGATACAGCAATGGTCGGTAACCCACCGACCTCGCCGATATTCGACATTCTAGATGATATCGAGCCCGACATAATCGCTTTGGGCTATGATCAGAAACACTCTGTCGATGCCATCCGAGAAGGATTGGCCGCGCATGGGCACTCGCATATCGAGGTCATAAGAGTCGAAGGTCTCTCAGACGACCTTGACGGCACTCGCAAGATTATCGCTAGAATCCTCGACCTCTGGCCAGGTGCCGAAGGCGGCCCATACGAGGAGGACTAGAGGGATGTACACCGGCATAGTGGCCGGAACGGCCCCGATTCTCAGCATAGAGGAAAGGGACGGTTTTCGCTCCTTCACTATCGATCTGACAGGCTTCGACGATGGTCTAGAGATTGGTGCTAGCGTGTCATTGGATGGCGTGTGCATGACAGTGGTTGGAATCGAATCGGGGCGGGTCGGATTCGATGCTGTCGAGGAAACTCTGGAACGTACGACTCTAGCAGATAGGTCGAATGGAGACGTTCTCAATGTCGAACGCTCCCTCAGACTGGGAGATGAGCTTGGGGGCCATATGCTCTCTGGGCATGTAATGTGCACCGCTGAGATTCTTGAAAGAGCAGAAGTCGGCGAGGGAGTGGACCTGCGTATTTCCATACCAGATGAAGTTCGGCCCTACATCCTAGAAAAGGGATACGTAGCAGTAGATGGGATGTCATTGACCGTGGGCCGCGTGGATGATTCCGGCTTTGATCTGCACATCATCCCTGAGACCCTCAGAGTCACTACGATAGGTCAGAAGGAAGTCGGGGGGAGCGTGAACATCGAGGTAGATTCGCAAACCCAAGCCATTGTGGATACGCTCAGCAGGAGCATGGGGGGGAGCGGATGAAGCTGGGGATTGTATGCGGCTCATTCCACCGCGACGAGGTCGAGAGGATGCTAGAATATGCTCGCGATGAAGCGGCTTCGAAGAACTGGGAGGTCGTGGATGTGGCCTGGGTTCCCGGATCGATGGAAGCGCCCCTAGCACTAGATCGGATGCTGCGCCAAGATGAGATGGATGGTGCGGTGGTTTTGGGAATCATCGAGCGGGGTGAGACTGATCATGGCCTTGTCATGGGTCAGTCAGTAACCAAGGCAGTAATTGAGCTTCAGATTACTCACAACAAGCCTATTGGACTCGGCATAATCGGCCCCGGAGCAGAGCCGGAACATATCGAGCCGCGCCTAGAACCACATGCCCGCGCCGCTGTTGGTGCGGTGGCAGCGATGATTGGGTGAAATTGGGCTTAGACTTATTCCATGGACCATAGTTTCTCATAATCAGTGTTTCCAAAGCCCTCTGGAACTCCCCATTTTTTGATATAATAATCAATAGGCACGGCGCCATCTCCTCTATCTACGCCATAGTTTTCCCCGTAGATATCCTGTACAATAGGTGCTGGCCCATTGTATGTAATGTACCAATCCTCGGGAACATCTGGGCCGCTTTCAGTTCCGTCTGGCCCTATCCAATTCTCTCCGGATAACAATTTTTGTTCCCCGCTATCGTTTTCAGATTCTTGCGATGAGTTTTCTATATTTTGGGACGCACTATCCAAACTGTTGGCTATGATTTTGTATGCTACAACATCGGCAATCAGGGAGACAATTGCAAACCCCGCAGAAATTCCAATTCTAATTGGCTGATCTTCGCTAATGATTGGCGAGACTACGAAGTAAATTACCAGATTGATTACAACCCATCCAAAGCCGAGATAGTATGGTAGGATTTTCAATAAAGGATTGTTGACAGCGTTGGCGGTGGTTGTTCTATCTGACATAAGCAGTACCCCAAATTGCTCTTACCAAGTCAGCCCTAATACTCTACGTACCACACGCTTCGAACTCACAATCCCATTATTGTGGTATTGTAATCCAGAACGACATGCTTGAGTCCAGAATACATCATCACACTGTGAGTCTATTTCCCGCCAAACTGTGTTCCTATCGATTGAATTCTCCAAGGAGAAAATGGGTAACTTCGGCTCATACAATTTGACTATGGAGGATTCATCCATTTGATTGGTACGAAAATCAAGATAGTTCTCAGTATTGTAAACGAATGTAATCAGATATTTGCCTTCTAAATCTCCCATCCTAGGTCTGATTGTATTTGTGATGTAATATTTCCCGGTTGTCTCGTTACTGTGTGTTTGGTGCAGCCAAGGCCTATTTCCAATATCTGAGAAATCGGTATGCAAAATGACGTAGCAATCCATTTGCTCCCATTTCTCAAGCTCATCGATTAGTATCTTGGGCGCAACTTCGCCCATTATTGGGAGGGCCTGGATAGGTTGTGTAGCAACAATAACTGAATCGCAATTCCAAGATTTACCACTCTCTGCAACTACTGACAGTTTCCCAGACTTGTTACGGGAGATTCCTGTCACATTTGTGTTCAGATGTTGTTCGTATCTATCATTGGTCAGCAGATGATCTCTCAACTCGTGAATGAGTCTTCCATCCAATACACACCAGTAATCTTCTTTGTACTTCGCCGACTTATCCCGGATGTCAAAAGTTAATGCATACTCAAAAATGAAAGAGGCAAAAACATGTGCGGGTTGCCTATCCAAATCATCAAATCGGCACCATGTATTAATCCCAACCCATGGCATATAGAAATGAGTGAATACAGAAGAATTGACTAAACGTTTTCCAAGAACATCTGCCACGCTCTTTGCGGATTCAGGTCGAAGCTTGAACTGGCGGTACAATCTCCAGAAAATGATGAAACCATCCACTAATTCCTTCAATGTCGCTTCACGGTAAACGAATTTTAGAAATCCACCAATTCCCGAGCCCATCTTTGTGTTCAATTCCCTATTCTCGAATACAATTGCCCCCTTAAGATCTTCAAAGTCATGAGGAGTTTGTTCTATTCCGTATTCCCTGCAGAGTTGTAGATAGTGAGGTTGTTGGGCAGGCAGGGTAACTATGACTGTGGTAGCATGATGTTCGCC
Source organism: Methanobacteriota archaeon (assembly GCA_002727275.1). Taxonomy (GTDB): domain Archaea; phylum Thermoplasmatota; class Poseidoniia; order Poseidoniales; family Thalassarchaeaceae; genus Thalassarchaeum. The sequence continues at coordinate 7,220 of PBWO01000001.1, forward strand.
ATTTTCCAAATATGGAGTATTGTTCCCTCCGACAATTGATTTATTCTCCAAAAGAGTCACATCACAGCCTGCCTGAATCAGGAATTTGGCCGCCGACAAACCACTAATTCCTCCGCCGACTACTACCACAGATTTTCCTTCACCTCCTGTCTTGGACATGTGGATTAATGATGCATCTTCTGCCATCATTCGAGATGTTGATTTGGGGTGCTCGAATTTAATCAGAAAATAGAGGGAAAATATCAACAGAAGTGCTGGAATTCCAAATTCAGAAATGGCAAAGAAAATTATTGAAATTATTGCTATTCGGTATGCAAACCTAAACGAAATTATAGAGGAAGAAACGGGCATAAAAACACCTATTCAAGCAGAGAATACACTACGATCCAGATCGCCAGAAATATGCAATGCTGCAGCAATTAACAATAATTGGGCAAGCAAACGAAGAATATGTCCTTGTGTGCCAAACTTAGTCCCATCAAATGCGACATCGTGTGTCCACATGTACAAATTAGCGGGATAAACTCCAATCAAGAAAAGGGCAAGAAATCTGCCTGCAAGCACTTGTGTATCAGGATAAATTATTGCTACCCCTCCCACAATCTCCATCGCTCCTGAAATGTAGACAAGCATTAGAGGAAAGGGAAGAAATGGCGGGATAATCTCTACAAATTTACCGGGTTCCCTGAAGTGAGAGACGCCAATCTTGATGAAAGCCAAGCCGTAAACTATTGCTAGCAGATTCATCTAGATTGAATCCACGTGACGTCGTTTCAATTACTTTGTCTTAGAGCAGGGTTGAAGGACATCCCAGCATTGGGTGGCCTGTGAGCGGCGAAGTTCGGAATGTCATCATCATCGGCTCCGGCCCAGCGGGGTACACGGCCGGGCTGTACACCGCTCGTGCTATGCTTGAGCCGCTGATGTTTGCCGGATACATGTCAGGGGGACAATTGATGCTGACTTCTGATGTTGAGAACTTTCCTGGCTATCCTACTGGAATAGGTGGTCCGGAGATGATGATTCATATGCGTGAGCAGGCCGAACGTTTCGGTCTGGAAGTGCATGACAAGAATGTCGAGAAAGTCGACTTCTCGGAGCGTCCGTTCAGAGTCTGGGTCGAAGGGGACGAACATAGGGCGGATGCAGTAATCATCTGCACTGGGGCCGAGGCAATCTGGCTTGGCGCCGAAGGAGAAGAGGCTCAGAAAGGAAGAGGTATCTCGACCTGCGCTACCTGCGACGGGGCCTTCTTCCGAGAACAAGAGGTGATTGTGGTCGGCGGTGGCGATTCGGCGATGGAGGAAGCTACATTCCTCACCAGATTCGCCAGTAAGGTCACGATAGTTCATCGCCGAGAAGTATTCAAGGCATCCAAGGTGATGTACGAGAGGGCTGCTAATCATCCCAAGATTGAGATCAAGACTAATCTTAGAGTCAAGGGGTGGTTATCTAACGACGAAGGACTCAGCGGGGCTGTTCTTGAAGACCCTCGTGATGGTAGTGAGGAGAAGATTAGCTGTACGGGCGCATTCATCGCAATCGGCCATAAACCGATGACTGGTTTCCTACAGGGTGAAGTGGAGATGGATGATTCGGGTTACATCCTGCATTCTGAGCACACTATGACCAGTGTACCAGGAGTGTTTGCTGCAGGGGATGTTGTGGACACGCGCTACCGTCAGGCAATCACAGCAGCAGGGATGGGTTGCCAAGCGGCTATAGATGCGGAGAAGTGGTTGGAGGACCAGCACTGAGGTGCTCATTTGGAGCCGGATGGAGATACGGGTTGGCTGAATAACAGGATAGGGGACCTGTTCTATCTACTACATGTCGGAATAACTCTGTTCTGTGCCTTCGCTTGGCTGGGACCCGCCGAGTGGATGTGGTGGGGNGTGTTCATCCTCTATGGTGCAACCGAGATACTGTGGTTACTCAGGGATGACTACTGTATCATCACTGATATTGAACGCTACTTCAGAGGGATACCTAGGCCCGATTCGCATCTGGAACAGAATTTCATTCGCAGGCTGATTGCAACNATTTTCAGGATTGATATCAGTCCCGAGAACGCTAAACTCCTGACTCGAACATGGGGTAGATTGGGTTGGGTGATTTCCACTCTCAGACTCTTCGTAATTTGACTTTATTTGCAGAATTAAGGGAAGAGGCCATTTCTATGAACGTACTCGTAGAAGCATGGCCGCCGCGGGCGACTCTCGCTACGCGAGACATCTAGTTCTACCCGAAGTGGGACCTGAAGGGCAGTTGATTCTGCAAGAGTCATCTGTGTTGGTTGTCGGTGCAGGAGGCTTGGGCTCACCTGCTCTACTCTATCTCGCGGCTGCTGGAATAGGCAGGATTGGCCTAATCGATGATGACACAGTGGACGTAACAAATCTTCAGCGACAGATTATCCACGGTACTTCTGAAGTCGGCGAGTCGAAAGCTGCGTCTGCAGAGAGGCGTATATCCGATCTCAACCCCGAAGTCACTGTTGAAGCNATAGAAGGTAGGCTAAATGTGACGAATGCTCTAGAGATAATCGGCCGATATGACCTCGTAATCGATGGCACTGACAACTTTGAGACTCGTTATCTGATTGGAGATGCGTGCGAGATCCTGGGAAAACCTTGGATTTTCGGTAGCATTCACCGTTTCGAGGGACAGGTGACCACATTCAACCTTGAAGGCGGCCCCAATTACCGTGATTTGTTTCCGAAGCCACCTGAAGATGGTTTGGCTCCAAACTGCGCAGAAGCTGGAGTGCTGGGGGTGCTTCCTGGCATAGTTGGTTCCATTCAGGCTACTGAGGCGATAAAGGTNATACTGGAGATTGGCGATACTCTCAACGGGAAGTTGCTAGTCATCGATGCCCTGNGTATGAAATTCAGGACTCTTGGGTTCTCAAAGAATGAGTCGCGAGGAGTTGTCACGGAGCTAACGCAGGATTCAGCAGAGTCTTGTTCAAGTGATGTCGATTCACCAAGCGGGATGATGCTTGTGATTAGTCCGTCAAATTTTGTACAGCGTCGGGACTCCGGATGGGATGTATTTCTCCTCGATGTCCGCAGGAGTGAGGAGGAGGCGATTGCAACTTTATCGGGAACCGACCTCAGAATCGAACATAATCTAGTTCCAATGCGAATGGATGAGATTCCTCTGGACAAAGATATCGTAGTGTATTGCAGAACCGGTTCAAGATCGGCTGCTGTTGCTCGTTATCTGGTTTCTAGTGGACTTGCTAAGGGCGATGTGTATAACCTACAAGGTGGGATTCATGAGTGGTCCGACACAGTTAATCCAAANATAATTAAGTATTAATGTGGTATAATTTATTTCAGATTAGCGTTTATTTGTGGTATTTACATCTTTAATANACACAATAAATAGCATATTTCATCATTATTGTTATATTTGTGGTTGATTAATTCACAGTACATCGAAGATTTGTTGTACTAACTGCTTGTGCGAGGCATCATGCGCCAAGGAGTATGGCAATGTCCCGAATGCAGTAAACATCAGGTTTGGAAGGCAAAGGTGGGTACCGAGCGACTCGACAGGAGTTGTGAGCATTGTGGCAAGAGAGTCAGAGCAAAGCTCGACCGTTCTCTCTCCGGCCAGGGCAGAAGGAGAAGCGTTAGGATCTGGGAAAGAGAGGCTGGCGTGAGTGATTCCGAGCTCGAGCATGAGGCAAAGAGAAGGAATTCTGCTGTAGATGAGCCGAGTAACGCACCTGTCGATATGACGNCCGANGTCGCCTCCCAATCTGCCCTCCCAAACATCTGGGGAGCAGGNTGGCAACCACAGGAGGTACTTGTTTTCCCTTCCTCGCTCAAATCAGAGACTGCAAGAGTTGAGTTTCTAAGGTTCTTCGCTGAGAGGCATGATGGGCATCTAGAACTGGTATCGAATGCTTGGAATGATTGCAATCCTCAATCATCTTTCGATGGAGATTCTTTTCATGAATTCTCCTCAGATCTTCTCGCAGCTCTCAAAGAAACCCTGCATGATCGATTGATGGCACCTTCACTGAGCCCGGTGCATTCGGGAGAAGTAATGCCTATGAGAACTGGTGAATTGCACCTAGAAAGACGTGCTGAGAGGCTGTTAATTGATGCGNCTCTATGCTTGAGGAGAATTGCTCATTACGCCTCGATAACNCTTGAACAGCGAATTGAATGGCAGAGGATGATGACCAGAACCAGGGCGGTTGATGAGCACCTCAAGGAGTTGTTCTCAGAGGGTTTGGAGACTCCAGACGGTGGCAGTTTCACAGGCAAAGGATTCCGTTCTACCTGGCAAGAAGGCGTTGTCGCCTGTGCTTCTGCCATGCGGCGAGCCGTAGATTTAGGAGATGATGTTGAGAGGGGCGATGTTGTAGCACCGATGATTCGTGATGTAGGGCTAGCTTTGGCAATGGGCCAGACACCTACTGAGGTTTTTGCAGCACAAATGGGTAAATCCGGCTCATACATGGACGGAGGCCATGATGAGGCAGGGGGAAGGGACTTGCACATCGGCAACTGGGAGAAGAGAGTACTCCCTCCCACTGCGCCCCTGCCTATTGCCAGTGCAACGACCACAGGTATTGCATTGGCAGCTGTAAGACTAGGGGTAGACAGGTTTCATCTAGCTCCCGTCGGTGAAGGATGCAGCAGTAGTGGCGAGTTCTGGGAGGCAATGAACCTCGCCGGAACTAGAGGTCTTCCGATGGCTTTCATGATTCAGAACAACCAGATTGCTCTCGATACTTACGTAGTAGGTCAATCGGGGGCCGAGACCTTTGGAGACAAGGGGCATGCGATGGGGATGCCTTCGTGGACAATTGATGGTTCAGACCCAGGTCTATTCTACGCCTCGACTGCGGTTGCCAGGGAGTTCGCTTTGGATGGAGGCGGGTCGACCCTGATTCATGTAGAGACCATGCGGGGATGCGGTCACGCACACCATCATGATGACCTGTATCTAGGGGCGGCTTCAGGGAACCCTCCCGGATACGTAGACCGCGGGCTGCTTGGCTATTGGGCAGACAAAGATCCACTTCCTAATCACCGAGAGCTATTACTACGATTGGGTTGTGATGAGAGTATTCTGGAGCAGATGGAAACTGAGGAGCAGGAGCTATCAGATGNATCTAGGAAGGAAATGGAAGAAATGCCGTGGCCCGAGGGGAATTCGGTAATCAAGGGCGTTACCAGTCTGCATGATGCCAGTAGTCACTCCGAGCAGTTTAGTAGATTCAATCGAACACGTCAAACCGTTGAGGCGACATTGCAGCCGGGGGATGTTTCACTAGAGTTCTCCAATGCGGCTAATTCGACGAGTTACAGCCGTGCGATTCAGAATGCTATGGCCTCAATCGCCGATGAGAGTGGCGAAGGCGTCGTGTTCATGGGAGAAGACATGGAAGTGGCAGGNGCATTCGGGATGAACCTGTCACTCAAAGCTAAGGGGCACTCGGACAAGTTGCTCGATATGCCTCTCTCAGAGGCCGTAATCATTCACTCGGCCACAGGAGCAGCACTAGGTGGCATGCGCCCAGTGGCTGAGATTCAATTCGGTGGCTTTGCTGCTTTAGCAATGAATGCACTCATCAACAATGCTGCGCAATTACGCTGGCGTTGGGGCGCAGATGTTCCACTCACCGTCCGCATACCACTTGGAGGAAAGACGCGCAGTGGNCCATATCATGCGAACATGATAGAATCATGGTTCCTCAACGACCCTGGTTTGGTGATGGTCTTTCCAAGCACTCCTCAAGATGCCTACGATATGCTGGTAGAGGCACATGCTCTAGACGACCCCGTCATCTATCTCGAGCACATAGGTCTGTATGGTCTGAGAGGGGGTTTGACNGGATGGGGAGATTCAATCAGCCAAGTCATCGATCGAGAATCGGTGCATGAAAGACTTGCTAGAGGCGAGAGTTCGATTGGTAGTGCAAGAGTTGTTAGAGGCGGCAAGGAATTGACAATCGTGACATGGGGGGCGATGGTGCACGTAGCTCTGAAGGCAGCATTGGAAGCATCGAAGAAAGGAGTTGAGGTCGAAGTCGTCGACCTGCGTACCATTGCTCCATTCGATGCACAAACCTGCGTCGANTCGGTATTGAGAACTGGTAGGTTGCTCGTACTACANGAGGCACAGTGGACTGGTGGACTGGGCAATACAGTCAGCAGTAGAATCCTTGAGGAGGCTTTCTGGTGTCTTGAGACCCCTCCTGTAGTAGTAGGGGCCCTCGATACTCCTGTGCCGTTCTCACCCACACTCGAAGACCACACAATGCCGACGGTAGATTTGGTTATTCGGCACATCGAGAGAATGTGCTCGTAAGGCAATACTGGCCAACCAAACCGTCATGAGCGGGCCTTGTTCCGCTCGCAAACATGGAAGGCATAGGTGACGGTCCTCTCATCATCATCGGATTTGCCCTATTGATGCTAGGGGGTGAGTTCGTTGTCCAAGGTGCAGTCACCATTGCTGGCAGGATGAAAGTGCCTCCTCTTCTAGTCGGATTCACAATAGTAGCCGTAGGCACATCTCTTCCTGAGTTAGCAGTTGCACTGGAGGCTGTTAGGACCGACGCCGATGAGATTGCAGTAGGGGGAGTTCTCGGATCCAATGTCGCCAACGTGATGCTGGTCCTAGGAACTGCTGCTATGCTCGGCGCGGCGTCCGATACTGGGAAGGGCGTCAGGCGCGATGCAGTAGCGGTTGCAATAGCTACTGTCATACTGCTAATTGCAGTCATGATGGGAGAGTTGACGCGGATTTTTGGAATTGTCATGCTACTCGCCCTAGTTGCATACTATGTCTACTCATACAGGNAATCAATAGCCGAGGGGACTGATGTCGAGGATAGCGATACTTGGCTGCCAGACCATATTTTGTTAGCCATACCAGCGACGATTCTCGGCGGTTGGATGATCTGGAGTGGAGCGGAGATGCTAGTCGAGGGGGCAACAGGCTTGGCTAGCGCATATGGAATCCCAGAGTCAGTAGTTGGTCTATCTGTAGTAGCACTTGGTACTTCGCTTCCCGAACTAGCAGTGACCCTAGTGGCCGGTCTGCGTGGACAGGGAGGAGTTGCAGTTGGCAATGTACTTGGATCGAATGTGATGAACATCCTTGGGATACTTGGATTCGCAGCCACATACTCGGGCGGTTTACTCGTAGCCCCAGAATTTGCGGAGCGTGATATCTGGGTTGTCATACTGACATCGGGTTTTATTGTAGCAATGCTGTACTACGAGCGAGAGATTGGCAAGAAGCTTGGTTTCGGAATGGTGCTGGGATATCTNTCATACATGACTTTGCTCTACATCTAGAGTGTGCGAATCGCTAAGGGCGGAAGCCCGCTCCAGAGGTCATGGTCGACTTCACGCTGTCAGAGGAGCAAGAGATGCTCAGACAAATGGCCCGAGACTTCGCTGCCTCTGAGATTCAACCAAATGCTGAGGCATGGGATAGTGAGAGCAGATTCCCTAGAGAAGCCATCAGGAAGGCACACGATCTCGGCCTACTGACAGTCAAGATACCTGAAGAGTTCGGTGGTTTCGGCATGGGCTCCTTCGAGGAGGTTCTGATTTGCGAAGAGTTCGGATGGGGCGACCCGGGCTTCGCCACTGCNTGTGGCAGCACCATGCTAGCATCATATCCTGTGATTACTGGAGGAACTCATGACCAAAAGCAGCGTTATCTGTCCAAGGTTTCAGACGGTTGCATAGCCTCGTACTGTGTTACTGAACCGGGCGCTGGAAGNGATGTTCAATCCATCACTACACAAGCAGTTCGCGATGGTGATGATTACATTATCAACGGCAGCAAGATGTGGATTACAGGTGCTGGCCATGCTGACTGGTTCTTCGTCCTCGCATACACCGACCCGAGTGCTGGCTACAAGGGTATGAGTGGCTTCATCGTCGATGCAGACAGCCCGGGAATTACTCTAGGGAAGAAGGAGNACAATATGGGGCAAAGATGCTCCGACACACGCTCTGTCGATTTCGTAGACGTCAGAGTTCCGGCTGAGAACCTAATAGGAGAGAAGGAAAATGATGGCTGGATGAATGCCATGCGGGCCTTCGACCTCTCAAGGCCGACCATAGCATCTCATGCCGTCGGCAATGCTAGAGGGGCGATGGAAGAGTCACTTCAGTATGCAAATGAGAGGAGTACATTCGGGCAGCCGATTTACCGACATCAGGGAGTTTCATTCATGATTGCAGATATGGCAACCAAAGTCGAGGCTGCTAGGCTNCTGACTTGGCAGGCGGCCAAGAAAGCGGACGCCGGCGAGCGTAATACCCTCGAAGCTGCTCACGCCAAGCGCTTTGCAGCTGACATAGCCATGGAGGTCACCACAGATGCGGTTCAGGTCTTCGGGGGTTACGGGTACTCCGAGGAATACCCAGTGGCCAGAAGGATGAGGGGTGCAAAGGTGGTACAGATTTTCGAGGGCTCAAGCCAGATTCAGAGGCTTATCATCAGCAGAGAGATGCTGAGAGACTAGAATCAGCCCGCAGGGCTGTGTCATGGGACCGTTTGCTTGAAATTTACCTCGTATGCCCGAGAAATGATAGTCATGCGGGCATCCGAGGAATTGCGAAGTCGATTGACAGCGGTTGCAATTCTAGGAATGATGCTTGTGCCCGCGTTTGCCGCAGCAGTTCCGACTGTCTCCAGTCCCGCTCCAATCGCCACTTATGCAGAGGAGATTGGTGAGTGGTGGGAAGATACCAGCATGGATCTTGATGGAGATTACATTCACGATGCGATTTGGATTGCTGCACAGAACAATCACTACGAGTATCTCAGTGATGACGGAAGGATTTCTGTAATCGTTGATTTCGATCATACGCCGACCGAGGCTGACCAAGCCATGCTAGAATGGGAGGTCGGCTTTCAGACACAGTTCCGGTACTGGTTGATTGACTCAATTGCCGGAACTGTCGAGCTCGGTCGTATACACGATCTGCTCGAGTTGCCTGGTGTAGTCTTCATCGAATTGGATGGGATTTTGGAAANCCAGATGGAAGATGTAGTTCCGGCTCACGGAGTCGACCTAGTTTGGCTAGACACCGGCTACACTGGCGCTGGAGTGACGATGGCCATCATTGACACCGGTATAGATGCTAATCACTCAGGATTAGATGATTTGGATGACGATAACAGTACGAATGACACCAAGGTAATCGCATTCTATGATGCAGTGAACAATCCAGGGGCCAGGAATGGAACTGAAATCTTCCCTTACGATGATAATGGTCATGGTACACACTGTGCCGGAATCACAGCAGGAACTGGGGCGCCTACATTCCAACACGTTGGTGTTGCGCCGCATGCCAATTTAGTAGGAGTAAAGGTTCTGAGTGGTAGCGGTAGTGGTTCTTTTGCACAAGTTATGGCAGGTATGGAATGGACNGTAGAAAAGAGGCATGAGTTCAATATCAGAGCTGCCAGTATGAGTCTTGGCGGCCCTGGTCCAATTGAATGGACTTCCGCTGAAGAGGAATCTGTCAATAGAATGGCAAATGAGATGATGAGAGCAGGGGTGGCCCTTTTCATAGCAGCAGGAAATAGCGCCGGAAGTGCAACTATCGGCACACCCGGTAGTGCTGAAGATGTGATTACAGTAGGTGCATTAGACAAAGATACTGCAATTGCGGTATACTCCAGTCAGGGACCTACTGAAGAAGGCCGGATTAAGCCGAATCTGGCATTTGTAGGGAGCAGTGTTAACGCTCCTGATGCCAATACTGGGGACGGTTACGTCGCTCTGTCGGGGACTAGTATGGCTACCCCNGGTGCAGCGGGCGTAGGTGTCTTGATGTTCCAAGCGAACCCGGATCTCAGTCCATTCGATATTCGTAACATTATGCAGGAGACTTCTACTTACAGGCAGTGCCACTATATGTTCGCAAACGAGCCCTGCGCTGAGGACCTGATTCCGAAGAATCGCCAGAATAACGTATACGGGCACGGTCATGTAAATGCTCAGCCTGCAGTAGAAGAGGCTGCGAACTACCATTACGAACTAAGTCTGGCTCTAAATGTCACATTAGATAGTGAATACGGCTTGGACAATCGAGTATACATCAATCAAGATGGTTCGGTTTCATTCAATCTTGAAGGCGGCGTACAGAGGGTGCAATGGCGAACTTGGGATATGCGCGATAATTGGATGGACTTAGCTGATTTTTCGGTTGGCGACGAGACTTTCGAGGTCACTCACGGGCTGTTAGTGGACCGGCTCCGTTTCCTTCCNAACAACACCGTAGAAGGTGACCAGGTAATCCTAGTTCGAGCGATTGCTGGCGATGAGGCGTCCACCAATCTTGCTGTCGGGATTCACATATTGGGCGAGGAGAAGATTGTAGAATCAGATTCGGGAAGTTCGATTATGGGAGTAATAGTAGGTATACTCGCTCTGCTAGTTCTAGTCCTGCTGGTCACATTGGTATTCGCTGGAATGCAATTACGCGAGAGAGGATTCTTTGACAGTGACGAAGTGATTGAAGATGATGCTGACTCTGTTCCACTCAATGGAGTGCTTGTGAGTGGCGAAGATGAGGTCGCTGCTGATGGTGGCTAACAGTGCCATAATTCTCGCCGCAGGTGCTAGTGAGCGCTTAGGCACACACAAGGCATTGGTAGAAGTTGGAAATCAGACTCTGATTGAGTCAATTTTCAACAGATTAGAGCGGGCTAATCTCGAAGTTACCATAGTGACTAGAGGTTCGCTTGCGAATTCTATCCAGGCACTTCTACCTGAATCTAACGTTATAGTCAATCCAAACCCTGAACTGGGCAGAACCGGAACCATACAATGCGGAATAAATGAGATTGGAATTTGNCCCGTTCTGATTGTACCGGTGGACAGGCCTGGATTCAGTNTCGAAACGGTCAATTTGCTTCGTAGAATGGAAACCGCCACGGCCCCCGAATACAATGGAAAGGGCGGACACCCAATTGCCCTGACTTCACAAGATTGNGAAGCAATTCTCAAATCTAGGCCTGATNTCCCTTTGCGTGATTTGATTAATACCTCAAGGATAGAAGTTAAAGATCCGTATCTACACCTGAATATCGACACTCCAAACGATGTTCAGCAACTACTCAAGGTTGCAGACTCTCTGTGAGGGAGGGGTATTCTCCCATCGCNCAAAGGAAAGCAANNCCGACGATTATGGCTGGAAGAGTCGTATGTATTGTGGCCCATATCGAGGCCACTTTGTGCCTTACCAATAGGGGGAACAATGCATCTCCATCTTGTGAGATTGCATTGGCCACCAAAGCAGGAAATGAAATCACTCCCTCGACGTATGCAGATATGGCAATTATCTGAGGTCCGCAGCCTGGAATAAGTCCGACAGCTGCGGCAACTATCACAGCACCTGCTCCGGCGCCATTTTCGGCAAGATCGGCCTCACTGATTCCAGAAGCAATCATCCCGAGCTCAAAGGCCAGATAGGCAATCAAGACCCAGAATGTTACGAATGCGGTCTCCGAAGCCGCGTGAACAAGTGTCTCATCTAAGGAGTTCAACTTGTCTCCAATGGTAGCTTCTGTATCATCTCCGAGGAAGTTTTTCGATGAGACATACAAGATAATTGAGAGAGATGTTCCAATGAAACCAACCCAGGTCACTAGGCCATCTCTGGTAGTTGGGTCCCAGACCAGCTCGGGAGCATATTCTGGATCTTGAGCGTACCAAATCAGCAGTAGGATTGCGAGGCACAACCCAACTGCAGTAACAATCCACCAGACTCTGTATCCTTGGTGGATGATTCTGTAACCAAGTCCATCAGGGACCTCTCTGGGCATGTCCTCGATTACCGAATCCCTGCCCTCCATCTCTCTGGCCGCTTCTTCGCCCAGAGGTTCTTCAGAGCCGAGCTTTGGTCCCAACCTTCCTAATGGAGAAGATGGTGTCACTTCCAAAGAATCCACGCCGTACCCCCAAACTACGCATACGATGAATGATGTCGCATGCACCGCAATCACCGGTGTGATGAACGCAGAATCTTGGAATACCGCTCCAATCAGAACGAATGCTGCATCTCCGAGAGTTGCAATCAGAGTTGCAATGACTGTTCCATAAGTGACATATCCGCGTGCATACATCGGCATTACGATGATTGCTCCGCCACAACCAGGAGTTAGTCCCATCAATGCCCCAATGGCCGGCTGCAAGCGCTTGTTCTCACGTATCCATGATACAAACCGGCCTGCAGTGATGTACTGAAGCCAGCTAAACAACAGAACCATGGCTGCAACAAAAACTGTCACCGCGAGGAATGCATCTCGCATCGAGATGACAATGATTTCGAAGATTTCTCCCGCGCTGACACCCGATGACACGAGTATGTGCCGAACAGTTAGTCATATCAAAGTTGGTTGGGGTTCCTTGAGCGTAATCCCAAAGGCTCGGTAGCCGCTCCCGGTATTGTGACCAAGGCCGTCCTGACTTGGGTTCTCGACATGCTCGAGAGAGGTCAGAGTGTAGCTATGGCCTCTGTAATCGAGGCCAGTGGCAGCGTTCCAGGCAAGCCTGGGGCTCGTATGGCGGTGACCGAGGGCGGTGCTAGGTTCGGAACTGTGGGAGGGGCCGGTCTAGAGATGAAAATCGAAAACGCGTTGAGAGGGATGCTCAACGGTGGGCGAGCAGAAGTTCGCCAGAAGGGCGGAAAGGTGGAGACATTTGTGCTCTATAAGGATGCGAAGGAACAAGAGGCAACGCCCCTCGACAGTCTTTGCGGAGGTAGGGTCACAGTGTCGATGGAAGTTATGGAACCCGTTCCCCATGTACTGATTGCGGGTGGTGGCCATGTNGGCCGATCAGTTGCATTGGTTTGCGATACCCTAGGATGGTCACACAGTGTCTTTGACGTAAGAGAGGAGTACGCCAACGAAGTTGTGTATCCCTATGCTGACGAGTTACACCCTATCTCTGTGGATGGTTTCCTCAAAGATGAAGATTCAGAATCACTTGCTAGGTTCTCTGATATCCTACTTCTGGGTCACGACTGGTCAGTCGACCAAGACATGCTTCTCGGGCTGCTTGAGAAATTGGATGGAGGCTTTCGCCCTAGAATAGGGGCAATTGGCTCGAAGGCCAAATGGAAAGCGTTCAGAGGGGCTGCTGTCTCTCAAGGGATTTCAGAAGCCATAGTAGACTCAGTTAGATGTCCGATTGGACTCGAAATAGGTGCAGAATCTCCCGAAGAGATTGCTGTTGCAGTTTGTGCAGAGATAATGGCTCTCGAGAAGNCCTGATTACTCGACTAATTCTGTCTCATCTTCTTCGATGACAACTGAGTTTGACTTTACTTCGATAATCTTGGTCGTTGGTTCCTCGGTCACATGCACGACATCCGGTTGCCTTTCCAAACTGGGAATAAACGTGGCAATAGAAACCCAAAATAGGACAATGATGAGAATAGGAGTCATTGCATTCCTGACTGCTACAGTCAGTTCTTCATTCTCAAAGAGAGATACGTATCCCCACAGGAAACCAACTAAGAAAGTGATTAGCAACAGAATAGAGCCCACTATCGCTAGTCCAACTCTGACGGGCATCTTTCGAAATGAAGAGAATATGAAATTGACTATATTAGACATGTTTCGGCTGCAAAATCGGAAGAATCTCGTAAAAATGGCGCGGCCGAAGAAACTCATTGCTATCGGTTGGGCGTCTCCAGTCGTATTGATGAACATGCCGAGAGAAGGAATCTCAGACAACTAAGACTGAAATCTATCTGTCATCACGGACTGCCGTGCGGAGCGTTGCCCTAGTCGTATTATTACTCGTCATCGCGACTCCACTCAGTGGATGTTTGTTATGGAGTGAAGACGAGATTTCAGCAGAAATGCCGGAAGATGAGGAGGAGTTCGGGGCCTTCAGTGTGGTCGCACCAATCGATACTGGAATCAATGTCTATCACAATCACTTCAGGATGAATGAGGCATATCCTCAGTGGCTGCTCGATGGCCTTGGGGTAAACAAGATCTGCGATGTCACATTGAATGGGACTTGGCAGGAGAGATACGAAGCTGACAAGGAGGTTTGCTGGGACAACATAACCTCAGAGGATATTGTCTGGTTCAGAGGCACCAGAATCATCGGCACCACACCTGATGATAACACCGATATTCCGATTCTAGACGACCCTCAAGACGGGCATGGAACTGCTGTCACAGGTTCGGTAATCAATGCAAATCCGAATGCAGTAATTTTCTTCGTAGAAGGTTTCAGTGATGCAGCTGTACTAGCCGCCGCAAACCAACCACTCGTTGACATCATNACTACCAGTTTCGGCCCAATAGGCTCCATCCCAGTTCCCGGTATAGAAGACGCAACCAAAGTAGCTGTGGTACAGAACAAGAAAATCCACACAGGTGCTGCTGACAACACTCCTTCTCCTGCAGTTCAGGATTCTACTGCCGGGCCGCCCTGGAGCATCGGAATTTCCGGCTATGCTGAAGAGGGCGATGATCAGAAAGAGACCATGAGTGGTTCCTACCCGGATGTGGCTGCGGACTGGACACAAGTACTGCCTAACCATGATGACATCGACGGTTACCACGAGACTTCTGGCACTTCTTTCGCCACCCCTAGGACAGCAGGCCTTCTATCCAAAGTCCTGATGTGGCTCAGGGATGAGTTCGGAGACGTTTCATCTGGAGCAGATCCCGAAATTAGAGATGGTCTGATTGTAAACGGAACCAATTTTTCCCTCACCAATGATGATATCAGAGATGCATTGAACCTTTCTGGTTGGTATCCATCATTCAATACATGGGATCCTCTGTCGGGAACGACTCCAATATCTCCTGTGGCGCCGTGTACTCAAGTTGGTTGGGGAGTTGTAAATGAGAGCAATGTTGAGCCCATAATTGAGCACCTAAATGGCACCGCTACAATGCCTTCCCGACCCAGTGATGTGGTAATGTGTATGGAAGCCAATCAAGCCATCCGGGAAGCGTATTGGGAATAGTCCGTCCGAGGATTCAATACTGATGGACTATTGGAGACGACATGAGAAAGGTCATCCTGAGATGGAAAATATCTTCTCTGGCCGGGGCCAAGGAGCTGTCCAAAATCCTTGAAGTGGCCGAGAGGGTAGAAATCCTAGGTCACCTAGCTTTGGGTCCAGATAGTGTTACTCAATTAGCCGAGATCAAGATGCGCGAAGGTCATTCGGTAGAGGAGATCTCAGAATTCGACAGTTTCGAAGTAATCGAGCAGCACGAAGAGGACGAAGACGGGNTTCTGGTCAGCCTGCTGTGCACTCACCCATTGGCTGTGTCGGCTATTGAGATGTCGAATATNCATGTGCAGCCTCCTTACGGCATTGATGCTGAACGTGGCATGGAACTCAGAGTGTCGGGCCATTCAAAGTCAATCAGTCGCTTTCTCGCTTTATTGAGGTTGATACTGCCTCCTGACAAGGTCAGTGTGCAATCCCTACGAGGGAGGGAAAAAAGCGGTTGGTCTAAGAATCTGACAAAGAGGCAGCAGGAAGTGGTCTCTCATGCGGTCAAGCGAGGCTATTATCAATCTGATTCCGAGGTCACCCTAAGGGAGTTGGCAGATGAACTGGGAATGGCTCGGAGCACTCTAGGAGAGCACCTACAGAGGGCCGAGGAAGAGATCATGAAAATGGCTGCAGATGACATCGGTTGACCCCCTTGGGGTCAAAGGAATGCTCAAAGGGCACTGCTCACGGTGGCTTGCTGATGGTCCAGTTCAGACTGCCAATGTTGCCCCGCTCTGGGGAGCTTCCCTGGAATGCCAAGGTGAATGGTGAAGAGGTGTCCCTTCACATCGAGGGTAACGCGATTCTNCTCGATGTGCTGCGTGACCAAGTAGGTAGTCTAGGGACCAAGCGTGGATGCGATATGGGTACTTGCGGATGCTGTAGCGTTCTGGTTGATGGAGAGCCGCGGCTGTCTTGTCTCACTCTGGCTCAAGAGGCGTCTAACTGCTCGATTACAACCGTTGAAGGATTATCCGACGGGCATCATCTACATCCTATTCAACAGACCTTTGCAGAGTGCGGAGGGAGCCAATGCGGCTTTTGTACCCCTGGATTCCTTGTTGTCATCTCAGCCCTGCTGGAAGAAAATGCTCAACCCGATGATAATGAGATAAAGAGTGCTATCGAAGGTAATCTGTGCCGATGTACTGGATATCAGCAGATTGTGGATTCCGTGAAGGNTGCATCGGAAATCCTGACCTCTGGCAAGACTACTGAAGATCCGACCAGCGCCAAGAGCGACCCACATCCGGGCCTTTCTGAAGGAGGAGATTAGTTGTCCAACAAGAAGCGGGTCGAAGGATACCGTCAGCAGAGTGGCAAACTTCCCTTCCCTCGCCCTGGCTCCGGAGGGAGTCATAGAGATAGTAAGCCGAGAGATGAAGAGGCTATTGCTGACTCTAAGGCGGCTCATGGTCATCGTCATGATGACCTGATTACAGGTTCGGCCATAGGCAAGTCAACTGGCTTAGTCGATAGTCGTTGGAAAGTCACGGGTCAGGCCCAGTATGGAGATGATATTCGGCTGCCGGGCGAATTGATTGGTAGGATTGTCAGGTCTACNCGACACTATGCCAGAATCCTCTCTATCGATGCTTCCGCTGCATTGGAGCTCCCGGGAGTGGTCGCTATAGCAACCGGAGAGGATGCTCCAGCTAGATTTGGAGTTCTACCAGTTACCAAGGATGAGCATGCAATGGCCGTGGAGAAGGCTCGTCACGTAGGCGATCCNATTGCATGCGTTGCCGCAGTAGATGAGGATACTGCAAGAGAGGCGGTTCGCCTGATTGAGATAGAGTACGAGGACCTGGATTCGATTCACGACATGCGCAAGGGCCTAGTAGATTCAGAGGATCCTATACACGACCGAGGAGACTATCATATCGGCTCATCCAATGTCCAGAAGAGGGTTTTCCAAGAGTTTGGCGATATTGNGGGGATGACTGAGAATGCTACTGCTAGCCACACTTCGGATTGGCTCTTTGCCGGTGCCAATCACGGTTTCACTGAGCCACATGCCGTTGTCGCCAACTGGGACCCGTCTGGAAGACTGACTCTCTATACTCCACAGCAGGTACCGCACTACGTCCATCGTGCACTGGCGGATGTGCTTGAGGTCCCCATGCATCAAATCAACGTCCACAGGACTTTCGTCGGAGGTGGATTCGGCGGTAAGTCAGATCCTTTTCCACATGAGATGTGTGCTGCCATCCTTTCACGCAAGGCCGGAAGACCGGTCAGAATCAACTTCGACCGTGAAGAGGTCTTCTGGGTAAATCGAGGTCGGCACCCCTCTCGAATAGAGATGAATCTACATGCTGATTCGGAAGGCAGGATATGTGGTATCGAGACTGATGCTCTAATCGATGGCGGAGCATTCGCATCATTTGGTCACGTCACCACATATTACAACGGAGTCTTGCATACTGCTCCTTATGAGATTGGAGCATTCCATTACACCGGAGCGAGGGTCTGGACGAATAAGCCGGCCAGCGGGGCCATGCGGGGCCATGGAGCTGTAAACTCGCGATGCGCGGTCGAAGTCGGAATGGACGATTTGGCCGAACAATTGGGAGTAGATCCCATTACACTCAGGCTGGCAAATCTACTCCCTCCTCATTCTGCTACAATCACTGGATTCAGAGTCACTAGCATCGGAATGCGAGAATGCCTAGAGAGAGTCAAAGAGGCTTCGGGCTGGGATGACAAGTTTCGGAAGCTGCCTGATGGTCACGGCATTGGCATAGGCTGTGGCTTTTTCATCTCAGGTAGCGGCCTTCCGATTCACTGGGAACCAAACAAGTTCCCTCACGCAACAGTGCATCTCAAGATCGACATGGATGGAGGAGTAACTGTCCATACGGGTGCNGCAGAAATCGGTCAAGGTTCCGATACCGTTGTTGCGCAGTCGGTCGCAGAAGTTCTTGGCCTACCATTGGATATGATTCGTATTCGAAGTCGGGAGACTGACACGTCGCCCGTCGACTTGGGCTCGTACTCTTCCCGTGTCACTTTCATGAATGCCAATGCGGCAATATCTGCGGCGATGCAAATCAGAGAGCAATTACTCGAAGCCGCTGCTTCTGTTACAGGAGCACCCCAAGAAAAATTAGTCATTGGCGATAGGAGAATCTACGACAAGCGAGATCCCGCCGTTGGAGTCTCATATCTCGAAGCTTTGCACAAGGCACAAGAGGACAAGGGGGCACTAGTCTCATCTGGTGCCTATCGAACTCCTCCAATGGGCAGGGTGCACAAGGGAGCTGGTGCAGGAATAGCGCCAGCATACTCATTCTCAGCATATGTGGCAGAGGTCAAGGTCGATGTAGAGACTGGTCAGACAAAGGTTCTCAAAATCTGGGCTGCCCATGACTGCGGTAAGGCCCTGAACCCACTCTCTGTCAAGGGCCAGATGATTGGTTCTTGCCACATGGGCCTGGGGCAAGTGCTTAGCGAGGAGATGAAGTACGGACGTAATGGNCATCTCATGAACCCGGATCTCCTCGATTATAAGATTCCAAGCGTCCACGAAATGCCGGAGGTCGTTCCCATAATTGTCGAGTCAAATGACTCGGAGGGGCCGTTCGGGGCCAAGGAGGCCGGCGAAGGGCCTCTACTACCTATCCTTCCAGCAGTCTGCAACGCAGTCTACGATGCCNTTGGAATCAGAACTAATGAGTTNCCAATTACACCCGACAGGATGTACCGCCTGATTGAGGCAAAGTGCAAGGAAGAAGGAGTTGGACCTACCGAACTTCAGTCCCCTAGGCTTGAGTATTCGGAATTGCAAGGGTCTCTTGAGGCTAGGTCTTCCGAGCATGCCGCTCGGGATTCTGCACGTGCATCAATGGAGGACGAGTCACCTTACCACAACGGTGCTCTTTTCGGATTTGACCCCCTTGTTCCCGCTGACGAGCAAGACGACAAGTGGATTGTCAGTGTGACGCCGAGTGAAGAGTATGTCGATTCTCCTCGCTTGGCTGGCAGCGCGTGGAAGCATGCGGAAAGAAGACACGGGGGTGGTAACTGATGCGTATGCCTCCTTTCAATCTCCACACTCCAGAGACCTTGGAGGAAGCGATATCCCTCTCAAGAGAGTTGGGCGAGGCAGATGAAGAGTTCGACTGGATTGCTGGTGGGACTGACTTACTGCCGAATTACAAATGGCATCTCAATGTAAAACCGCATGTGATTTCACTGGCGAAGATTTCTGAGTTATCTGAGTTGTCTAATTATCACATCGGCGCTATGGTCAGACTGCATGATTTGGCTGAGTTTGATGATGTCCATCCTCTGCTTTCCAAAGCGGCGGCTATGATAGCGAGTGTTATGATAAGGCGCTCAGGAACCGTAGGTGGAAATATATGCCTCGATACTCGTTGCTTCTGGTTTAATCAGACTGAAGAGTGGCGTGAGTCGATTGATTGGTGCTACAAATGTGACTGCGGAACCGGTGCTGACTGTCGCGTCATACCCAATCAAAACACTCAGTGCGTCGCCACATATCAAGCGGACTTGGCTCCTGTGCTAATGTGCCTAGGTGCGCATATCCATCTCGCGGGACCTTCGGGTACTAGGTCAATGCTGCTAAACGATTTCTTCGAATTGGACGGGATAACAAGGAATGTCTTGCAGCCAGGAGAGATGGTCACTCATCTCACACTTCCTGATGACTCAAGCGAATGGGTCGGCGACTACCAGAAACTCCGTCAGAGAGACTCATGGGATTTCCCTGAGGCAGGAGTCGCGGTGGNTTGGAAGCCCGGAGAAGGGNNTTCTCCTGCTGACCTCAGAGTTGCGACCACTGGGTTAGAGTCGATACCGGGCTATCACGATGAGGAGGCTGAATCAATTCTAGAAGATTGGAATGGTAAAACCAGCGTTGATGATTTAGCTGAGGCAGTACGTGCTGCAGTAAGACCTGTGTTGAATACCTGGTATCCTCCGTCCTACAGACGCAAGATGGTGAAGGTCTTAACAAAACGCGCCGGAAGCGGGCTAAAGGAAGTCTAGCATGAATAGGCAAATCATACTCGGTATCGCACTGCTGGTAGTTTGCTCCTCGGCCACTGTAAATGCTCAATTCGGATCTTGGGAATTAGGCATAGAATATCCACAAGAAAACGAGGATGTTCCGTTTGACGTTAAGAAGGATGGAACGGCATCGGTAGTCTTCTTTGTCAACAATGAGGAAATTGTGGATATTGTTGTAGAATTCGAATACGATGTACCATTCGAAGGCGATGCAGATGGGCCAGACTCTGAAACCATTGGAGCCGGNGAGAATAATTCGTTCACCCTCCAAATCTCCGGAATTGATGTGTGGAGTTTTGCTGCAGATAGCAAGGAAGAATTCTCAATCAGAGCCAATTTGGTATCTAGGGCAGGATTACCTGTTAGTCTACCTGGAGAAAACAGAGAATCAACAGGTGAGTTACGAATCCCCACAATCTATTCTCTTGAAGTTGATGTCTCCGATCCTGTCGGTCCAATGAACGCAGGGTCTGATGCTATACTCAGAGTCAGTGTGACCAATGCTGGTAATGTGCAAGATAAGGTAGGAGACTTCGAGGTGACTGATAACTGTCCTTTACTGACAACCGACAACGGTTTGGATGCGTTGATGACTAAGAATATCGCTGCAGGTCAGACCGTTGAAGCCGATCTTGTGGCAACGGCTTCAGAGAGTCACCCTAAGAGAAATTGTAAGATTGAGGTTTCAATCTCATCTAATGGCGCTATGAATTCTGGAGAGGCTTCTGTAGTAAGTGACGAAACCACAATCACCGTAGAACCGCCTCTCCAGGACGAAGATGGAGACTCTGGAGGGGATAATCAGAATGATAATTCTGATGGCGATTCTGAGGTGATTAGTACCAGTCTGCCCGGACCTGGAATAGTACAAGTTGCTGCTGCTCTGGCGGTTGCTGCAGGATACGCGAATAGGCGGGTTCTCTGAGTGTTATTTTCCTACTGAATTAACTGATTGGGAGAGTGTAGAAACAGCACTGAGGTCCAATAAATCGTAACCAAAGCACAAACTTCTCTCAGGAACATATAACTGTGGAATTAGGCTCCCGCGAGCACCGTAGGTGCTGTCTCGCTTCCGGATAACAAGAAAGGAGNATTTACCATGGCCGAAGATGAGGAGGGTGGTTTCGAATTCAGCACCTACATTATTGGCGCAATTGCAGTCACGGTTGTTCTGCTTCTCCTTTTGCCAATGTTGTTCGTAATTGGTAAGTCAACAGCCTACTCGGCATATGAGGATCAAGAGTTGTATCAAGTCTCCGACATGAGAGAATCTCTTAGCTCTGAAGGAGATGGTGAGGGCTACTTCATTGCAAACACAATGTCGACACCGATGTTGGTTAATGACTGGAAGGATCCGCACAGAACTATGCTGCTGATTATCGCTCCGGAGAAGCCTATCGATGAAACAGAGGCGGATGCCATCTACGACTTCGTTACTCAGAAGGGCGGCAAAGTGATTGTCGCAGCCGATGGTACAAATGCCAATAGGCTAGCTTCAAAGTTCGGAGTTACCTACTTCGGATTCCCATTGCAGGATGAGAATCAGCACTATCTCGAGTATGACTCAGAGAATGAGCCGTACTACCCATCATGGCAGAATGTTTGGAGTGTTGCTGCAGTTCAAGAAGATGTCAATCAGATGCAGGCTGGAGCNGCAAATCAAGGGTGTAGCGAATTCCAAATTGTGAACAAGAATCCGACATCCTGCAGGATACCTGTAATGTTCCGTTCTCCTACTGGCATGAAATACGAGCCTTCTGAGAGAGACATTACTCATCCAGATGAGAGAGATGTCAACATCTTAGCAACAGCTTCTTCTTCTGCATTCATCGATTTGATGGGGGACGGTGATGCCAGCAACCCACTGAACCCTGCTCCGGGAGATTTATCTCTAGTGATTCGCTTTGACTACCACAACATTACTGCCTACGACAAAGTCAGAGAAGGGCAGTCAGGAATCAGTGGAGATATCGCAGAACTGGGAGTGACTGGTAGTATTGTCTTTGTAGCAGATGAGGAGGCTTTCTCAAACAAACTCTGGACTCTTTCTCAGGCTTCCTCGGGAGACCGTAAACTGAGTGACAGTTGCGAGGGAGTGGTTGGCAGTTGCTGGATGCAAGAGATTCATGACAACAACCATTGGCTTGGCAATGAGATATACTTCAATCTCCTAATTGACTCAATGATGGAGCACGATAATATCGGACTTTCCGGTGAAATCAGAAATGATAAGTCAAATTTCCAAGTGGTCTTCGACGANAGTCGTCATATCACTGGAGTCGTGTCGGCACCATTCGTAGAAAGTATGGGTACCGTGGTCTTACTGACCTCGAACAACTTCCTGAAGTGGCTGGNCGTGCTCAATGTAGGGCTACTACTTCTGGTAGCGATGATGGTAGTTCCNCAAAAGGAGAATTGGAGACATGTGTTCGACCTGACGAAATTCAATCAGCGGCCGAAGAAACTAGATCCCAATACGTATCGATTACGAGTCAAGCAGGCATTGATTACCAAGATTAGNGTGCATCATGACCTTACTAGAGATCAGATGGCGTCCAAACAGCCTTCTGAGGTCCAAGCCATGATTGGCGACCCTAGGCTCGTAGAGCTGGTTTACAGCGAGAGCAAGACATATTCCCCCCAAGAACTACGCAAGATGATGCAAGCGATTAGGAGATGGGGGAAGAGAAATTAAAAAAAATTGGAGAGAAGATAGAATGAATGCAACACCACCAGCCAAGAAAAAGGAAGCTCCTCCGCCCGACGATGTCGAGGCGGGGTACGCGAAGAAGGCGGAAGCCGCTCGCGGAAAGAAGAAGATGAGTGAGAAGTTGACAGCCGTAGGGGCCATCTCAAGTGCGATTAGCACTGAAGTACAGAAGGTTATTATCGGTAAGTCACACGTTATTGACAATGTTCTAGTTAACATAATGTCGAATGGTAACCTACTGTTCGAAGATTATCCGGGACTTGCAAAGACGTTGATGACGAACACCTTCGCTGACGCTCTAGGATGCGACTTCAAGCGTGTCCAATTTACTCCCGATCTGCTGCCTGCAGATATCACGGGAACAAANATCTACGATGCAAAGAAGGGTGAGTTCAGTTTCAAGCCTGGACCTATCTTCTGTAACCTACTGCTTTCTGACGAGATTAACAGAGCNCCACCGAAGACACAGGCAGCGCTACTGGAGGCCATGCAGGAGAAGCAAGTGACTGTGGGCGTAGTTACACACATGCTACCAGCGCCGTTCCTTACTATGGCAACACAGAACCCTGTCGAGCAAGAGGGTACCTATCCACTACCAGAGGCTCAGCTTGATCGTTTCATGTTCAAGATNAGCGTTGGATATCCAGACCGCGCTGACGAAGTTGAAATTCTGAATCGCAGAATTGAGCGTAAGAAGGACGAGGTCGAAGTTGAAGTCATTACTGACCCTGCTAGAGTGGTTGCAATGCAGCAGGCGATTGAGGATGTCTACGTAGACCCTGCAGTTAGACTGTACATGGTCGAGATAGTCGCCAAGACACGCGAGGACCCAAGAGTCCTAGTCGGCTCCTCTCCAAGAGGTTCTCAGGCTCTGCTAAAGACTGGAAGGTCTGCAGCCGCAATGCGTGGTCGCGATTTCGTTACTCCTGACGATGTCAAGTCAGTTGCAGAACTCGCTATTGCACACAGGCTGATTCTGAAGCCGGAGCACCAGATTAAGGGTCTGGAAAACGGCGAAGTCATCCAAGATATCCTGAGGCAAGTGCAGGTTCCGACGGTCTGAGATAGACCCGACTACCGATAGGAGGTGATTAACTTGGCATGGAGTAGAAAGTCTGCGATGTTTGCAGCGCTAGCCATTGCCCTGTACCTCCTAGGCCTTGTCCTGAGGAATTCACAATTGGTAACCGTAGCTGTAGTACTGCTCTCGTTCCTGACTTGGGCTGCCTTCAGAACCACTCATGCCGACGTAGCATCAACCGGCAGAAGGATGGAGGATGTTGATTCAGATGAAGGGATTCAACTTCACAGCATTACAGCGATGCGGAAGATTTCGTCTTCGCGTATTTTCGAGGACGGTGAAATCGATGTCACACTTAGAATCCAGAACCGCTCAAATCTCTCCAAGGTTCTGGAAGTCAGAGATCGAGTTCCCGATGTAATGCGAATTAAGAAGGGTGCCAACTATGTTTTGATGGAATTGGGGCCCAAGCGCGAGACTGAGATATCATACACCATCGAGACGCCTTTGAGGGGATTCTACACCATCGGCCCTGTTTGCATCAGAGTTCAAGATCCATTCGGACTATTCCACAACGAGCGCGANTTGAATCTCTACGATGATTTCCTTGTGTTCCCGAAGATGGAGGATATCAAGGATGCGATG
The DNA here is from genome assembly GCA_002727275.1 of Methanobacteriota archaeon. Lineage (GTDB taxonomy): Archaea > Thermoplasmatota > Poseidoniia > Poseidoniales > Thalassarchaeaceae > Thalassarchaeum. The sequence continues at coordinate 31,674 of PBWO01000001.1, forward strand.
ATTAAGAGTAGGGTTCCGAAGATTTTCACCGGAGCCGTCAATATCAGAAATCCCGGTGAGGGTTCAAACTTCTATAACCTCAGAGAATACATTCCCGGNGACCCGATGAAGAAGGTCAACTGGAATGCCACGGCAAGAAGCGCTGGCAAGATGATGGTTAATGAGTACGAGCGAGATGCTGTAAGTGACATCATTATGATTGTCGATAGTAGAGCAATTTCTGAAACCGGCCCGGTCAGTCGGAATTCTCTGGTTTACAGCACAAGAGCCGCGGCCAGCCTTTCCCAATACTTCCTATCACGAAGAGATTCAGTCGGCTTGGTGACCTATGGTGACGAAATTGTATCAGTCGACAGAGATACCGGTAAGAAGCAGTTGTTCGTTCTTCTGACCAAGCTTGCCGGAGCAATGGCAAAGGGAAATACTCCGCTCAAGATTGTCACAGACCGAATCATGCCTCACATTAACAGAGGGAGTCCGGTTATCATCCTCAGCCCACTGGAAGATGATCCTACAGTTGTAAATGCAGTCAGGGATCTACGCTCTAGGAACTTCGATGTCACTATACTCTCTCCGAGTAGTCTTGAGTTCGAGTTCGATGCGCGGAGACTTGACAGAACTGGGTATGAGGTCCTCAAGACTGAGCGCGACATTCTGCTTAGTGAATTACGAGGNCTAGGTGCCTTCGTAATGGACTGGGAACCAGATATGTTGCTCAATACTGCACTAGCTGGTGCGAGGGGATTCTAGGAGGAGAATAAATGGCCGATGAAGTTGAAACCGATGGTGGTGGAGATACATCCCATCTGTATGAAGGGAAGAAGGTTCGCTCGGCCGCCCCTAGTAGAAAGAAGGCAGCGGGAAGGCTGAAGTCCAGTACTGAGATTCCAAAGGATGCAATTCCTGAAGTCCATGTCCCAACTGTAATCGAATCATTCTTCGGAGGGCCAATTGTCAGTACGACTAAGTTCCTGCCTCCCGATAGAATGGTATCCTCTTTGCAGCAACTCGCTACTGTGAATTTAGTTGCTCTTGGCATGTTGACATTTATGGTCACTCCAGTTAGTGGAACTGCATGGTTCTCAGTGGCTAATTCATTGGGCATGCCCTCGGCTGGAGGAATAATACATCTTGTTCTGATGATTGGGGGCCTAATATCGGGTATTTTTGGGATTACTCAGAGAGACCANAGGGCGATCATAATCTCATACGCTTTGCTGATTGTTGTAACACTCAGATTCGCAGGTAGTAAGGTCGATTTCGGTTTGGATTTGCTACCAGATAGTGAACTTTCACAGAAGGTCCTACTACTCCTCTACGCCGTCTTCCTAGTAATGTACATCGAATTAACAAGTGGAATAATCAGATTCTCAATGCTTGATACTTCGATAAGGACTGGCGAGGTATACGTCATGCAGGTCACGAAGATTACGAGTAAGTACTACAGATCACTAATGATTACTCCAGCAGTCGCTGGATTAGTGGCATTACTGACTCTGACGATAAATCTGATTATTCCAGCCATAGTAGGCCTGTTTGATGACGTAGCAGCTCATCGGCTTCGAGAAAGTGTGGAGTTGACCAGTGTGTACGGAGTCGCCCTAGGTACTGTCATGGTGTTCACAATCATCGCTGCAATGTTCGCAATCAACCTACCTTTGAGAATACAGCAGATGCAAGAAAAGAACGCCTGATTAGGGCGGGCTTAGTAATTCTGCAGTTATTCCCAAATCGGCAAGGACCAGCATAGCTACTGCCTCGGCCACAGGANCTGCNCTAGGGCCGATTACCGGGTCGTGTCTGCCCCCTACCTTCAGAGGTATGACCTCGTTGCTAGGTAGATGCAGGGTCATCTGCTCGCGAGGAATACTACTGGGTGGCTTGAAGTGGACTATGACACTGATTGGAGCACCGGTAGAAATTCCACCAATTGCCCCATCTGCGCTAGCAGAATCAGAACCTTCCAATTCTGGCCCATCAGCACCTGGAATCCAGTTATCGTTGTGCTCCGAGCCCCTCATTCTGGAGGCTTTTGCTCCTTGAGAAAACTCAACTGCACGAGCGCCGGGAATCGCCATCAAGCCGCGTGCGAGTGCGGGTTCAATTCCATCGAACCAAGGTTCTCCCAAGCCAATAGGTAGACCTGTGATAAGAATCTCAACACATGATCCGATTGAGTCGGCGTCCATGCGAACTGATTCGATTATCTCAGACATCTCTCTTGCAGCTTCGGGATCCTTACAATTTAGCCTCACCATATCTGAAGAAGGTTTCATTTCGGCACCCTTCTCTAACTCAAAGAGTGGCCTAGCGACAATATCTCCAACGCTATGCAAATGCGCATTACAATGCCAGCCTGCTTGGTCTAACAGAAACTTGACCTGACTTCCTGCGGTGACCAAGCCATAGGTCAGGCGGGCTGATTGGGAACCTCCCCCTCTGGGGTCGTTAGATCCATTCGAGCGTATGCTCTCCACCATGTCGGCATGGCCCGGGCGTGGTTGGTCCGGAAGGAACGAGTAGTCAGACGGTTTAGCATCCGAGTTTCGAGTAAGCATGAGTATTGGCCATCCTGTGGCCTTTCCATCATACACTCCAGAGAGCACTTCGCACTGGTCCGATTCTGACCTAGCCGACATTCCCTTTCTGCCAGGACGTCTGTTTGCAATGGCACGGTTCAATTCCGCCTCATCTATCGGAGTTCCGGCTGGGATACCCTCGACCAGAGCACCGACGCAAGCGCCATGACTCTCGCCGAATAAAGTCACTTTGAGATTTTCACCCAATGTCATCCCCATCTGTCTGCCTCCTCCTCGACCTCTATTTGGCTTGCAAATTGAGTTTTGATCACTCTCTCACATGAGTTCTCTAAAATCTCAGCGACGCCTTNCGAGTCGCCTTGACATATTGCAGCAACCGCTGGACCCGATCCGCTGATACCGGCAGCTAGGGCCCCTCTGAAAATCAGAGAGTTGCATAGTCTGAGAGATTCGTCATCAGTCATGGCTGCAGAGACTGCCATGCCATTGGTCGATATTGCAGATAGTACTGAACCGTTGGACAGAGAAGCCAATGCTCTCTCAAACAGTTTGCTCTGAGATTCAAAGTCGAACGAATCTATAGAGGCGACTCTGGGNCCCCTCAGACCGATCAGNACCTCTAGGTCATCTTCGATATCNCCTTCCATTAGTACTGACTCTCTGGATGGGACAAATGGGTCGACTAGTTTCCAACCATCACAGATGGCCGCCCAAGCATCATCCATACTTCCAGTAATCGTGCATCTCGCTCTTCTCTGAGACTCTACAGCCATGTCGACTATCTCATAATCACTCAACCCTGTCCAAGCCGCTTGGTCTAGAGCCTTGAGTGCAGCACACGCTACTGCTGCACTGGACTTGAGGCCCTGTCCTACCGGAATCTTGCTGTCAATCTCCCACCCGACCCCATCGAATCGAGGGTAACCAGACTCGACCCAGACTTGCATTACTGCTTCTAGCAATCCATGGTNGTCTCTGTTCGAGTTTGCTCCTTCAACTAGTCTGGCCTCGCATCGAAGTTCGATACCTGCTGAGCAACCTTTCCCAAGGCCTGCTGCATGTAGTACGGAAATTCCACCATTGGCAGTTCCTGTCGCTAGTAACTTCATCTCTCAGTAACCTCCCCGGCAACGGCNTGGCCAATATGCCTCATGCTGGCCTCATTGAGGGCGAGGATTTTCGCGCCTTCTTCGATACTAGTGACCGGAACGGTCTCGCTAGAGGTCGAAATTAGGCGAGCTGTCTCGGCCTGTTGGAGCATGATTTGGCCTTCACTCNTAGGAGTGGAAAATCTGAGCATGATGAAAGGTCTACGCTCGACCTTGAGCCTACCAATTATGGCTCCTCGTTTTGAGCCGTCACTCGATAGTACTGCTACCTCGTCACCAGGCTCAAGTTCGCTGAGATATTTTGTGGAGTTGTCGGCCATCAAGACATAGGCGTGAATCGCTCCTGCATTTACCCTGAATGGCCTTGAGGGGACATACTCAGAAGGAATTGTCTCTCCGTGAACTAAGCATAGCGAACTGGCAGAGGAGCCTATTGCCATCCCTTCTCCCGGTGAGAGTCGTTCAATCAGGTCCACGCAAACTCTCTCTCCCACTCCTGCCGACTCAACTGACAGGATTACTGCAGTGACGAGCCGTGGGGCTTCGACTGTTTCATTGGATTCATCGGCCTCTGTAGATATCTCCCTTGCTGCTGCCCAAAGCGACTCATTACCTTGCTCAGGAGGAAGTAAAACTGCATCTACTCCGTGCTGCAGAGAATGCGCTGCCCCATTGAGGTCAATCTCAAGTGAAATCGCCGAGGCTACTTTTGTTCCGCTTCCAGCGGCGGTTGCGACAATGTTCTCGAGAGGTATCATCGTCCAGTCAGAGCATCTGACCAAAATCCAAGGCACAGATCCAATCAATGAGATTGCCTCATCTTGTCCACGATGGTCGTCTATAGCGACCTCGGCGACATCTGGGGCGCTTCCTGACCAGACTCTGCTGACTCCTTCGGGGTTTCTCGAAGAGTCGATTTCGGAGGCGTCGAGCCAGATTTCCATTACTTGCCTCCAAGCATCTCTGATGCCTTTGTAGCAGATATTCCATCATGAATAACCGCTCGAAGTGCAGCGACACGAGACTGGGGATCATCACTTGCGAAGACCTGTCTACCCATGCAGACTCCTGACCCGCCAGCAGTGATTGAGTCCTCTACAGTTTGGAGAGTATCGAGGAAGTTCGCTCCTGATGGTCCACCTGCAATCAACACCGGAATCGGGACTGCCTGAGTGACTTCTCTGAATGACTTGACCGAACCGGTCCAAGGCACCTTGACAACATCACATCCCAGTTCCCATGCCAGACGGGCTGCATGGGCGACTCCTTTGGTAGAGTCTCCCTCAGAGACATTNAGGTTGGGGCCGCGAGGATAAACCATGCCTAGCACTGGCATTGCGAGAGGAAATGCCTCGGTGGTTAGCCTACCTAGTGATTCAATCATCTCTTTCTCAGCATCATCACCGAGATTTACTTGACCGGAGACTCCCATGGCTCCGCGCTGCCAGCTCTCTTCTGCAGTTGCGACACTGGCCTTGTGTTGGCCTCTGTCTCCACCGTGGACAGTAGAAGCTGAAACATGACAGACAAAGCCGTGCCATCCTGAATTATCTGCGTGATGAGTGAGCGCGCCCTTGTGGAGTACAATAGCATCAGCACCTCCTGCAATGACGCTCTGAACTATCGAGTCCATGTCCTGAAGACCTTGTTCTGGATAGTTGGAAACACCGTGGTCCATGGGTATCCAGACTCCCCTACCGCCGGGGAGGATTCTGGCTAGCCTGTCCTCCAGCGTATCCGCCATGCGGCCTCGCTACTACTTCATCACTTGAAAGATGCTGTATTCCAGCATTTNCGGAAAAACCGCTCCCGTAGGGAGCGGATTACAAATCTAAATCGACGATCAGGGGTGCGTGGTCAGATACAACCAACCCTCCTTCCCTGAGTACCTCGGCTGACTTGAACAGAGATTTGGCAGCGTCATTTGCGAGAACATAATCTATTCTCCAGCCGCGGTCTAACTCTCTGGCCCTACCACGATTAGACCACCATGTGTAGGGTCCTTTCTGCTGCCCCACGTGAATCCTCAGCAGGTCATGCCAACCGAAGTCGAGAAGCCGGGTGAACCATTCTCTCTCATGGTCGAGGAACCCGGANGTCTTNCGATTACCAGACGGGTTCCAGATGTCGTCTTCCTGATGNGCAATGTTGAGGTCTCCGCAAAGTAAAGCCGGCTCGTCTGANTCTATGAATTGCTTCGACCAGACTAGCATGTCCTCGATCCACCTGTCCTTGTATGTCTGACGNTCAGAGTTGGATGAGCCGTTCGGNAGGTACATGTTGACGCAGTGAAGATTGCCNTGCTTGGTGTGTAATACTCTCCCATCGGGATCACGGANGTCGTCAAGTTCGGTATCTATNCCTCGGCCAATCTCGCTGAGNCCTACTCTAGAGCAAGTCATNACNCCCGAGTANCCCTTCTTCTGAGCTGGNTGCCAGATTACATCGTGCCCTTCTGGAGGTTGCCACTCTTCNGGCATTTGCTCNGGCAGTGCTCTGACTTCTTGGAACANCCATACATCTGCGTCGATGCGTTTGGTGAAGTCGCTCAGACCCTTGCGGTGCGCGGCTCTGATGCCATTGAGGTTCCAAGTTACGACTCTCACAGACTAGCGCTACTGTGAGAGGTCTTTGACCTTCTCCACTAGGTCCATCCTACTGACTCGCGATGTTCCGATT